>NZ_CAKZYF010000145.1 GCF_937884665.1 uncultured Allomuricauda sp. | reverse complement strand
CAACGGTGGGGAACTGGCAGCATTGTACTGCTTTGTGTATTTCTATATCTTTTTCGCTGGCGGGGGTGATTGGAGTCTTGATACGTATTTAGAAGAACATTTTAACAAATAAAAGGGCACGAATGCAACATGGATCGCCAAAGGAGATTTAAAATCAAATCATCGAGAATGATTGGTCAATATCTAAATGCTTATTCAAAAATCTTATGCGCCTTTTGAGTTGAAAAAATAAACAACGAAACCTAATCAATGTTATGATAATAACTGTAAAAACCTCAACGTTTCTTGGTACAGATTTCACTTCCGCGATTATTTGGACGTTTTGTTTAGGTTTCTTTTACGTTTTTGATTATTTCGGACTTTATTGGAATTTTGATTTTAGGCATAATGGAAGTTTGAATTTTTCGGGAATAAAGCATTTGCTTTTCCATATTTTATTGGGTTTTGTACTGGGATTCCTTTACGGCACGGTGGAATTTTTATCTGATAAGTACCTCACAAAATCACTTAGTTTGGGCAAGCAGCTAATATTAAAAATTGTTGTTGATTTAGTTATTACAGTAGGAATTTTAAAACTGGTCGCTTTAGATAGTTTTATTAATAAATTTCATTATAGTACCTCTTCCGTGACCTTTGACGAACGTTTTGAAATTATTTTGCTTTTTATGGTTTTTTGTTCATGTCTGGTTATTTTTCTTATAAAGGTGGCGAATGAAAGATTTGGGAAAGGTGTTTTTGCCAAAATCCTTCTGGGGCAATATAAAACTCCAAAAGAAGAGGATCGGATTTTTATGTTTCTGGACTTAAAGGATTCTACCACCATTGCCGAAATACTTGGACATCTCAAGTATAGTCTATTCATTCAAGACTGCTTTTATGACTTGAATACAGTGGTCTCAAAATTTGAAGCTGAAATCTATCAATACGTTGGCGATGAGGTCGTTTTAACATGGCCCTACGCTAAGGGAATTACAAACAACAATTGTGTGGCCTTATTTTTTGAGTTTCAGCAATGTCAATTATCCAGAGGGAACTATTACCAAAGAAATTATGGTATTTATCCTCGATTTAAGGCTGGTGTTCATGGAGGTGCCCTAATGATTGCGCAAGTTGGGTTCGTCAAAAAGCAACTGGCCTTTCACGGCGATGTGATCAATACCTCTGCACGTATTCAAAAACAATGCAATAATTACAATGTGCCCTTACTAGTATCAGAAAAGCTTATTAAAGATTTAAAAATCCCAGAACATTTAAAGTCGACATGCTTGGGAGATGTGCTTCTGAAAGGAAAAGAGAAACAGGTGAAAGTCTATTCATTACTATTATAATTAAATGAATATCAAAGTTTTACGAAACATTTTATAAAAACCTTCTTCATACAATGCCGCCGTCTTTCAGAAATTATTTTCCCCTGATGGATTAGAAATAGTTAAACGAATAAAATAAAGAAAATGAAAACATCGAAGCCCTTATTATTGGCAATATTAGTGCTATTTTTTATGTTATGGGCACCACTTGGCCAATTTGAATTTCTGGTTGAACATTGGATGAAAATTGGCACTTATGCAATCCCTTTCATGGGAATAGTGATATTCGCTTTCAATAATAGTGCAGATGACCATTCTCAATTTTCAAATCTTCGGTTTCTGGCAGTAATTTTATTAATCGCTTATATTTTACACCAGTTTGAAGAACACTGGGTTGATCTTTTTGGAAATTATTATGCATTCTACGCGTTCAATAATAATTTTATTTTGAATAGCCTGGGCAAACCGGACGCTTCAATAAAACCACTTACAAAGGAATCGATATTTGTAATAAACACTTCTTTGGTATGGTTGGTAGGACTATTGGCCCTGTTGCGAAGTCCAAAGCATACGTTTCCGCTAATTGCAATGGTGAGCATAGTATTCATTAATGGGGTTGTCCATGTTCTCGCGGGCTTGGTCAAGT
This sequence comes from uncultured Allomuricauda sp., assembly GCF_937884665.1. Classification (GTDB taxonomy): domain Bacteria; phylum Bacteroidota; class Bacteroidia; order Flavobacteriales; family Flavobacteriaceae; genus Flagellimonas. The sequence goes on along the minus strand of NZ_CAKZYF010000145.1, from coordinate 783 downwards.
TCCAGTATAATCCAGGTCTTTTGACCTCCATTGTCCTATTTATTCCCCTCTACTTTTGGGCATTAAAACAATTACGCAACCACATCAAAAATTACAAGGCCCATATTATTGTTGGTTTGGTTTGGGCATTACTTGCCCATATAATCATGGTAGCAGGACTACTTCTTGCAAATTGGTTCAGGGTAATTCCTGAATTCATATATAGGCTAGCTTTGGTGAATTGGTCTATAACTCAAATAGAAATACTCAGAAAATCAACAAGAATATCATTACTAAAGAAAACATATCAAATTTGTTTTTCATAAAGAAATCATGGTGACCGGATTTTTGAACGTTGAACCAGGAGATTCCTATGTGACCTTCAAAGTTAAGAAGTTGGGTATATTGACGGTTAGGGGAATTGTTTCTGGGTTTGATGGTCAAATATACCTGGATTTACAAAATATGGGGAATTCCTTTTTTAATGTCTGCCTCACCCCCGTAACCATACAAACCGGTATTTCAAAAAGGGATGAACACTTAAGAAGTATGGAATTTTTCTATGTTAAGAAATATCCCATAATTTGTTTTAAATCAAGTTCGGTAGAGAAAATGAACAACTTATTGCGGCTAAAGGGCACGCTCCAGATGCTTGGCACCGATATTGAAGTCGTTATTCCAATGGAATATAAGGACAATATTTTCAAAGGGGCTTTCTCTTTTAACCGAAAAAAATACGGCCTAGGGAAGAAATATCCGGGCATCTTGGTAGGTAACACGATTGATATCAAGATAAATTGTATA
>NZ_CAKZYF010000144.1 GCF_937884665.1 uncultured Allomuricauda sp. | reverse complement strand
AAAACGGTGCGCTAGGTCCGCCATGTCCAACTTTTATCGTTTTAAGGCAATCTTCAACCTTTTGAAAATTAATTTTAACATTTAGCTTTGGTCCGTAAGTCCGGTAGAAAAAGCTCTAAAGCAATATCGGATTACAAGTTCTTTATCTGTAGATATGGAAAACAACGACGATTTAGAAACAGTTCCAGATTCTAAGGAATCAATACAAGATATCGGTTTTCAATGGTTTAAGCTTGAAGATATTTATTCCCGGAGAATTCGCACGAGTGTTGACCCCTTCGTATCCCATCGAATAAAATATTTTACACTCCTACTATTGACCGAAGGAGAGGCCAGCCATCAAGTGGACTTCATTACCTACACCTTGGAGAAAGGATATTGCCTTTTCATATCCCATGAACGAATCCATAAGTTCAACAAATCATCCACAGGTAGAGGGTACATTATGAATTTTACCGAGGATTTTATGATGCGGAATTTTTCACAGTCCGCTTTTTCCAAAATAAGTTTTTTATCCAACTATGTTTTAAACCCAGCGATGTTCAAGGATTTTGGGGATATCGAATTATTTATAACCGCGTTGAAAAGAGAACTTGCTTTGGACCTTGGTATAATCAAGGAAAATCTAGTAGCGTCTATGTTGACTGTTTTCTTGTTAAAAGCACAACTCCACGCGGGCCATTCCGTAAAGTCTTATCATGGGGATTTTGGGACATTTTCAAAGTTTCAATACCTCGTTTCCATGTATCATAGGGAATCAAGATCAGCAAAACACTATGCCAGTCTTTTGAACCTATCCTATAAAAAGCTGAACAAACTTAGCAAGGTATTTACAGAAAGTACCGCCAAAGATTACATTAATGATTACACAATCCTCGAAGCCAAGCGCAGTCTGGCAGCGACCAATATGTCCATAAAAGAGATGGCTTTTGAATATGGTTTTAAAGAGGCAACCAACTTTATAAAATTCTTTAAAAATGCAACCGGGGATACTCCGATGAAGTTCAGGGAGACCATCTTTGGGAGTCCATAAAACGAGAAGACCACTAATGAAAGAAGGGCCATTTGAATTCTTTAAAAGGGAACTGGACAAATACGTAGAACAACCCTTTGAGGAAGAGTGGAAGGAATTTAAGCGGCACATTAAACAAGTTAGTTTTAAGAAGGGCAGCATCATATTCCCCCATTCAAAAATCTGTGTTGATATGCTCTTCATCTCAAAAGGTATTGTAATCACAGAATATTTTAACGAAAATGAACAGACAATAACACGTTTCTTTAAATCAAAAAATCTATGTAGCAATATTTCAAGCTTTTTAACCCGGTCCATTGTAAACGATGTAGTTTCGGCAGTAACGGATACCGAAGGTATTCTTATACCCCACGCATTGTTCAACAATAGTTATTTATATTCTGATGGTATTGGCGTCTATTTTCGGAAAAGACTACTGGAAAACTTGTTGGAAGATAAAATGTTCATTTCCATAAAGGCCATGGGTATTGATTCCAAGTTAGATTTCCTATATTCCCAATATCCTGAAATTATCAACGAAGTATCTTGGAGAAAAATTGCGAATTTCTTTGGGGTCACTCCGCAATGGTTGAGTAAAAAACTAAACCGAAGAAGATTTAAATGACAGAACGGACTCCTATCTTATAATCACTGTGGATTAGCACAATTCGAAAATCAAGAAATTGTCTTCAACCAATTAATGATTGAAAAGTAAGAGCTCCGAAGAAATATCAGAACACTTAAAACGGCATCTTAAAGATTGTGTATTTAATCTAAGTTTCTCAAAATAAATAACAGGCCAATTTAACCATTGGAAGTATATTTTTTACTTGTAGTAAGTTGGTTTTACGGTATCGCCCAAATATACTTTTTTAAGATAATCAATATCCTGTTCAATTAACTTTTACTTCCCGCTATGAAAGAAAACACATTCATACATTCACAATTTGAATGCGATAAACACGGAAGAGATTTTGGCTATCGACTATTGAAAATGGAAGATGTTTTCTCTTTCGAGACTTCATCAACAAGCAAGGATCCCTTCAAATCCCATCGTATAGATTTCTTTACCTTACTTTTATTAATGGAGGGTGAAATGACCCATGAAGTCGATTTCATAGCTTACAAGATGATGGCGGGCGACTGTCTGTTCATATCTAAGGAACAGATACATAAATTTGATAAAACCTCCAGCTATAAGGGTTATATATTGATTTTTACTGAAGAGTTCTTACTTAAACATTTATCGTTATCCGCATTTTCCAAAATAAGTTTTTTGTCCAATTACCATCTAAACCCCTCGCTTTTCAAAACCTTTGGAGACATGGAAATATTTGTGAATGCATTGCAAAGGGAATTGTCCTTTAATCTTGGGGTGATCAGGGAGGATATCGTCGCCTCCATGTTAACCGTATTCTTATTGAAGGCACAATTACGTACAAGTCATGCCTTGAAATCATACTACGGAGATTATGGACAATTTGTAAAATTTCAAAATCTGGTCTCTACAAAATACAAATACACCCGATCTGCTAAATATTATGCCAATCTTTTGAACATACCATATAAACAATTGAATAAACTGAGCAGGGCATTCTCGAAAAAGACGGCCAAGGAATATATCAACAATTACATCATATTAGAGGCGAAGCGCAATTTGGTAGCTACCAATGCCCCGGTAAAAGAGATTGCCTATAAATGTGGTTTCAAAGAGGCTACAAACTTTATCAAGTTCTTTAAGAGGATAACCGGGGATACACCTGTGAGGTTTAGGGAAATGAGACTTAAAATTTCCTGATACCGCAGAGTCATAATTGAAAAAGAGACTACTGGAATTCATTTGAAATGGGAATTGTGCAAATAGGTAGAAAAACCTGGGGATGAAACTTGGTCTTCGGACATTGCATTTCTTTGATAAATTTTTGCTTTTTCCCTTTTCAAATGTAAAATGGCCCTCCCGGTAATTTTGGATAGATCGATTATAAAACGGTGTTTTCAATGTATTTATAGATTTTATAAAAGGTTGGAAAAAAGAAAGCATACCTTAATTATTTCTTCAATTAGTTTAACGGATAACACATTTCTTAAAAATAGTTTTAAGGGTATAAACAATTGTAAACCTATACCAAAATGAAAAAAACGATTCAATTAAATTCTCTCATGCAAAAAGTATTGATGCTTTTTGCGATGAGTACGTTGTTAAGCTTTACCGTTTTTGGTCAAGAACAGGATCAAGGTGATTTACTGGCTACAATGCCTGATGAATTAACAAATGTTGGTACTGGCGTACCCATCAGCTACCAACCCTATGAACTTGCAAAATTTACCAAGGATATGAACCGCTATCCTGCAGCAGCACCCCCAAAGGGATCCTTCAACAAGCACGGGGAATTGGAATTCCTAGGAGAAAACGTTTTGGTATCCATTGGTTCGTGGAGGTAGAGGGCTCCGTTTGGCATTTTGTAACCGCTGGTTATCCCCATAAATCACCCATTTTGATGATTCATGGATTCCCAGAATCATGGTGGGGTTTTCATGACCAAATGATTGATTTGGCGAAAGATTACTATGTGATTTCAGTAGACCAATTAGCTTATGGACAATCTGATAAAAGCCTAAAGCAGGACCTTACCCATCAAGGGGTAGCCAAGAGCCTGGTGAAACTTATGGATAAAATGGGGGTGGATAAATTTGATTTGGTATCCCACGATAGAGGAAGTTGCATTGCGGACAATATGATGGCTG
>NZ_CAKZYF010000143.1 GCF_937884665.1 uncultured Allomuricauda sp. | reverse complement strand
ATAAACCTTTCTCTCTAAAAAAAAGAGCTTGAAAACAAGCTCTTTTTTTAATGTATAGCTGAAAAAATCGTAAATTTTTTCCCAAAAACATATCAAAAATGTGTTAAAAAAGCTGATTTTGCGTAACAAATAAAGATATCCGCCTTCTTTTAAATACATCGATAATGTATTTGTCATAAATAAAAAAGGTAGGATAGTATAGGGCTTTCCTGTTTTGGTAACTGCGGTTGTATTTTAGTGTTTTGCCTATTTGGGGACATCTCGCTGCAAAAAACCATATAGTAGTATATACATCTTACAAACAAATTCAAGAAAAGTTGAACCAGAATTCAATCTTTATTAAAACAATAGTTTGATTGTAAAGGGATTTTCATTAAAACAGGGAGAGTGCACAGTCATTTGGACAACAAAATTTGATTATCGTTACCTCCATGTTTTTTGAACCAAGCATTGAATAAAATGAAGGTCAACAAAGATGATTTTGAAATTAAGAAACAGTATGTGGTCGATATGGGATGGACTACATAATGGTTGTGTTTTTAGGTTTTATCCAAAAAGGGGCAACGTTGTCTTAACATTGCTCCTTTTTTAGTTTTCCCTTGACAACGGGTATTCCACAACAGAAAAAAAGAAGATTTAAAGAATTCCTTCAATTTGTTTTAGGGTATTAAGAGATTTTAATAAAGTCTTTTAAATGGATGCTCCTTACTGGTTATTCGTCAGATAGATTACCTCAGGGTTAGCTAAGTTAAAAGTGGGTTAAATACAATAGGTTCGAAGAATATGTAGCAATGTTTCCCCTTATTTTTGTGGTGTCTTTTAAACAGACCCGTTCTTGAATAACGGTTAAGGAAGGCTTCAAATGAGAAATATGGGGCCCATCCAAATTATAAACATCAAAAAACGAAAAGTCATCATGAAAAAAGTAGGTATTACCCTTATGGCCTTGTGCTTATTTGCATTAGGGGCCGCACATGCAAACGATTCCACGGTTCCAGAGAAAAAATTGTCCACACAAATCCAGAAAATTCTAAATAGAAACACGTTTCCCTTAGAGGAGGGTGAAATCATGGCAGATGTTCGATTCACGATTAATAAAGAAGGAGAAATTGTAGTGCTGTCTGTCGATACACCAGATGCCACTTTGGAGGGATTTGTAAAGGGTCGTTTGAATTACCAAAAAGTGGAATTGCCGGTAATCAAAGAAGGCAAAATATTTACAGTATCCGTACGAGTTATGGCCTAATACTGGAATTATTTGAGTTAGCTAGAAAATCCTGGAGTTTTTCCAGGATTTTTTTGTACACTAAATCCAAAGGTTTGGAGTTATTCTTTTTAGGTAGCTGTTTAACAAGTATCCATGGATTCCGATCAAGAAAAGTTGAATATTTTATCAGAAATGATTGCCTTCGCCCGGGTGGATCAATCCCTGAAGGAGTCAGAGTACCAGTTTCTGGTCAAAGTGGCTTCAAACTTGGGTATAAGTAAAGATACCTTCGATACGTTGTTGAAAAGGAAAACCACCAAACCTGTGTTTAAGTCCGAAGCAGAGCGTATTGTTCAGTTCCATCGACTTTTATTGCTTATGAACGTTGACCAAGAGCAGCATGAAAAGGAAATTAATACACTTCATAATTTAGGCCTCAAAATGGGGCTGCCACCGGCAGGAATAGCGCAAGTCCTTAAGGTAATGGATACCTATCCGGATAAGATAGTTCCTCCGCAAGTTCTTATCGATATCTTCAAAGCACATTACAATTAATGCCAAAATGGCATTAAAACATATCAACTTAATGTCAAAATGACATTTATTTTTACTTGGTACATGATTTGACTTAGATAAGGTGATTTTAATTTTTAACGTAAAAGAGATTCACCATGAGTATTGTAAAAAGAAATAATCTGTTTTTTCCATCATTGATGAATGATGTTTTAGGGCCGGATTGGTTCGGCGGTATGGATAGGTTGAATGTGAACGTACCTGCCGTTAACATAAAAGAAAAGGACCACGGCTTTGAACTAGAGCTGGCGGTACCTGGTGCCAACAAAAACGATTTTAAGGTAGAAGTAGACAATGATGTTTTAACTATTTCGAGCGAGGGCAGGACGGAGACTGCCGAAACCAAAGAAAAGTTCACCAGAAAAGAGTTTTCATACGTCGCATTCAAAAGAGCCTTTACGCTACCTGAAACGGTCGACGGCTCTAAAATAGATGCCAAGTATGAAAGTGGCGTTTTGAAGTTAGCTTTGCCTAAAAAAGAAGAAGCCTTGCCCAAACCAAAGCGATTGATTGAAATAGGGTAAAGAATGTTAAAAGCACCAACGTAGGTGTTTCATGATGATTGGTTGAGTTGGTTGGTTGGAGAGCGCACTCTACAAAGAGGGCGCTCTCTTTTTAATCTTGTTCTTGCAGGATTTTGATTTCATCCCTTAGTTTGGCCGCTTCCATAAAGTTGAGTTCCTTGGCCGCTTTTTCCATTGCTTTTCTCTTTTCCCGAATCATTTTTTCTTTCTGATCGGGGGTCAGGTATTCCAATTCGGGTTCTGCCGCGCGTAATTCCTCTTTTTGATAATGGTACGTGGACACAGAATTTTTGGCCAACGCATTGTCCAGATTTTTGTTCAAAGCTTTGGGGACAACACCGTTTTCGGTATTATATGCCATTTGCTTGTCCCTTCTGTAGTTGGTCTCATCAATGGTTTTTTGCATGCTTTCGGTAATGGTTTCAGCATACATGATGGCCTTTCCATTTAAATTTCTGGCCGCTCTTCCCACGGTCTGTGTGAGAGATCGGTTGCTACGCAAAAACCCTTCTTTATCTGCATCTAGAATGGCGACAAGGGACACTTCTGGTAAGTCTAATCCCTCTCGCAATAAGTTTACCCCAATAAGGACATCGAATAATCCTTTTCTCAAATCTTGCATAATTTCTACGCGCTCCAAGGTGTCAACATCACTGTGGATGTATCTGCAGCGTACGTTGATTCGGGTCAAGTACTTCGCCAACTCTTCCGCCATCCGTTTGGTCAAGGTGGTCACCAAGGTACGTTCGTCCAATTCAACTCTACTTTGAATTTCTTCCACCAAGTCATCAATTTGATTTTTGCTGGGTCGAACTTCAATTACAGGATCCAATAAACCCGTAGGTCGAATTACTTGTTCCACATAAACTCCTTGACTTAATTGCAGTTCATGATCCGCTGGCGTGGCACTTACATAAATTACATTGTTCTGAAGTGCTTCAAACTCCTCAAACTTTAAGGGACGATTGTCAAGCGCAGCAGGGAGGCGGAAACCATATTCCACCAGATTTTCCTTTCGGGATCGGTCGCCACCGTACATGGCATGCACTTGGGGAATGGTGACATGACTTTCATCGATTACCATCAAATAATCCTCTGGAAAATAATCCAATAGACAAAAGGGCCGTGTTCCCGGTTCACGTCCGTCGAGGTAGCGGGAATAGTTTTCAATACCCGAGCAATATCCAAGTTCCTTTATCATTTCTAGATCAAAGTTGGTCCGTTCTTCCAAACGTTTCGCCTCTAAGGGCCTTCCTATACTTTTGAAATAATCTATTTGTTTTACGAGATCGTCTTGAATCTGGATAATGGCATTCTGTAAAATATCCGGTGAGGTAACAAAAATATTGGCGGGATAGATATTTAGATTTTCATAGACTTCGATAACGGTGTTCTTGAAAGGATCCAATGCTTCGATTTCCTCGATTTCATCTCCAAAAAAATGAACCCGGTAGGCGTGATCCGCATAGCCCGGAAAAACGTCCACGACATCTCCCTTTACCCTAAAATTTCCATTTCTAAAATCTGCCGTGGTCCGCGAATACAGACTTTGAACGAGTTGTTTTAAAAATTGCGTCCTAGAAATGATTTGGTCCCTATGGATGGAAATAACATTTTTCTGAAACTCGATGGGATTACCAATTCCATATAAACACGATACCGATGCTACGACCAGAACGTCCCGTCTCCCAGAAAGTAGGGATGAGGTGGTACTCAATCTGAGTTTTTCAATATCCTCGTTGATGGAAAGATCTTTTTCAATATAAAGACCGCTGGTTGGAATGTAAGCTTCCGGCTGATAGTAGTCATAATAGGAAACAAAATACTCGATGGCATTGTTGGGAAAAAACTGCTTGAATTCCGAATACAATTGCGCGGCCAAGGTTTTGTTGTGGGCCAGTACCAAAGTAGGTCGTTGAACGGATTCGACCACATTTGCGACCGTAAATGTTTTTCCAGAGCCGGTTACTCCCAAAAGCGTTTGGTGGGGTTCATTTTGTTGTATCCCTTCCGCTAGCTGTTGAATGGCCTGTGGTTGGTCACCGGTTGGACTGAATTCGGAAACTACTTGAAACTTCATGCTTTAAAATTACGAAAGCGCCAAACGAAAAGAAAGGATATTGTTCCTATTATCTTTTCAGCGTAAAATGCCCTTGAAAGACACGATTATCCATGGCTACAGCGCGAAACCAGTAATCAGAGGATGGCAACGGCCGGCCATTGAACATTCCATCCCAACCTACGGAATTCTGTTGCACCTGAAATAAAAGTCTGCCATACCTATCAAATATGGAAATGGACATAAATTCAATTTCATCTGCGTTTGGGGGAGGTTGAAATTGCCAAAAATCATTGATACCGTCCCCATTTGGGGTAAAGAACTTGGGGAATCCTTCAGATATCAAATCCGGGGTAATATCTATGGCCAGAATACATCCATCTTGATTCTTGTCCCGGACATAAACAATATTGTTTCCTAGCGGGACATTGGTAAAAACGTTGCTATCTTGATATGGTCCATTGATGTCATTCAAGGCAAAGTCGTATTGACCGGTGCTCGCAACGTTAACGGTTAGTTGGAGAACTTCACCGATTCGCTCCACATCAACTGAGCTGATTTCAGGACCCGGGATGACATCCACCGTGAACTGCCGTGAAGAGGTACACGGAATATTATTACCGTTAGGGTCCGCAAAATTGGTCACATCCAGTCGATAGAGCCCCCCTTCGGAAATAACAACTTCGGTAGTTTCAGAAAACAATTCGATTTCGGTACCCCTTGAAGTGATACTTGCCCACCTGTAACTTTCAGCAATAGTACTTGTCGATAAGGTTATAGGTTCAGAATTTTCACAAATCACAAAAGCACTGGGAAAATCAAGCTCGGGGAACAAGGATACAAAATCCCCTAGGGAAGGGTCAAAAAAGGGGCCACAACCCACAGCTGTCGAAAAGCTCTCGATACCGCAATCGGTCGCTTCCACCAATTCGTTGAAGGGAACAATGGTGATAAATAGCAGGGCATTGGGATCAAAGTTGATTACAAAGGTCGAGGTTGAGCGAAAAACTTGTTCTCGGACAATATCGTCCCCGCCCGGGGTAGTTCCGATGGTAATGCGATATCCCGTGGCACCAGCAACTTCTTCCCATTGGAGCAAGGGGGTGAGCGGTACATTTGTTGCTCCATCTACTGGGAATGTTAGCCTGGTACAGTCCAAGCTTTGTGCAATACCTGCGGTAAAAAAGGATTCTATCGTACAATTTAAGGCCACTCCATTCTCATTAAGGGGGGTTATCTGAACAAATATTTCTGTATTGATGGGAAGATCGGTTGGTGGATTGAACCGCAATACATTGCCAATATCCGTTTCGCCAAAAATCTCTGTACCTCCAGATGATGTTCCAATCCGCAACAAGTAGGAAGTAGCTCCAGGCGCGTAGTCCCATCTGAGATTGGTTCGAAAGTTCACGTCGGTCTGTCCATTTTCGGGAAGTCTCAGTTGTGTACAACTTGGCGGTGTTGTGACTTCCTCAGTTGTGAAGGATATACTGGGACAAATAACGTTTTGGCTTTGATCACTAAAGAAGAACAAGGTAATGGTGACAAATATCTCGGTATCGTCCGGCAATCCAAAAGGAGGAGTAAAGGAGGTGTTGGTCCCGACCGCCGTTTCATTCACAATGTCCCGTCCTCCTGGCGTGGTTCCTATGGAAATATTGTAACTGGGCACTCCGATGATTTCTTCCCAACGGATAGTTGTCTCCACTGGAACGTCGGTTGAGCCAGGCAGGGGACTTAGAAACCTGGGACAACTTTGGGCTATAGCCCAAATTGGTGCAAGCACCGATATAATGAGGACCAATCTTTTGAGCATTTGACCAATAATCAAACACTACAAGATACTACAAATCGCGTTTTTTCAATAGTGCATAGGACAAATAGACGAAAAGCGCGGTCCAAAAGGAAACAATCAAAAACTCGTACCAATATACATGGTAATCGAAGTTCATCTTCTCCCCGATCTGTTCCCCGATATTCTGAACGGCCGAGAGACGTGTGAATGGTTCCTTTATCAAGTTGGTCATGGACTGCAAAGGGAAAAAATCCTTTACAATTTTGGCCGCATCCCAACTTATCACCTTCCATCCCAACAAACCAAAGACCACTTGTTCCAAGATAGACCATAAAATCAAAAAGCCCAATGCAAATGCGGATCTTTTGACGAAGATTCCCAAGAAAAGGCAGAATGAAAAGAAACCGACCAGTTTTACAAAAAATGCCAGAAGAAATTCGAGATCGGAAAAAATGATGGAGATTTCATTGTAGTCGGAATATATCAATCCCAATAGTAGTGAAACGACAAAAACGAATAGGGTCGAGACCAAAGAAAAGGAAACGACCGTCAAAAATTTTGAAAGGATGAACTCTTTTTTGGAAAGACCATCAATCAGGTTCTGTTTTATGGTTTTATTACTGTATTCATTGGCCATCATGGATACGATGACAATGGCCAAGAACAATTTAAAAATGGCCGTTATAAAAGTGTTGAAATGCCAGATATACGGGAAATTAAAAATGCCCTGGTCCGCCAAGTGAAACTTGACGGGTCCAATATCAAATTTTATGGCTGCCACCAAAGCTATCGATGTAAGCAGCACGAAATAAGATAAAATCAGGATTTTACTGGCCCTGTTGTTCCAGAGTTTGATGAACTCTATTTGTAATAAGCGTACCATTCGTTCTTTGATTAGTTATTTTTGGTAAGGGTTAAAAACTGTTCTTCCAGACTTTCTCTTCGTTTTACCAAATGGGAAAGCACCATGCCCTCATCAAAGAGAAAACGGTTTAAGGTTTCGGCGTTCATTTCCTCGGTCAAATACGCGATCAAGGTACCGTTCTCTTGCTTGATGTTCCCAAAACTTAGATGCTTCTGCAACAAGCTCTTCAATTTTTGCATGTCCTCGGTTCTCAATTCGAAAAAACCGTAGCTGGCCAACATCTGGTCTACCGGTCCTGAGTATAATTTTTCACCTTTTCGAAGGATTACCACATGTGAACAGACTTTTTCTACCTCGTCCAATAGATGGGAGGCCAAAAGGATAGTAATGACTTTCTTGGCTAATATTTTTATGATCTCCCGTATATGAAGTATACCTTGAGTCTCCAATCCGTTGGTGGGTTCATCCAAAATCAAAATTTCAGGATCGTTCAAGAGGGCAGAGGCAATGGCCAGACGTTGCTTCATACCCAGTGAATACGTCTTGAATTTACTGTTCCGTCGTTCCCAAAGACCGACCAGTTCTAGTTTTTCCTGGATTTTGCCTTCGGAAACTTCCTTGATCTTACAAACCAATTTTAGATTCTGTATGGCGGTCATGTAGGGATAAAAGTTGGGACGTTCAATGATTGCGCCCACTTTTTTGAGCGCTTCGTGGGTTGAGGTATTGCCATCAAACCAACTAAATTCCCCCGAAGTACGGTTCACAACGTTTAGGATTATACCCAAAGTGGTGGATTTGCCGCTTCCGTTGGGGCCTAGAATACCGTAGACATTTCCTTTTTCTATGGTAAACGATAAATCTTTGACGGCCGTAAGATATCCGAAATTTTTAGTGAGATGGTTAACCGTTAGTATTGTGCTCAAGATGCTGACGTTTTTTGATTTGTTTGTAGTAACTTGACGAAATATGCATGTTTTTGTTACAAAATAGGGAAAGAATGTCCGAAGAAAAGCTCATGTCCAAGAAAAAGCCGGCCTATCCTGTCAACAAAAAATTGGATGGCTATCTGCACCGGTACAGTCGAAAAATTGAGATTCCCATTTTTTATGAAGACCTGCTGCGTTTCTCCGGATCAATCATCGTTTATGATGGTAATGGTGAGGATACGCTTTGGGTCCGGGTGTACTACTCGGATTTTGAACGCGAAGAAATCGACTTAAGCCTAAAGAAGGTCTATTCCATTTTGCATTCTGATGGAAGCGATCGAATTCTGGAATATTTGACCATTGATGCCGTGGATTACTGCACCTTTGGCAATTCCAAACCTTTCCGCATTAAAGTGAGAAACATTTTGAATGACAACTACACCTATTTTTACGTTAAAAAGACAGATGCCTCCCGGGTCTATGGTTTAGAACTGGAGCATATGTTGTCGCCGTACAATTTGAATTTTTTGGTGTACGGGGATACGTTGATAGAAGAGCACATAGCGGGTATTCCTGGGGATGTATTTATCGCGGAAATGTTACCGAAATGCACAGAGCCGGAAAAAGCGCAATTGGCCAAGGAATTTGTCAAATTCAATGAGCGCTGTATGATTCGGTTATTGGGAGATATGCGGTCCTACAATTACGTAATCGTCCCAACGCATGATTTTGACCATGTGGTCTATAAAATTCGTGCGATTGACTTTGACCAGCAGTGTTTTGAAGGAAAGCTCAAGGTATACCGTCCCCAGTTTTTCAAAGAAAATTTTCTTATGGTGGATTTGGTGCGTTCCAAACTGCAGAAAAAGTCAGTGGACCAATATAAAATTGAGGAACGCTCCATTGTGGCCAAACGCATAATCAGCTCTGGAAACCGTATCAAACGATTGGTGGGAATTTCCAAAACAGATGATATTTCGCTCATCGAGAACATTGATCAGCTAAAGATGGAAATCTATGGACTCACCAAGGACCTCGATTTCAAAAAATGCAATACCATGGGCGAAGTACTTTCCCTGGCCCTGGATTTTGTAAAGCGTAATTACGAAGATGTGAACGTAACGCAGATTTTTTAAGGAAATTAACTCTTTTGTTCTTTATTGAAATACACTAGATAATAATACATTTGACGCTCTTCGTCCCATCCCTTTTCCACGAATTTTTCTGCTGATTCTGGATTTATAAAATCCATTTTTATCTGGATATTGGTATCTAATTGTATTACATTTTTTATTTTTTTCCGGGCATCGGATACTGCTTTGTTCGCTATATCAAAATTAGAGACATCCTCAATACTGTATTTGGGTCCTTTTTCAACTTTGTAGTGCTTAAATTCCGGAATAAGTTCTGGATTTTCCATAACCTCATTTAGAAAAGAACTTTCTTCAAAGGCATCATTTTTGGCGAAGTGGTTTACGGCCCTATTCATAAATAATACTTCCTGCTGCTTGTCCTCCGCAGGTAGCACCACATCTTTAGCAAAATTTTGACAAAATTTCAAATAGTTCTTCGTGTAGAAGTTTTCATCGGCTAGAGGTACCAAACCCAAAAAGTTTTCCAACCAATATTTGGCATCATACCGATTGCTATCAACGGATAATATTTTATATCCTTCGTCTTTGTCTGTGTTGAAGATCAAACAACCTTTGTCCAACTTATTGATATTGATACCTTGGTGTACCCGAATTTCCAGATTATCCATATTTTCTTCGAACTCGAGAAAATCATGCTTTAGCTCGCTCTTGAAAATACCGATGGCGTCTGTTTTCTGATTGTCAATGATAACGTCTGTAAAGTGCGCCACATAGACTTCTCCACTTTTTATATGTGGGTGATTGGATTGTTGATATAAGTGATTCGTAATTTTTTTGGAAATTTCATGGGATTTTGAAACTTCTGCAAAAAATGAAGAAACCCAGTTGAACATTTCGTTGAACTCCACATCCACATCATTGTGAAACCGAAAATAGTTTTCTTCCTTTTCCCGAAAGGGTTTAAAAAAGTACTCTTTCAATAGAGCCGTCGTTTCATCTGTTAGGGTTAAAGGTGTAGCAGACAAGAAAATAGGTTCGTTCTTGCTTAGGTTCCCCACTCGGTGAAGGGATATGCTTTCAATTTGGGCCGGATACAGGTTAAGCATAATGGTTTTGGTCTAGCGTGTATTGTTTTATGGTATTCGTCAGAATTTATCAGTTCCAGTTTTCATCAAAATCCAAGTCTTCGTATCGGTCAATGTCTTCATCAAGATCTACGGTAGGGCCTGGACTTGATTCAAAATTCTTTTCAGGTGGAGCATCAGGAAGTTCACCAAAGCTGAACAATAGATTGGGATAGTTCCTACCATCCTCTTTTTCCACAATATCTGCCAATTCTACAAAAAAGGTCCACATACTCAGAAAATCATAAACATAAATGAGTTTAGGATTATCTTCAGATAGCACGTTGGCCAGTGTAGTCTCCGACATCAGACGGGTGTTTGTACCATTTTCTCCCATATCAAAAAGGGCAATTTCCTCATCTTGGTTCCAGGCTTCATCACAAGTATAAAATGACGCCATTTCGTTGCCCATAAATCCAAATGCCTGGGTTATGGCATTATGGAAGTCCTCCAAAGTTTGGTGGTCTTCTACCTCTAAATCCCTGAATATATCCTCCTCTGCATCAAATATGACCCGTATTTTGTATATCATCCCAAAAATTTTGAGTAAGGGCAAAGTTAATAAGTTTTAACCGGAGTTTTTGCCATTAATACATCCAGCATCAAACTAAATTGAAACCCGAAAAGTAAGGAAGCCAGGACCAAATGAGCGGGCTGACTACCGAA
The DNA here is from genome assembly GCF_937884665.1 of uncultured Allomuricauda sp. Lineage (GTDB taxonomy): Bacteria > Bacteroidota > Bacteroidia > Flavobacteriales > Flavobacteriaceae > Flagellimonas. Next base: position 102,317 of record NZ_CAKZYF010000143.1, on the reverse strand, counting down.
CGGAAAATCAATATAGTACATGGCAATTCCAGTTAGTACCTCAAGACCAATAATGGCAATTACCCAATTGATTTTAAACCGATTGGCATTCTCTTTCTTGAAAATGAACCATAAATATCCGTTAAAGAGCAAGACCAAAATGGAAAGTGATCGATGTACATAAAACTGGACAGTAGGGTTTTGTAACCAAAGATTTTTAGCAATTTCTCCCACAACATCGATTTGCTCATCAACATACTGCCGCACCTGGGTGCCCAATACAATTTGAATCAGTGTCAGGGCCAAAGCTCCAATTAGGAGCATGTTTATTCTCGGAAGTGCCGGATTTTCTTCTGTCGAGGCGGCTAAATGATTTAGGTAGAGCAACATAGCGACAATTACCAAGGCCATGACCATGTGAAGGGTAATTTTTACTGGCTCCAAAACGGAATAAACAACGGTGGCCCCCAACCAAGCCTGAAACCCCATGCCAAAAACCACCAGCCATGAAAGTAAGACCACTTTCTTGTTCTTTTTCCAAAGTGTAAATGAAAATAGTGCCAAGGCCAATGTAGCCAATCCTGCCAGGGCGCCCAGCAATCGGTTAATATATTCTATCCAAGTATGCCAGACGTTGAAAACTGCGTAGTCGTGTTTGGTATACGCACTCCAGTTGTTTGCGTTAAACGAATCTGAAGAGGTAAAATCCGAATTAGCGACCAGCAACCCTTCGTTCTTGATAATCACCTGTCCTTTTTCAAAAGACCGCCGGGCATTCCACTGAAGGGCCTCTTCTTCGGTTGGAGGGATATAGTATCCGAAGCATTTGGGCCAATCCGGACATCCCATACCACTGCCTGTCATTCTCACGGTTGCCCCAGCGATTATGACAAGATATACCAGTACCAAACTTATTTTGACCAGTCTTTGAAAGGCAGTTCTCATTTTGAAACAGGTTTTAGGCCCAAGGATGCCCCTTTTTTGAGCATAAACTGAAATGCCGCCTCATGCTCATTGGGAATATCACCTTCTAAAATAGCTTCTTTTATGGCATCCTTAATGATTCCAATCTCCCTTGAGGGCCTCAGGTTGAAGACATCCATAATTTCCTCTCCACTTACCGGAGGTTGAAAATTTCGGATTTGGTCGCGCTCCTCGACTTCTACAATTTTCTTTCGGACAATTTTAAAATTGTTTATATACTTTTTTTGCTTTTTGGGATTCTTTGTAGTGATGTCTGCCTCGCACAGTGTCATTAGGTCATCAACATGGTCTCCTGCATCAAAAACAAGTCTTCTTACAGCGGAATCCGTCGCATAGTCTTCGGCTAGAACAATGGGCCTGGAACTCATCAGTACCATTTTCTGGACAAACTTCATCTTATCGTTTATCGGCATACGTAATCTTTTGAATATTTTGTAGAACATTTTGGACCCAACAAATTCATGCCCATGCAACGTCCATCCCACCTTTTTACTGAATCGTTTGGTGGGCGCCTTGCCGATATCATGTAAAAGGGCGGCCCAACGCAGCCATAAATTGTCGGTGGTTTGTGCTATGTTGTCCACTACTTCCAAAGTGTGCCAAAAGTTATCCTTATGGCGTTGCCCTTCAATTTCCTCAATTCCTTGCAGAGCCACAAGTTCCGGTAAAATAAGCGGTAAAAGACCGGTTTGATGCATCAATTTGAAACCTCTGGATGGTCTTTTGCTCAAAAGAATCTTATGGAGTTCATCAACAATGCGCTCCTTGGATACAATTTTGATTCGGTCTTTATTTTCGAGTATGGCCTGATGCGATTTGAGTTCAATGTTAAAATCGAGTTGCGATGCAAATCGGATGGCCCGCATCATACGCAAGGGATCATCAGAATAGGTAATCCCCGGTTCCAAAGGGGTACGGATAATTTTCTGATTCAAATCCTTTCGTCCATTGAAAGGGTCCAAGAGTTGACCAAAATTTGACATGTTCAAAGCCAGTGCCATTGTATTTATGGTAAAATCGCGCCGATTTTGGTCATCTTCCAAGGTACCCTCTTCCACAATAGGTTTTCGACTATTGCGGAGATAACTTTCCCTTCGGGCCCCCACGAATTCCAACTCCAACCCCTCATGCTTTATCATGGCCGTCCCAAAATTCTTGAACACGGATACTTGCGGATTCCCCTTGAGCTTCGAGGCCACGCTTTGGGCCAGTTTGATTCCGCTGCCCACTGTAACAATATCGATATCTTTGGGGGTGCCCCGTTGCAGAAGGTAATCTCTTACAACTCCTCCGATAACATATGAGTCCCAGCCCAGATTTTCTGAGATTTCACCTATGAGCTGAAATATCGGATGTTCTATGGGTTTCTTATGGAATTCCTGCGTCATTTATTCCCGTATCACCTTGACCTGACCATCATTGCTTAGCTTAATGATGGAGGAAGGCAATGTGTTTTTGTTCTCCAAGGGCAAAGTTACCACATAGTCCACTCCTTTTAAAATTTTTACGCTGATGGATTTGAAGTTTTGCGGTGTAGGCTCTCCAGATATATTAGCTGATGTTGAAACTATGGGTTTACCAAATTTTTGAATCATTCGTTGACAAAAAATATCTGAAGCGACCCGGATGGCCAACGTATGGTCATCGGCCACCAAATTTTTGGCGATACCACGGGGGTCGTCAAAAATGATGGTGGTCGGTTTTGTGGCCAAATCCATGATATCATAAGCGACGTCGGGTACTTGAGCTACGTGTCTTTCCAACATGGCTTGATGTGCGACCAAACAGATAAGTGCCTTTTTATCATCCCTGTTTTTAAGGGCGTAAACTTTTTGAACCGCTATTTCATTGGTTGCATCACAACCTATACCCCAAACAGTATCGGTTGGGTAGAGGATGAGCCCCCCTTTTTTAAGCACTTGGATACAATTATTGATTTCCTCCGTCAATTCCGCGAATGATTATGGTTGATAAATTGAATGATTTTTCGAGTGCTATCCATTGCTGGGTATTTTTGTCCATTCCCAGGTTTTCCTTTTTGAGAGCTACTTTTTGGGTACCGCCTATGGGGATAGGCTCACCCGGAGTTTTTAAGGCCTGAATTGATTTTGTTCCCTGTATTAAGGCCATTGCTTTAAACCATAGGTCATCCGCTTTTGGAGCAAGTCTAAGAAATAGGTCTTTATCTAAAACTTGGGGTGCAAGGGAATGGGGAGGATATAAAATACCCCAAGCCCCAATAGGTGTTACGGCCCAAGTATTGATTTTTTCATGTGAAGGATATCGCCATTTCTTGAACTTCAAAGGTTTTCCCAAATCGTCATGATTGATGTGGACGGTATGATTTCCAATTACTTGTTTTGGATAATTCAGATGCTCCTGATAAATCGTGGACAACCAATTTTTACGGTACATCAAATCATCGTCACAGGTCACAATAACATCATTGGGGAAAGCCTCTAAGGAATGGATAAGCTTTCTATGCGAACAGGTCATATCCGAGTATCGGATTTCATTTTGATCACCCTCCATTTTCGTCTACTTTGTTTGTAGCTTATCCTTTATCTCTTTATTGAGCCACAAAAGTATTTTTTTGGGAAGTTTATCCTGTACCAACAAACTGCGAATTACCAAATGCAATGTGCCTAGCCTGGAGGGAATCGACGTCAAAGAAACAATCACCGGGATTTGTGCACGTTTGGCGCGCTTTAGTCGCCCCAGCGGAATACTCATGAGTTGAATGGTCTTCAAAATAGAAATGGGAAGTTCTTTGACTACCTTCATGGTTCTTCGGATTAAACGATTTGGGTGATGTATTTTTCGCCTTCTGGTATTTCAGGAATTTCCAAATAATCCCCGAGAATCCGATTATACTTTTCGGGAATGAATTCCAAACGTCCATCTGCTGGATAAAAGGTCATTTCCCCAAAAACGATTTTGTTGTTGAGGTTGTATAGGTCCACTCGTACGTAAGGGAATTTTCCGGCCAGTTTCGAAGCCACTTCAACCATCTCGTCGAAATTCTCTGGTTTTTTCGTTTCACCCTCAATAAACGCAATACTATCGTGCTTAATGGGAAGTTTGTTCCAGTCCATATCGTAGTAAGCCCGAGAATGTTTTGTGCCTCTATCAATATCCACATGGAGCAATTGCGGCACACCATCAAAACAGAAGAATTTATAGTCGTTGATATCCTCCTTACCAATTTCTTCCAGATATTTCTCTACTATTAAGCGGGGTTTGGCATGTTTGTAGGCCCATTCAAGTCCACCCCTTTTGTATTGATTTTTAGAGAGCCATTTGTACATTAGGTATCGCGCTCTTTTTCTGTTGAGTTGGTTTTTATCCTTGACCAAAAGATTGAAATGATACCCATGTGTAGCCTTGAGAACAAATTTTTCGGGCAGCTTGTCAAAATCCACCTGGAAAGGTTTGTCGTACACCCCAATAAGTTCATTGAGATATTTTTCACCTACGGTTTGTATTACATACTCCCTTACTTCATATTTATCTACTAACCTACTCAGAATCATCGGTCTGTAAAAGACCTTGAGCCATTGGATTTTAGCATTGAAGTCCTTGGGATCATCCAAATTGAGTTTTTTTCCTGTATAATACTCATAGTAGGCTTTCATATAAAAAGGGGCGGGAAGAAACTTCATTTTTTTTATAAGCCCCAATACGATTTTTCTGAGCATTTTAGGTAAAATTGGTCAATTGCAAAGATATACATTGATACTTTTATATTTTTGTCAAGATGAGAACACAAGAAGTTGATACGCCTAAGATTTCTATCGTAATCAGTACGTATAATGCCGAAGAGTGGCTGAAAAAGGTGCTTTGGGGATTCAATTGCCAGACTTTTAAACATTTTGAGATTGTGATTGCCGATGATGGATCAGGTCCAAAGACCAAGGAACTGATCGAGGAAATACAAAAAGAAGTCTTTTATCGCATTGTTCACATTTGGCAGGAAGATGACGGGTTTCAAAAATCACGTATACTGAACAAAGCGCTTGAAGCGTGTAATTCGGATTATGTAATTATGACAGATGGCGACTGTATTCCCCGCGAGGATTTTGTTGAGGTGCACTACATTAACAAGGAAAAAGGCTATTTTATTTCTGGAGGTTATTATATGCTTCCCATGAACATTTCCAAGATGATTACCCTGGAAGATATAGAGTCACAACGTTGTTTTGACATCCATTGGTTAAAAGATAAAGGTATTCCGAAAACATTTAAGAACAACAAGTTAACGGCAAGTGGATTGATTTCGAAAATGTTGAATACGTTTACTCCGACAAACGCTAGTTGGAATGGACATAACTCCTCAGGATGGAAAAAAGATATCTTTAACGTAAACGGTTTTGATGAGCGAATGCAATATGGGGGTCAGGACCGCGAACTTGGCGAAAGATTGTTCAATTTTGGGATAAAATCCAAACAACTGCGATATAGTGCGGTATGTGTACATCTAGATCACAAAAGGGGGTATAAAACTCCAGAATCAATAGCAAAAAATAGAGAAATACGAAGGCAGACCCGCATTCAAAAAGCAGTATGGACCCATCACGGCATTACCAAATAGTAGGTAAGTTCGTTTTTCTTTTCCAAACGTTTAAGTTCTTTAAATCTCTCCAGGACACCGAGTGCGTTCAGGTACGAGATGGTAACGCCTTTTTTTCCGTCCAGAAAACCTAACCGGATTATAAAGTGATAGAAAAACTTCCAAAAAGGTTTTACCAGCATCAAAAAGTAACTGAAGTTCTTTTCCTTATAAAATGCCTCTTTGGCCTTTAATTGACCGTACCTAAGCATTTTTCCTTTGTAGTCTTCATAATCCTTATAGCAATAATGGATTAATTTCTCCTTTAGGATACACGAACGCCCCTCAACTTCCAGCGTCTCATGGACTATCTTCTTATCAGTATATTTTGCCTTACTTTTTCTAAAAAGTCTATGATTTTTATCCGTTTGCCATCCACTGAAGTGCAAGGGCTCATTCTTGAACATAAACTTCCGGTAACACCAATAGGCTTCGCATGGGTCAGGACTTTGGATAGTGCTCAATATCTCTTCTTTAAGGTCAGGGGTAACCACCTCATCGGCATCCAAAAAAAGTGTCCAATCGTTGGTAGACTGACTTAATGCGTATGACTTTTGCGCGGTAAAATTTTCAAAAGGATGCTGTAAAACGGTTGCTTTAGGGTGATTCAACAAGTACTCATAAGTACCGTCTGTGCTGTAGGAATCCACAACAAGGATTTCATCGGCAAAAGCAACAGACTCCAAGCACCTTTCAATATATCCCATTTCATTGTAGGTGATGACTAAGGCTGAGAGTTTTGGCTTCATTGGCAGGGCCATATTTCTTGGCATTCGTGCGTTGTTTTACAAAATTATAACAAAAAAAGTCACGGAAAATTGTCTGGTCGAAAAATTTTCCTACACTTATTCAAATTATGAACAAGTAGATTTTTTGGTCAAAAAATCACGAATTTAGGTTGTTTTGTATGTAAGAGATGATAATTTCTCAGATGGTTGCTCTACTTTTTGAAGGATTTTTTTGTATTCGCTGTAAAAGTTAATACCAATCTACATTTAAAAGAGGATTAAACGGCTACATCGTGTTCGCGAAGGGCCTCGTTTAAAGAAGTTTTTTTATTGGTGCTTTCTTTTCGCTTCCCTATTATCAGAGCGCAGGAAACCTGATAGTCTCCGGCTGGAAAGCGCTTCGTGTAACTGCCGGGAATAACCACAGAACGCGCGGGTACCCTTCCCTTTAGCTCAGTGGGGGTATCTCCGGTTACGTCTATAATTTTAGTGGATGCAGTGAGCACTACGTTCGCGCCCAAAACTGCTTCTCGCTCCACACGGACGCCCTCTACCACAATACATCTTGAACCGATAAACGCATTATCCTCAATGATGACAGGCGCGGCTTGCAACGGTTCGAGTACACCACCGATACCCACACCACCACTGAGATGGACATTTTTTCCAATTTGTGCACCGCTACCTACAGTAGCCCAGGAATCCACCATGGTACCTTCAACCACATAAGCGCCGATAATCACATAGCTGGGCATTAAAATCGTTCCGGATGAAATATATGCTCCATGTCTCGCCACGGCATTTGGGACTACGCGAATACCCTTCTCTTGATACCCTGTTTTTAGTGGAATTTTATCGTGATACTCAAAAATGCCAGCTTCTAACACCTCCATTTTTTGAATGGGGAAATAAAGAACAACCGCCTTTTTGACCCATTCGTTTATTTGCCAGTCATCCCCATAAGGTTCTGCACAGCGTAAATGTCCCGAATCTATCTGTTGGATAACCTCTCGGATAACGTTTTGTATTTCAATTTCTTTAAGCAGTTCCCGGTTCTCCCAGGCGTCTTCCACAGATTTTTTTAATTCGGTCATGGTAAAAATTTTGGCAAAGATAATCGGGTTGAAAGAATAATCCCCCAGCGTTTTAAACTCATAACATTTTTAGGGTTATTTTTGGCAAAATTTTGCGATGTGGCACGTATCATGGCTCTGGACTTTGGAAAGGTAAGAACCGGTATTGCAATTACAGATGAGTTGCAACTGATTGCCTCGGGTCTGACTACCATCAAAACGACGGAGCTGATACCATTTCTGAAAGAATACATTTCCGATGAAAAGGTGGACCTTTTTGTTATTGGTCTCCCAAAACGATTGGATAATACACCATCGGAAGCTGAAGTCTTGATAAAGGAATTTTTGATCAATCTGAAAGGGAACATACCTCATATCCCCGTTGAAAGGCAGGATGAACGATTTACCTCTAAGATGGCTTTCCAGGCTATGCTTGATTCTGGAATGAAAAAGAAAAAAAGACAAGATAAAGGCCTTGTAGATGAAATAAGTGCGACGCTCATTTTACAGTCCTATTTAGATAGAAAAAAATAATATGATACTACCCATTGTAGCCTATGGAGAATCGGTCTTGCGAAAAGTGGGCCAGGAAATCGATTCGGATTATCCAAAATTGAAGGAGTTGATCGCGAATATGTGGGAGACTATGTACAATGCCCATGGTGTTGGTCTTGCGGCACCCCAAATAGGACTGCCCATTCGATTGTTTGTGGTGGATACCACGCCTTTTTCAGATGACGAAGATTTAACTCCTGAGGAGCAACAGGCCTTAAACGGATTTAAAAAGGTCTTCATCAATGCTAAAATTGAAAATGAAGAAGGTGAAGAATGGGATTTTAATGAAGGATGTTTAAGTATCCCCGAGGTAAGGGAAGATGTAAAACGAAAACCGGCTATCACTATTTCTTATGTCGACGAAGATTTCATCCCGCATAGAGAAAATTATAGCGGATTACTGGCCAGGGTCATCCAACATGAATACGATCACATTGAAGGGATATTATTTACAGATAAGCTATCCTCCTTGAAAAAGCGTTTGCTCAAAAGCAGACTGGAAAAGATTTCTAAAGGAAAAATAAAGGTGGATTACAAAATGCGGTTCCCAAATCTTAAAAAAGCGAGATAATCTACAAACCTAAACGGCAAAAGCATAATTTTGCCCGCAAAAACTAGAGAATATGGCCTTGGAAAAAATTTTATCCATTGGAGGAAAACCGGGTTTGTACAAATTACTGACCCAAACCCGAACAGGTTTCGTGGGGGAATCTTTATTGGACGGGAGACGGGTCAGCGTGGGCATGCGGAACAATGTCAGCGTACTTTCCGAAATTGCCATCTATACCCTGGAAGAAGAAATGCCTTTGCGGGAAGTATTCAAAAAAATAAAAGAAAAAGAAGAAGGCAAAAAGACCGCAATTAGTCATAAAGCCGAAAAAATGGAGTTGGAAGAGTATTTTTTTGAGATATTGCCCAATTATGACGAGGACCGCGTTTACGCTAGCGACATTAAAAAAATAATCCAATGGTACAATCTTCTTTTAGACCATGGCATAACCGATTTTTCCGATACTGATAAAGAAAAAGGCGATAGCGAAGAGGAATAAGAATAACCACTTACCAATCGATCAAGGGAGATTTGTAAAAATTAACGCTGTTTTTTTCAAGAAACGATGTCTGTCCCGCTAATCGTTTTTTGTAGTCTTTCCAATCCAGTTTTTCAGGTTCCGACCAACCCAATTCTGCATATCCAATAATTCTCGGAAACGCTAAATATTCGATTTCGTCACTATTGCCAATGGTTTCTGACCAAAGAGGAGCTTCAATGCCCAAAATACTTTCTTTAGGGAGGCTTTTGATATAAGTAGCAGGATTCCAAATGTATGCCGTATCAACCGGAATATGGCCCGCCCAGTCCAGTCCATACTTAGTGAGCGAATCATATTTCATATCCAGGTAAGCCTTTTTCGCTGGGGAAAGGATTATTTTATTGCCATTTTTATATGCTCTAACCGCATTCTCCTCTGTTCTCCAATGTTGTGCTATTGCATTTGAGCTTATCGCAGCTTCGGAAATCTCGTCCCAGCCTATCATTCTCTTATTGTACTTTTCTACGATTCCCTCCACACGTTTCACAAAATAGCGATACGCCTTTTTTTTCGTCACAAAGCTTTCATCCCCTCCTATATGAAAATAAGGACCAGGTGTAATCGCAGAAATCTCCCGAACTACATCCTCTACAAAAGTGTATACCGTGTCTTTTTTTGTATCCAAGGTGCTGAAGCCTACGCGGGTGCCTGTGTACGGTTTCAGGGATTTTCCTGTTCCATCCAAAAAGGGATAACTTAAACACGCGGCATGGGTGTGTCCCGGCATATCTATCTCCGGTACAACGGTAATAAAATGTTCTGATGCATATTTCACGATTTCTTGATACTCCTTTTGGGTATAGAATCCTCCCGTACCGCCTCCGACTTCGTACTTGCCCCCTATGGTAGTAAGTTTTGGCCAGGACTTTATCTCAATACGCCATCCTTGATCATCGGACAAATGAAGATGCAGTACATTTAATTTATAATACGCAATAAGGTCAATATATCTTTTTACCTCTTCGACCGAAAAAAAGTGACGGGCCACATCCAACATTGTCCCGCGATATTCAAATTTAGGTGCGTCCATAATTTTACCGGACGGAATAAGCCATAAAGGCGAATCGACCAGGGTATCATTGCTTTTTTCGGGGACCATCTGTAGCAAAGTCTGTATGCCTCGAAAAGTAGCTTCTGGTGTTTTGACCTTTAGCAAAATGGAATCTTCTTTGATATTCAACTCATAGGATTCGGGACTATCGGAACGAATTGTATCTGAGATTACTATATAAATTAGATTTTCTGGAGCATTTCCACTTGGTTTTTCCACAGGACCATTTACTGGAAGGGAAAGAGTTGTTCTACTTTTTATTTTTTCAGATAAAAAACGCCCGATTTCGGCAATTTTGGGATTGTTTGCATAAATCGCTGTGTTTTTTCCAAGAGCGAACGCCGTATATGTAGCGGTCATGGTCCTTGGCTTGGGAATAAGAGCCGTCTTTGTCAAATCTGTGGTGGGAAATGCAATTTTGTCTTTTTGCTTTTGGCATCCTACGATAAAAAATAGGAGCATACCACCCATAAATAGCTTTGGAAATCGTATCATTCTTCTAAAGTAACAAAATCCTTGAGCGCAGTATACCATAAGTCATATCCCATTGCGTTCATGTGGAGCCCATCCGAAATGAAAAGATTTTTTTTGAGTCTTTTTTTATCGAGCATGATGTGCCAGACATCAACATAAGACACATTTTCCCTTTCGTCGGCCAGCATTTGAAGCCTTTTGTTGAGCCGTCTATAGCGCGACCTAAACTTCCAGCGGGAAATACTCGGTTTTGCGGAAATCAAAACAACCTCCAAGCCTGGTTTTCTCAATTGAAGTGTATCCAGGACAGCATCAAATGTTTGGATGATTTCCTTTGGTCTTTTTTTTGCGAATATGTCGTTATCGCCTTCATAAATAAAGACCTTACTTGGATTGTAATCCAAAATAAGTTCGTCGAGAAAATTGGCGAGGTCTGAACATTGCGAACCTCCAAAACCAGTATTCAATACCTGATTTTCCGGAAAACGTTGCTGTAGGTCCTGCCATAGCCTGATACTTGAACTTCCGGTAAACACGATTGCTGGTTTTGAAGCATCCCACATCGTATCTAAATGTTTTTGTATGCTTTTAACTTCATCAGCAAATGGCAAAGGCTTTTGCCCGTAAGAAAATGTTCCCAAAGTTAAAAGGAGGGATGGAAAAACCAGTTTAGGGAACAAACACGCCAAAACCTTACCTTTTTTCGAAGCTTTGACGTAACACGTCCTGCGAATTGGTCCCGATCATGACTTCGAACATACCCGGCTCCACCACAAATTCATAGTTGTGGTCAAAAAATCCAAGTTCGGCATCTGTTAAGGTGAATGCTATCTTTTGGGAATCTCCAGCTTCCAAAAGTATCTTTTTGAATCCTTTCAGTTCTTTTACCGGACGTGTGACACTCGCAACTTTATCCCTGATGTAAAGCTGGACTACCTCCTCACCTGCGACACTACCCGAATTTTTGACCGTCACATTCACCTTGATGGCACTTTGGTCGGAACTATCAATTTCCAAATCGGAATATTCGAATTGGGTATAGCTCAATCCATATCCGAAAGGGAACAAAGGTGTATTCTGCTCGTCACTGTAGTGGGACCAAAAGACATTGGGTTCCAAATTAGGTCTTCCTGTATTGAAATGATTATAGTAGATTGGAATTTGCCCCACACTCCTTGGGAAGGTCATGGGTAATTTGCCACTCGGGTTGTAGTCTCCAAAGAGCACTTCGGCGATGGCATTTCCGGTTTGGGTGCCTAATTGCCAAGTTTCCAAAATAGCAGGTACATTTTCGGCTTCCCAGGTAATGGTCAACGGCCGTCCATTCATTACTATTAAAACGATATTTGGATTGACCTCATGAACTGCCTTGAGTAAATCCAGTTGAAGACCGGGTAAATTTAAATTCGTGCGACTCCTGGCTTCACCACTTTGAAATCCGTGTTCCCCCAGGACCATCAATACGACGTCAGATTCTTTGGCAAGAGCGACGGCTTCTTCCATCCCCGAGGTGTCTGTTGCGTTGACTTCTACCTCTTGCAAGAAATTGGCATCTTTATTAAAGACTTTGGGTCCAGGCGCATATTTGAAATCTTGGGAATACGCTTTAAGTCCCTCCAAAAAGGAAACGGCGGTATTATTGTCCGAACCTAAGCGCCAGCTGCCCAGTGGACTGTTGGTATCATCGGCCAATTCGCCGATGACCGCTATTTTACCCTGATTTTTTGCTAAAGGGAGGATGTTGTTTTCGTTTTTGAGCAGTACTATGGATTTCTTTGCCATTTCCAAAACGGCCTCTTTATGGTCCGGGTGGTATAATTTTTCTTTTTCCCGTGCCGAATCACAATATTTATAGGGGTCATCAAAAAGCCCCAGTTCGAACTTGACGCGTAGAATTCTACGAACTGCATCGTCAATCAAACTTTCCTTCACCTTGCCCTCTTTTACATTGCTGACTAGATGGGCGACGTACGAACCGGATTCCATTTCCATGTCAGAACCGGCCTTTGCGCCCAATTCTGCGGCATGCTTCATGTCCTCGGCAAAGCCATGGGGTACCAATTCGGCAATTGAGGCCCAATCGGAAACCACAAGTCCCTGCAACGCCCACTTTTCTTTCAATACTTCCCGCTGTAAAAAAGCATCTCCGGTTACGGGGATACCGTTGAGAATATTGAATCCGTTCATAACAGATTTTACATCAGCATCAACCGCTGCTTTGAACGTAGGAAGTACGGTGTTAAACAAGGTGGACGTTCCAATGTCAACGGTATTGTATTCTTTTCCAGCTTCGGCAAAGCCATATGCCGCGAAATGTTTGGCACAGGCGGCAATTGTATTGGGTGCGGAGAGGTCTTCACCCTGAAAACCCTTGACTCGTGCTTTGGCAATTTGGCCTCCCAAATAGGTATCCTCACCACCGCCTTCCATGACACGGCCCCATCTCGGATCCCTTGAAATGTCCACCATAGGAGCGAATGTCCAGTTGAGACCCACGGAAGAGGCTTCAATAGCAGCAATTCGCGCTGAATTTTCGATGGCTTCCATATCCCAACTAGCTGCTTCTGCCAAAGGAATTGGGGCCAGGGTCTTATACCCGTGTATCACATCATATCCAAATAGAAGGGGAATCCCAAGACGGGATTCTTCCACCACCAACTTTTGAAGTTTTCTTACTTCTTCCGTACCTGTTACATTGAGCATAGCGCCCACCCAACCTTTTTTCAGGTGTTCGTATTTTACCGCAGCGTTGCCACCTTGTGGTGCAGGTCCGGTAGCGTCCCAAAAACCGTTGTATTGGTTCATTTGGCCTACTTTTTCCTCCAAGGTCATACGTTGTAATAGGTCGTCTATTTGTTTATCGATTTTGTTTTGTTGCGCCATAATTTCAGCATTATGAAACCACAAAGAAATTGAAAAAATAAGAATGTGTGCAGGAAAGCGCTTCATATTTATTTGGTTATGTTGAAAAGTAGTTGATAGGGCAGCAAAATAACCCAAAAATATAGTACGCCCTAATTTTTGCTCTTTGTACTTTTAATAAAAATTTCATTTCATGCATTCCCGAAAAGAACAATTGGACGCTTTTGATAGACTACTGACCCTAATGGACGAACTTCGGGAGCAATGTCCCTGGGATAAAAAGCAGACCATGCAGTCCCTGCGCCACCTTACGATTGAGGAGACGTATGAGCTGGGCGACGCCATTTTGGAAAATAATTTGGATGAGGTAAAAAAAGAACTGGGCGATCTCTTGTTGCATATTGTTTTTTACGCGAAAATTGGGGCAGAAAGCCAGGATTTTGATATTGCCGATGTGGCCCATTCCATCAGTGAAAAGCTCATTAATCGACATCCTCATATTTATGGTGAGGTACAGGTTGAAAATGAAGAGGAGGTAAAACAGAACTGGGAGAGCATCAAATTGAAAGAAGGAAAAACAAGCGTTCTGGAAGGGGTGCCCAATAGTTTGCCCGCATTGGTAAAGGCCAATAGGATACAAGAAAAAGTATCGGGGGTAGGATTCGACTGGGAACGGCCGGAACAGGTTTTTGAAAAAGTACAAGAGGAACTTGCCGAGCTACAAGAAGAAGTAAAAAGTCAAAATCCAGATCGGTTGGAAGCTGAGTTTGGCGATGTTCTTTTTTCAATGGTCAATTATGCCCGGTTTTTGAAAATCAACCCGGAAAATGCGTTGGAACGTACCAATAAAAAGTTCATAAAACGCTTTCAATATTTGGAACAACAGGCCAAGGCCTCGGGCAAGACCTTGCTTGAAATGACCCTATCTGAAATGGACGTTTTCTGGGAGCAGGCCAAAAGTCTGTAAATCCCCTTTCTGTGCATAAGTTTTAGAAGGGTATCCCATTTTATTTTAGAATCCGATTACCTTTGACGCCCACTAAAATAATTTCGTGTGCTAACCCGATATACCAAGGAATTTAAATATAATCTGCAGTTGGCATATCCCGTAATATTGGGGATGCTTGGACATACTTTTGTCGCATTTGCCGATAATATCATGGTGGGCCAGTTGGGCACTGCGGAATTGGCCGCGGTATCGCTGGGAAATAGTTTTGTTTTTATCGCCATGTCCTTGGGAATTGGTTTTTCCACAGCGATAACTCCTTTGGTCGCAGAAGCCGATGGAGCAAAAAACCCAGATGGGGGGAAAAGTGCTCTAAAACATGGTCTGGTACTTTGCACGGTATTGGGATTTTCGCTGTTTGGAATTATACTTTTTTGCAAACCTTTGTTGTATAACATGAAGCAACCGCCCGAAGTGGTCGAATTGGCCATTCCATACTTGGAACTGGTCGCTTTTTCTTTGGTTCCCTTAGTTATGTTCCAGGCGCTTAAACAGTTTTCCGAGGGCCTATCCCAAACCAAATACCCCATGTACGCCACTATTTTGGCCAATGTGGTCAATATTCTTATCAACTATCTACTGATTTTCGGGTCCTTTGGATTTCCAAAGCTTGGTATTGTCGGAGCCGCTATCGGCACTTTAGCTTCGCGGTTTATCATGATAGTCTATCTGTATTTTTTGTTGCGGCGGCAGGTAAAATTTCAATTCTATGTTACCCGTTTTAATTTCAGAAAAATTGAAAAAGCCGTCATGCATAAAATTATTGGATTGGGATTTCCCTCTGCCTTACAGATGTTCTTCGAAGTTGCCATTTTTACGGCAGCTATTTGGTTGAGTGGGGTTTTAGGAAAAAATGCACAGGCAGCCAATCAAATTGCCCTCAATTTGAGCAGTATGACCTTTATGGTAGGTATGGGGCTTGGTGTAGCAGCAATGGTGCGCGTAGGCAATCAAAAGGGCCTGAAAAATTTTAGGGAGTTAAAGCGTATAGGGGAATCCATTTTTTTATTGACCCTACTTTTGGAAGTTGTATTTGCCACTTTGTTTCTAATAGGTCGGCATTGGCTACCCACCCTTTATTTAAATGTGGATAACGCCCTTAATGTGGCCGATAATACAGAAGTGATCGCCATTGCTGCCAAGTTACTCCTTATCGCCGCCTTTTTTCAGATTTCGGATGGGATTCAAGTGGTGGTCCTTGGAGCCCTGCGGGGTCTTCAAGATGTCCGAATCCCTACCTTGATCACTTTTATCGCGTACTGGATGATAGGATTTCCAGTATCTTATTATTTTGGGCTTTTCACAGAATTTAAGAGCTCTGGGATTTGGATAGGGCTCTTATTGGGACTTACAGCTTCAGCGGTAATGTTGTATATTCGATTTCACTATCTCACTAATAAATTGGTATATAAATCCCTAGCTTTCCAGAAAAAATAGAACCTTTGACATGCAGCTACCTAAATTCCTTTTGGCGGATAATACGGACCATCCTGATACCATCTATATCATACATACAGAATATCCCAGATTTATCATCAACTTGGAAAACGATGAGGTTGAATGGTTGGAAGAGTTCTCAAAAGAGGACGAAGAAGAACTTTCCAATGAAACAGAAAACCTGATTGGGGCCGCCACTGCTTTCTACGATAGAGAAGTATCCAGATACGAAGACTGACGATGATTGATACATTGGTGCAATGCGATAAAGACCTTTTCCTTTTTCTAAATGGCATGGGAACTGAGACCTGGGACGCTTTTTGGCTTTTCATTACCAATAAGTTGAGCTCCATTCCACTTTATGCACTCTTGCTTTTTCTTTCTTATCGTTATCTGGGCATGAAACGTACCCTGATAACCCTTGTATTTGTGGGGCTTTTAATCACTGCTACGGACCAACTCGCTAATTTTTTTAAGTATGGTGTGGCGCGATTACGTCCCTGTCACGATGTAGAAATAAACACGGTAATGCGATTGGTGAAATCATCTTGTGGTGGGAAATTCGGTTATTTTTCAGCTCATGCAGCGAATAGTATGGCGTTGGCTACATTTTTTACAGTCTTACCGAAACAAAAACTGGGAAAAATTGGACTTCTCCTGTTTATCTGGGCGCTTTTGGTAGGGTATAGCCGTGTCTATATCGGGGTCCATTTTCCTTTGGATGTGATTACTGGAATGGTGATAGGAATACTGTTTGGTTGGTTGTTTTCCAAGTTATCTATATTTGCATTCCAAAAAATGGGGACATGATTTCTTCGGTACGATACTGGTTTTTAGTTGCCCTTGTTGTCATAGTATACGTTGCCGGCATGTTCGTCACCCTTTTTGAAAATGATTCTGCCCAATTTGCGGTTATGGCCATGCGTATGGTCCAGGAAAATGATTTTATCAATCTTTTTAAAGGACCCCAAGAATATCTGGACAAACCTCATATGCATTATTGGTTGGCAGCATTTTCCTTTAAAATATTTGGCATTCACGATTGGGCATATCGTATCCCTGGTATTTTGGCCACGTTATTGGGCGCGTACAGTTGTTATGGTCTGGGAAGACTGCTCTACAATAAAGATATTGGGAAGTTTTCCGCTTTAATATTTATGACGGCCCAGACCATTGTCCTTTCTAATATTGATGTTCGAACCGATGCGGTTTTGACGGGCTTCACTATTTTTTCTATTTGGCAATTGGTCAACTATTTAGAAAAGGGTTCTTTGACGAGCATCATTTTGGGAGCTTTCGGTGCTGGAGTAGCCTTTTCCACTAAAGGACAAATAGCGCTTTTGGTAATCGGGATATGCATTTTGTGCCACTTGGCGTATACCAGGAAATGGAAAAGCCTATTGAGTTGGAAATTGATTCCCGCTATTTTGGTTTTCAGTATTACCATCGCCCCAATGCTATATGCGTACTATTTGCAATTCGATGTACATCCCGAAAAAGTAATACGTGGTAGGTCCAATAGAAGCGGTATTTTTTTCATTTTTTGGGAGCAAAGCTTTGAACGCCTAAGTGGTCAGGGCCATGGAAAGAACAGTAGTGATTTTTTCTTCTTTTTCCATACTTTTCTTTGGGTATTTCTCCCTTGGACCATTTTGGCCTTGTTGGCATATTGGTTTCGGGTCAAAACCTTTATCAAACTACGTTTTCAATATAAGCCGCAATATGAGTTTGTTACTTTGGGCGGCATTACCATACTGTTCTTTATCATCAGCTTTGCCCAATTTAAGCTACCGCATTACATGAATATTTTGATACCGTTATATTCTATACTTGCCGCATCTTATTTGCACAGTTTATATCGATACTCCAAAGACCATCCGATTAAAATCATTTTGGGGATACAGTATTTTGTACTGAGTTTAGTGTTCATCTTTGTACTGTTGGTATGTTTCCATTTCTTCAAGTTTGATAAAATATATTGCTATGTCATTTTGATGACCTTGCTGGCGGTAATCACCTATTTCTGCTTAAAACGGGAAGCCTATTATATGCGTATCATTACACTTTCCGTGTATAGTTCGTTACTGTTGAATGGCGTCATGAACACCCATTTTTATCCACAGCTTTTAAAGTATCAAGGCGGTTCCACCATGTCCCAAAAGGTGAAGCAGCACCAAATCCCGGTGGATAAGATTTACAAGGTTTCAGAACGATTTACCTGGGCGCTTGACTTTTACAACAAAAGGCCGGTCCAAATAGTATCTGTAGAAGAGCTGCTGAAGAAACATGATGTCTGGGTATATGTAAATGATGAAGAACTGGAGCTTT
Source organism: uncultured Allomuricauda sp. (assembly GCF_937884665.1). Taxonomy (GTDB): domain Bacteria; phylum Bacteroidota; class Bacteroidia; order Flavobacteriales; family Flavobacteriaceae; genus Flagellimonas. The sequence goes on along the minus strand of NZ_CAKZYF010000143.1, from coordinate 84,140 downwards.
TGGGAAACAGGGGCTTTCATTGGCATCAAAAAATCTCTGTGGACCAATTTAGGATAACCCGACTGCAACTCAAATTTCTTAATCCCCATACCCGACAGAAGGTTGTGAACCAAATGCACCTAGTTCATTTGGATTAATCTGAAATCACCTCTAGCTTGGGTCTTTTAAAATGGTATATAATTCCAATTGAGGATATCACCGCTGTCATCAAAAAGAAGACAAAACTGATACTTATGGATGTATTGGCATCCAATCCGAGCCAGTTGGCCCCATATAAAAAAGTAACTTCTCGGCTACCGATACCCCCTATGGTCAAAGGGATTACAGAAACAATGGACGAAATGAGAAAGACCAGTAAATACTCAATGTAGAATTGTGTGATATCGAAGGCTATCAAAATTAGAAAAACGCAGATAAGTTGCGCCAACTGAACCAAAGCAGAGTAAGCTAGGGACTTCCAAAAAATAGCGGTGGTATATTTGAAAAAGCGTTGGTTGGTCCACCAAAAGGAAAAAATGCTGACCGGTATGGCTAAAAGGAACAGTATCCGAAATGGCGCAAGGAATTCATTTTTAATAAAAAAAGCCAAAATACAGGAATAGATGAAAATCAATAGCATGCCGCTCAGTCTATCCAATAAAAGAACAGAAACCACTTTCTTCGCACCGGACTTAAATCTCTTTTGAACAACATACCCTTTATAGGCATCACCCCCTATGCCACCAGGGAGAAAAAGATTGTAGAACATGCCCAAAAAATAGAGCCTTAGGTTGCTGCCCTGTGTTATCCTGATACCAATTTGATGAAAGTAAAGATTGAGTCTGTAAGAAGCGATCACCTTGGAAATCAGAACCAGAAGTGTCCCTAAAAGTAAATACAGCGGATTTCCCGTTTTTAGGGTCTTTATCACGTCAGTAAAATTGATTTTGGTGAAAATAAAGTAAATCAGCAGGGCGCTGACACCTATTTTTAGTGCCGTAAGCAATCGTTTACGCAGCTTGTCTGGCACCTATGGTAACTTTTTTGACCCTGTAAGGTCTTTTCTGTTGCGATTCATAATAGGTCCGTATCAACAGTTCCATGACAATACCGATAGTGAACAACTGGATACCTCCCAAAATGAACATCATTCCAAAAATCAATAGGGGCCTGCTTCCAATATCTTCGCCAAACCCCAGTTTCACTATCAACAGGTAAATATTGATGAAAATGCCCAAAACAATGAGCAAAACCCCGAAAATACCGAAAAGGTGAATGGGGCGTTGAAAGTACTTTCTTATAAATAAAAGGAGCATCATATCGGCAACGACTTTGAAAACTCTTTCCAAACCGTACTTGGATACGCCGGCATGCCGTGCATGGTGCTTTACTGGCACCTGTTTTATTTGTGCTCCTTCCAAATGGGCCAATAGTGTGATAAAACGATGCATTTCTCCATACAAATTAAGGCCTTTGGCAATATCCTTGGTGAATACCTTCAAGGCACAACCGTTATCCTTGATATCCAACTTGGTAACCCGGCGGACCAAAAAATTCGCAATCTTTGAAGGTATTTTTTTGATTAAGGAGTCCTTTCGTTTTTGCCGTATTCCCGTTACTACATCATATTCCTCTGTAATCGCAAATTGTAACATGGTCGGAATATCTGAAGGATCGTTCTGCAAATCCCCATCCATTGTGATGATGTATTCGCCTTTGGCGTAGTCAATCCCCGCGGCCAAAGCCAAACTTTGGCCATAATTTTTTTTTAGTTCGATAAGATGAATCTTATCATCATCCATGTCTTTGACCACCTTTCGGGTTTCGTCCGTGGAGAAATCATCAACATAAATCACTTCATATTGATATCCCGTAAGACTTTCATGAATCTTTTGGGTCAGTAGGACCACATTATCTTGTTCATTGTACAAAGGGACTACGATGGAGAGGAGGGAATTGGTAACCGTATTCATCTGTCAGGTCTACTTATGGCAAATGTAGTGCTTTTATTTAAGTTGCCCCTGGACACTCTCAAGGACCTTTTTAGCAGCTGTGAACGGGGAGATAACTTGGTCCTCAATGGCCTTTAGCATATTGGTTTTTGTTTTTTTAAAAGTTTCGTTCTTTTGGTAGAACTGCGCTACCTGTTCATTCAACGCCTGAAAGAACCAATTTTTGTTCTGTTGGGTTCGATTCTGCCCAAAATGACCATTTTCCTTGGTTTTCGCAACAAATTGTAAAATGGTGTCCCAGATTTCGACAATACCTGTATTTTCTGTTGCCGAACAAACCAAAACTTCAGGGATCCATCCATTTTCCTTGGGTGGGTATAAGTGCAGCGCCCTGGAAAACTCGTTTTGGGCCATTTGGGCCTTTTCCATATTTCTTCCATCTGCTTTATTTATGGCGATGGCATCGGCCATTTCCATAATACCTCTTTTAATACCCTGGAGTTCATCCCCTGCGCCGGAGAGTTTAAGGAGCAGAAAAAAATCGACAATACTGTGCACTACCGTTTCGCTTTGGCCTACGCCAACGGTCTCAACAAGAATGACATCATAGCCTGCTGCCTCACAAAGAATAATGGTCTCCCTCGTTTTCCGGGCCACTCCTCCCAAGGACTCACCGGAAGGAGAAGGTCGTATAAAGGCATTTGTGTCCTTGGCGAGTTCCTCCATGCGGGTTTTATCCCCCAAAATACTTCCCTTGGATAGTGAACTGGAAGGGTCCACGGCCAGAACGGCAACTTTTTTGTCCAATTGTGTAAGTGTTTTGCCCAAAACTTCAATAAAGGTACTTTTCCCGACGCCAGGCACCCCGGTTATACCAATGCGTACACTCTTGGAGGCGTATGGCAAACATTTTTCAATGATTTCCTCCGCCTTTAGATTATGCGTATTTTTTGTGCTTTCCAAAAGGGTTATGGCTTTTCCCAGCGCCGCCTTGTCTGCCTCTATGATACGCTCAACTAAATTTTGGATATCAACATTTTCTTTTCTACGTGTCCGTATTTTGGATATCGTTTTGGCAGGAATGTTCGTTTTTTGGTCCAAAAGAGTAAAATATGATGGGAATAAAGGTAAAAAGTTTTGGGAAGAGCCAATGTTGTTAAAAATGAATTAAAAACCGCGGATTGTGCAACGCGCCCTTTTTTTTATCGTCCTTTATTTGAACAACACTAAAAACCGACTTTAAACGGGCCATGTTTCAAATTGAACTGGTAGAACAATGCAAAGCAAACGACAGAAAAGCGCAAATGCAATTGTACAAGCAATATTGCGATGGAATGTTCTGTGTGGCCATGCGGTTTCTAAAAAATGAGGATGATGCGGAAGATGTGCTCCAAGAATCATTTATAAAGGCATTTCAGCGTATTGACCAATTTAGGGGAGAAGTGACTTTTGGTGCCTGGCTCAAGAGGATAGTGGTAAATGGAAGCATAGATTTTTTAAAATCGAAGCGCGAACAAATGGTGCAGTTGGAAGAGGGGTATATGCATATACCAGATGATGCGGACTGGAGTATTGAAAATGATGTGGAACTTGATGATGTTAAAAAAGCGATTGACAGATTACCTGAAAAATATCGGTATGTGGTACAGTTGTTTTTGGTAGAAGGATATGATCACGGTGAAATATCCGAAATACTTAAAATTTCCGACACTGCTTCAAGGACACGTTTGTTACGGGGTAAAACGCAATTAAAAGAAATGCTAAAAGATAAAGCTTATGGCACGGGACCTTAGGGAATTGTTCGAGAGAGAACGCAAGGAAAAACGTTATGCGATGAAATCCGGTCATGCCGGTCGCTTTCAGGATAGATTGGAGCGGGAATTTCCAAAGCAAAACGGAAAAAGGAGTTATTTCCGGCTTTCCGTAGCCGCTTCGTTGGTGTTGGCTCTGGGTTTGGGTATTTATTGGGTATCCCAGACTAGAAAGAGCAATCCAGACAGCAATACGACCATCGTGGATGTAGAGACCAGAACCGCGAATAGCGTTGGTATTTCTTTAGGTGACCTTTCTCCGGATTTAAAGAAAATTGAGGATTATTATGTGGCCAATATCAATTTACAGCTATCAGCACTTGAATTTGATACCAGTACCAAAACCCTGGTGGATGGGTATATGGAAAGATTGGCAGAGTTGGACCAAGAGTATGAAAGACTTAATACTGAACTTAATACGCTAGGTCCCAATGATGATATCATCGCGGCGCTAATAAAGAATCTGCAATTGAGGTTGCAGTTGCTACAAAGATTGAAAACAAAGTTGAATCAATTAAAATCATCAAAAAATGAACAAAAATCGTCTTATAGTATTTAGCCTTCTGGTTTTTTGTATCCAAGGAACGCACCTCTACGGGCAGGATGTACAATCAAAGACCTACAAGGAGAGTTTCACGGTAAATCCAGATGCCGTGCTCAATATTGATACGAGTCATGCAGATATTGAATTCGAGACCTGGAACAAGAACCAAGTCGAAATTACCGCTGTAATCGAACTGGAAGGTGCCACCCAGGAAGAAGGGAAACGGTATTTTGAAAATGACGTGGTGACCATAGTGGGGAATAGCCGGGAAATTGAAATAAATACCAAAAACGGGAACCGTAGTTTTTTAAACGGAGATTGGGATTTTAATTACAATTTTGAGGTAGTTCCCGATATTTCATTTGTAGAGCCTTTATTTGAAGACCTTAAAATTCCCGAACTACCTGAAATTTTTGTTATTCCGGATCTTCCTCCAATGCCACCGATTCCGCAGATACAATTTGATTATGACGCATTTAAGAAAAATGGCGATGAATATTTGGAAAGGTGGAAGAAGGAGTTTGATGAAAACTTTGATGAACAATATAAAGAGCGTCTAAAGGCTTGGAGCAATAGCGTAAAGGAAAAAGCAGAGGTACATAAGAAAAAACAAGAGGCTTTGAAGCTCGAGCGTGATGCACTCGTAAAAAAAACCAAGGCCGATAAGGAGAAAATTTTAAGAAATCGGGATAAGATTATCAAAAAGTATAAATCTGGGAAAGTACTATCCATACAATCTGATAATGAACCTAATGTGTTTTACTTTTCTTCTAATGGTGAGAATAAAAAATATAAGGTAAAAAAGCGAATCAAGGTAAAAATGCCAAAGTCAGTAAAGTTAAAAATGAATGTAAGGCACGGGGAGGTAAAACTCGCGGCGAACACCAAAAATATCAATGCAAGCTTGTCCTACGCAAGCTTGCTTGCCACTACGATAGACGGTCAACGTACAGATATTCGGGCATCCTATTCGCCGATAGATGTAAAAAGATGGAACCACGGACAACTAAGGACAAATTATTCGGATAAAGTGAAACTCAAAGAAGTCAAGGAACTATCCCTAAATGCCGTTTCCTCAAAGGTCACTATAGACCGCCTAGTGGATAAAGCATTGGTTGATAACAACCTTGGAGAGCTGTACATCAAGGCGGTTTCGGATGACTTCAGTAATTTGGATATCTACGTAGAGAACGGTGAGGTAGATTGTAAATTACCTGAGGTTCCCTTTACCATCTACGTGAACGAGATCACTTCCGATTTTAAATACCCCCAAAAATTATCCATAGGCACTTCAAAAAATTATAACATGAACGTTCACAAGGGCTATCACATTAATGATAACCAAAATAGAACCATAAACATAAAATCAAAATACAGTGAAGTCGTTTTAAAATAAAAATCAAGCTATTTGAGCACTAAAGTCCCAAACACATCTGCATTTATCCACCCTTGGTTTTTATCTTCCCCCGGGACAAACACTGAACCGATAAAATTTTCACGTTCCACACTCGCATCATTGTCGCAGTAGGCCAGTGCAAATCCAATTTTTTTCTTTTTGTGAAGCTCTTTGGGCAAATTTTCTTGCCCATCCTCAAAACTATCATCGTATAGTTTTATGCTCATTTCCCAGGTTGTTTTTTTGCCGTTGGTCTTCCTTTGGGATATTATGTGATCATTGTACAATCGAGGTTGTTGGTCCGGTGCCAAATCCACTATATTGCCATCAAGGGCGATATGGTACGCAAATGCGTTGTGGGTAAATTGATGGTTCCCCCCGGAGTTGTCCTCGTCCAAAAAAACCTCCAAGCAATCATCGTCCCACCAAAGTTTTAACGGGTCTTTGTGTTGATCATAAAGGATATCATCGGTAATTTCTACAAGGAGATATAGGGCATTTTCATCCCAACTCAGTTTGTATCGTCCATTAAAATCTTCTGTGGTATAGGCCTTTCCCAACCAGAGTTGGTCAAGGGCCAGCCATTTTGGACCGCCCCAACAAGCATCCAAGGCATTTCCATCTATGATGGGGGGACTTTGCGCCTTTTGGACCTCTATAATTTGATGATTTTCTTTTTGGCCGGATTTACAAGCAGAAAGAAAAACCAAGAGAACCATGAAAATCTTTCCTTTCATGGTTCCAAGATACTTATTTTATGTGTCCGTCTAGTGGGATTCTCCTTTTAAAAAGGACTGAAAATTTTCTTTAAACCGGTTGAGCCGTGGAATGGAAACGTTGCGTATGTAGGAGTTATTTGGGTTTTTCCTTTCATAGTCCTGATGGTATTCTTCCGCTTTGTAGAACGTCTCAAAAGGAGCTACTTGGGTAACGATTGGCCTATTGTATACTTTTTTGGATTCCAGAAGCGCAATATAATCTTGTATGACCTTTTGTTCCTCTTCGTTTTTATAGAAAGCTACGGAACGATATTGCGTCCCACGGTCAGGTCCTTGTCGGTTTAATGCCGTGGGGTCGTGGGATCCGAAGAATACCTGAACTAACTGCGTGAAGCTAATGACAGCGGGGTCGTAAAAAACTTCAACCGCTTCTGCATGCCCGGTCCTTCCATAAGCAACTTCTTCGTAGGATGGATTCTTTTCTTTCCCACCTGAATAGCCGGAATATACTTCCTTGACTCCTTTTACACTTTCAAAAATAGCTTCAACACACCAAAAGCAGCCGCTGGCAAAATAAGCGGTCTCATACTTTTGTAGGTCTTCGAAAGAAAGCAGCTGTTTTGAAGGTGCTACTGAACTTTTTTGTGCAATTGCTTTTTTTGTATCTGTAGTTTTTGGTCGACAACTGAATGATATCAGCACCAAGATGGCCAAAAACTGAATTCTTAATATCTTCATTTTGGTTTTTTTCCTTAGTAGGCCCAAGATACTAACTATTACTGCGGCCTATGTTAAAAATTGTTAATGTAAATTGAACAAGAACATGTTTGAAACGTTTTTCGAAGAACATCACATAGGGCCCATTTCCATTTTGGATGAAAAAATCCAGCAATCGGAATATGTACCTCTTGATTTATCTAAAACCAACAAAACACTTTCCAAGTATAAAATGACCACTCCAGAAGGTTGTCAGGCATATATTGACACGGTTTTAGAGACTAGCGGAAAAAAGGTCGCGTTTGGTGGCTATTTGGAACGACGTGGTATCTATGATGATTTTGAACAATTTTCAGAGGAAAATCCCAGAAATATCCACCTTGGGATGGATTTTTGGTGTGAATCAGGAACTCAGGTTCTGGCACCATGGGAAGGCAGGGTTCACAGTTTTAAGAACAATAGGGAGCAGGGGAACTATGGTCCCACGATCATTCTAGAACATATAGAGACCACATTCCTATTTTACACACTATATGGGCATTTATCTCTGGAATCATTGGAAGGTCTCTATGAGGGAAAAACATTCCGTAGGGGGGAAGCCTTTGCTACTTTGGGCACCTCGGACATCAACGTGAATTATGCTCCGCATTTACATTTTCAAATTATTAAGGACATACAGGATTTTAAAGGGGATTATCCTGGGGTCTGTTCTCAAAAAGACTTTTATTTCTACCAAAAAAACTGTCCAAACCCCAATCTTTTACTTCGGATGAAAATCTAAAACATCGATGAAATGCACATGCCTTCGATGGCGTGTTTGCTACCTAAAAAACGTTCATCGAGGATAAAATACACTTTAACTTAAAAAGCTTCCAACACCGAAAAAAAGAGGGACTTGGGCGAGATAAATCCCCACTGGGCTTGGCTTGAGGGTACTTTTACCATGTAACAAAACCCAAGTCATGAAAGCAATCTTAACCACAATCGCAGTACTTTTCTTCAGCACTTTAGCTATGGCCCAAAATGTTTCTGAAGAGGCCAAGGTAGAAACAATCAGTTTTGGAATAACCGTTGAAGTAGAAATCAACGAACAAACTGAAAAAGAAGTTGAGGTTGCAAGACTTTACAGATTTAAGAATTCTAGAATAAAAAAAGAACTGGCTTTTAGAACAAAAAGAAACCGTTCTAAATTAGCTTAACTTCCTTCCCCAAACCAAACGCAGATGTTAATTATTCCGTTCCTGGCTGTTTTATTTTGTAGTTCAGTTTTTGTTTTTCTGCTTGTACCATCGATTTTACGTCGCGTAAAAGTGCCTTCGCGTCAAAAATAATTCCGTCTTTGACGGTGTATTTTACTCCGCCCACGCGAACCACTTCGTTGTTGTCCGTCAATCGGATAGCGCCTGTACCGTACAATACCTTCAGATTTTTTAGTGGATTTTCTTCCACGATGACAAAATCGGCCATTTTTCCTATTTCAATCGTGCCGATTTTATCTGGAACTCCAAGTGCCTCTGCTCCATTCAGGGTAGCTGAGCGGATAATTTCCAAAGGATGAAAGCCAGCTTCCCGTAATAACTCCATTTCCCGGATGTATGCAAAACCATACAATTGAAAGATGAAACCGGAATCCGACCCCGTAGTGACCCTACCACCTCTGTTTTTGTATTCGTTCACGAACGTCATCCACAATTGATAGTTTTTCCGCCAGGCCACTTCTTGTTCCGTGCCCCAATCGTGCCAATACGAACCATGGGATATTTTACTTGGCTGAAAGAAGGCCCATACAGTGGGCAGGGCATAATCTTCATGCCATTCGGCCCTTCTGGCCCGATGCAAATCCCTACTGGCTTCATAAATGTTAAAGGTTGGGTCTATGGTAAAATCTAATTCGAGCAATTCGTCCATGACCCGGTTCCAATGTTCAGAATAAGGTTTTGCGGCCTGTTTCCAAAGTTTTCCAGCTTCCTCAAAACGATGCTGTTCGTTTTGATAGTTGTAATCTAAAGGATAGTCCTGAACTGTCCGGTCGTTAAAGAGTGCCTCTGGGAGACCGTACCAGTGTTCCATGCTGGTCAATCCGGCCCGTGCTGAATTCAAAACATTCCATCGGGCTACATCCACTTGAGCGTGGTGACAGGCAGAACGTAGTCCTAGTTTTTTATTTTCATCCAAGGCCGCGGCCATGATTTTGGGAGGTGCCCCAAAAAATTTAATGCCATCAGCCCCTCTCTCGGCATTGGCCCGAACCCACTTTCTCGCTTGCTCCGGCGTACTTATGGGAATATCGTTGAGTGGGTTGAAATCCTTGGTTGTCTGACCGAATCCCGTATACGCAAAAATTCGAGGTGCAATGATTTCATTCTTTTCGCTTTTTTGTTTTAGGTCCAAGGTCCAATCAATACTACGGCCGCTGGGTTCGCGAATGGTTGTTATCCCGTGTGCCATCCAAAGCTTGAAGACATAATCGTAATCTGCACCCTGAGCAACACCACCAATATGTCCATGCATATCCACAAAACCTGGTAGAAGATACATACCGGAACAGTCCAGTTCCTTTCCACCCGGTTTAAGCTTCGGACGTTTTGATGCATCTATGGCAACTCCTGGATATCCTACGATCTTGACATTTACAATCTTGTTTTTCTCCACAACAATGTCCACAGGGCCACGTGGTGGCGCCCCATTTCCGTTGATCAAGGTCACTCCACGGATAATAAGTTGGGAGAAAGGACCTTCACGCATATCCTGCTGGCCATAGGACAGGAGAACTATGAATGAGAGCAGAAGAACACTAAGTTTTTTCATACGTCTGGCTTATTCCGGAATTACAATTTTATCACCCAAGAACAAGGCATTTAAAAACAAACGATTGGTCCCGTACCATGATCCCCGAAAATTGGGATTGTCCGCAAAAAGTACGACCCTGCCACTACCCATTTTGCTTACTACCAAAGAGGCGGAAGGTTTTAGATTTTCCTCAAGATTCTTTTTTGTTATAAAACCATCGATATGCGGATCAGCAGCATATTTGGCCACTGTGGAAAATTCATTTTTGCTGGGAGCCAACCAAACCGAATTGTTTTTGTAAACGGGGATCGAGGTATCGCTATATCCAAAGGCCAAAGGATGGGTCACATCTAAATCTACTTTAAAAATAGCTCCTCCCACACTTTCCTTGCCCAAATATTCCCGGGCATCCACATAAGGTTTTCGCACTGCGGTCTGGGTTGAATCTTTTTTGGAATCGGTCAGTTTCTCATCGACCAGTTTCTTTTCAATGGCCCATTTTGTAGCACTTCCTATGGTAATTAAGGTATTTCCTTTTTGGGTCCAAGATTGGATCTTATCTATGTCTTTTTCGGAAAATCTATAGTTGCCGGATACCATGACCAAAGTATTGTACTTGTCCAAGTTGGCCCGATTGAAATTACGGATGGGGATTTTAGTAATGGGCATGTGAACACGGGTATCCAATAAATGCCATACCTCCCCAGCTTCGTAGGAACGGACGCCATGACCAACAAGCAACGCCGCTTTGGGTTTGGTTACAGGGCGTACCTGTCGGCTTCCTAAATCAATACCCTGTAAACTGTATCCTGAATTTACTGCATATATAGGGACCTGATAGGCCTCCTGTGCCTCCGTCATAATCTTGAAGACTTCATCGGCATTCTTTTTTTGTAAGCTAACGGGAATTACCAGAGCGCCATAATTAAGCGAGGTATTTCCAGTCTGCGTTTTTGCCGTGAAAGGTTTGAAAGCAGAAGATACCACCAAACCTTTTTGTTGGAAGTGATTTAAGGCCGCTACGGCATTGTAATCAGTATAGTCTATGATATAGGCATAATCGGTTTTTGAAACTTTGGATGGACGGACAAGGGTAGTAATGTCGGTCACTCTCTCACCAAGTTTTGGGGATGGGGTGGTTTTATAGTCAATATTATAAAAATTCGCCACCGACCACGCTGAGGCATCATAATACACACTATCACGATATTTTTCATAGGTCTCAAACATCGTTTGGACCATTCTGTACTGGGGTTGTCTTGTAGGAACCGTAAAACCGTTTCCATTTTTATAAACCTCTATTCTATGAAGGAGAAGTTTGTCAATAAAAGCTTTCGTTCGATTGGCATCAGAGGTATTTTCGAAGGTATACCCTTTTATTTTGCTTCGGGAAGCGTTGGAAAGCGCACTTTTGAAAAAATCCTGCAGATATTTTCTCATAGTCGCTTTGTTTTCCACCGCAGCCTTAATGGTAGCTATACTGCTCACATATTGATTCCTAATGGTGAATGGAAAAGTAATTTCCCCAAATGCTGTGGTCTGTTTATGACCTCGTGAACTGGCTTGTTCAAAAAGTAATGCCAGTGCTCCTTGAAGGTCAGGGTATGAGGAGCCGTAGCCAGGGTAAGTGCCGTCAAAAACTTCTTTGGTAAAGTAGAAAGACCCAATACTGTCCAAAGCTTTTGCGAAATAGTCCCCAAAGAGATTATTCAAGTCTACGTAATTTTCTTTAGGCATTATAGGGTCAAGCGAAGCATTGTCTTTCATCGGTTCAAAGAAATAGGTGCTTTGAGACCCCATTTCATGAAAATCGGTCACCACATTGGGATACCATTCATGGTACCAATTCAATTTACCCCGACTCTCCGGATGAATCCCCAAAAGCCAGTCTCTGTTCAAATCAAACCAATAATGGTTGGTTCTACCACCGGGCCAGTATTCATTATGTTCGGCGTCTTGGGGATCGGCCACTAAAGGATTTCCTTGGTACATGTTGGCCCATTGGGTGTGTCGGTCTCTGCCATCAGGATTTAGTGTAGGGTCCAAGAAGATGATGCCCTTGTCCAGATAATTTAAAATTTCGGGATGGTTGGACGCGGCCAGCGTATAGGCAGTCAGTAAAGCTGATTCTCCTGTTGAGGGTTCGTTACCGTGAACATTGTATCCTAGATTGATAAAAGCGGGCAAACCATCATAGTCCGAAGGAGATTTTGTCGGGTCGGTATACTCCAGATGCTTTTGTTTAAGTTGATCCAGATTTTTTAAGTTCTCCGGCGAGGTAATCGTTAGAATGAGCAGTTTTCTATCTTCATGGCTACGGCCATATTCATAAAGTGAAGTCCGATCTGATGATTCAGCGAGATAGTTCATGTAGGATACCATTAAATCGTGTCGGGTATGTCTTTCCCCAATAGCGTACCCTAGGAATTCCTCCGGGGATTTAATGTTGGAATCGAATGGATGGAATTTTTTTAAAAAATAATCTTGTGCTGATAAGGAGCTGCTTATGAAGAGCATCCCAACTAGTAATTTTTTAATCATTTGTAAGAGATTGGTTTAGCTCTTAAAGATAGGAAAAGCTATTCTATTCAATAGCATTAAAATCTTCCACGATTTCCTGGAATTCCATGCGGTAATGTGTTCCCTTTTTATTGGTTTCACGGCTTATAGATCCCCTTAGTTGACGGGCCAAATTATAAATGAGCTTTAACCCTAGGGACTTCGAGGTTTTCGGATTGATTTCATCTGAATATCCAATTCCGTTATCTCCAATGTGCATCACATAGCGATTGTCCGATACTTTTTGCAAAGCGATGGTGAGTTCCCCTGGTTGGTCTTCTTTTATGCCATATTTCAGGGCGTTGGTGATGGTCTCGTTGATGATAAGCCCCAATGGGATTACCGTATCAATACTGAGCTTGTTATCATCTATTTCCAAATTGAGCTTTACATTATTTGTATTTCCTTTCACCGAACGGACCAGATACTCGCACAATTCCTGAACATAGGGTTTCAATTCAATTTTTGACAGATAATCATCTCGTTTGTACAACATTTCGTGTACCATCGCCATGGAGACCACTCGATTTTGACTACTTTTTATAATTGTTCCGATTTTTTCATCCGCTATGGCCCTGGATTGCAGACTGAGTAAACTGGATACGGTCTGCAAATTGTTTTTGACCCTATGATGGACTTCTTTCAATAACGTTTCCTTTTCCTTTATTCTTTCTTGTATTTCATTTCTTGAATTGTAAAGCCGGTTGTGCGCCCGGAGCAAGTTCTTCCCAAAAACACCACCTAGAAGGTAGACGGCGAAAATAGTGCTCAAAAAGGCGAACCAACTTTTGGAAGCTTCAGGAACCGTATTTTCCGAAATTCTGAAATCCCCTAGGTCGTACAAGAACAAAAGGGCAATAACAACAAGGTTAAAAATCAAGTAGATTTGCCCATACACCATGGTGGTCACATAAGCAGCAAATACAACGATGGCCAAGATAAAGATGAACGGACTTCGTATACCCCCACTAAAAAGGGTTACCAAAATAGCACCGGTCATCGAAAGAATCGAAGTAATATTATAAGTGAGGGTCAGGTTTCTGTGCTTGAAAAATAAAAAGGTATTCGAAAGATTTAAGAACGCATATCCAAAAAAAGTATAGGGAATGACCCCTTTGATATCCAAAAAGAGGAGACACGCCACCCCAAATATAATCGCAAACACAGAAGAACTATAGTTAACCTTTAGTACCAAATCAATCTTGTCTTGTAAAAAGAGTTGTCTATCCCTATTCGGAACTTTCATACGCTGCGATTAATTCTTCACCTGGCACTTAGAAAAGGAGGTTGAATGCTGTTAAATAGGTTAATTATATGGGGTATTATAACGGTAAATCTAACCATGTTTTCCGTATAATCAAAAAACGACGGCCATTCTTGACCATCGTTTAATTATTTGTCGGGCACGATTCAATCTTCCATCAATACCCACTCTCCTTTATCGATAAGGGGCTCGGCCTGTTTGTATTTTACGGTTTTGCTTTCCCCTGACATGATGTTCTTAATGGTCACCCTTTCATTTCTTCCGATCTTCGGTTTTTCCCTAACTATGGTTTCCGTAACCTGTGGTTTTCGTCCCTGGGTTTGACCAGCAGCACGGTTTTGGGCGGCCAGTTCATCGCTGTTTGGAATTTCTTCCTTGGTCGTTCTTAATTTCTCTTTGGGTCTACGTATGCTTCTCGCCTCTTGGATTTGATTGGTGTTTTCTGAAGGTAGTTCTCCCTTGAACAGGAATGAAATCACTTCCTTGTTCACTTTGTCGATCATTTCCTTGAAAAGCTCAAAAGCTTCAAACTTATAAATCAATAGGGGGTCCTTCTGTTCATGCACGGCCAATTGAACGGATTGCTTCAATTCATCCATTTTCCTGAGATGGGTCTTCCAAGAATCATCGATGATGGCCAGGGTGATGTTTTTCTCAAAATCGGTAACCAATTGTTTTCCTTCGCTCTGGTACGCTTTTTCCAGGTTGGTTACAACATTCAACGTTTTTATACCATCTGTAAAGGGCACAACAATGCGCTCAAATTTGTTGGTCTGGTCCTCATAGACCCTTTTGATGACCCGAAATGCCACATCGGCGCTGCGCTCCATTTTCTCTCGGTAGAAATCATAAGCCGCTTGATATACCTGATTGGCAATTTCCTGAAAACCAAGTCTGTTGAATTCTTCTTCACTGACTGGAGAGGTTATGGAAAAATACTTTATCAGCTCGAATTCAAAATTCTTGAAATCCTCAGCAAGTTTATTTGTTTCGGCAATTACCTCCGATGTGTCATAAATCATGTTTGCGATATCCACTTTCAAGCGTTCGCCCTGGAGCGCATGGCGTCTTCGTTTGTAAACCACCTCGCGCTGGGCATTCATGACATCATCATATTCGAGAAGCCGTTTACGGATACCAAAATTGTTTTCCTCAACTTTCTTTTGGGCCCTTTCAATGGATTTGGTCATCATGGAATGCTGGATGACCTCTCCTTCTTCCAAACCCATACGGTCCATCATTTTAGCTACACGGTCCGAGCCGAACATACGCATTAGATTATCCTCCAGCGAAACGTTGAACTGTGAGCTTCCCACATCTCCTTGACGACCTGAACGACCTCTAAGCTGTCTATCCACACGTCGCGAGTCATGGCGCTCCGTACCCACAATGGCCAATCCCCCAGCTTCTTTTACTTCATCAATCAACTTAATATCCGTACCCCTTCCGGCCATGTTTGTGGCAATGGTCACCACACCGGGATTGCCCGCTTCGGCAACAATATCTGCTTCCTTTTTGTGCAATTTTGCGTTCAAAACATTATGTGGAATTTTACGAACGCTCAAGAGTTTGGACAGTAATTCTGAAATTTCAACTGAGGTGGTACCGATAAGCACGGGCCTACCTGCCTTGGATAGCTCGGTCACCTCTTCTATAATCGCATTGTATTTTTCCCGTTTCGTCTTGTAAATCAAGTCGTTTCGGTCATCTCTGGCAATGGGTCGATTGGTAGGGATTTCCATCACATCCAATTTATAGATTTCCCAAAACTCGCCTGCTTCTGTAACCGCAGTTCCGGTCATACCCGCCAGTTTTTTGTACATCCGAAAGTAATTCTGGAGTGTTACGGTAGCAAAGGTTTGGGTCATGGCCTCTATCTTCACATTTTCCTTGGCTTCAATGGCTTGGTGAAGGCCGTCAGAATACCTTCTTCCATCCATGATACGACCGGTCTGTTCATCTACGATCATCACCTTGTTGTCCATGACCACATATTCTACATCTTTTTCAAAAAGAGTATACGCTTTTAACAGCTGGGTCATGGTGTGGATGCGTTCACTTTTTACAGCGAAATCCTTAAAAAGCGCTTCCTTTAGCTCTGCTTCCTTTTCAATTTCGAGGTTCTGCTCTTCAATTTTGGCAATCTCCCCGCCAATATCGGGCATCACAAAGAAATCTTTGTTCTCTTCTCCAGAGATGTAATCAACTCCTTTGTCGGTCAACTCAATTTGGTTGTTTTTCTCATCAATGGTGAACAACAAATCGGCATCTACTTTGGGCATTTCCCGATTATTGTCCTGCATATAGAAGTTCTCCGTTTTTTGAAGTAGTTGTTTTACACCTTCTTCACTTAAAAACTTGATGAGTGCCTTGTTTTTGGGCAATCCCCGATATACACGGAGCAGTAAGAAACCTCCTTCTTTAGCGTCGCCATCTTTGATGAGCTTTTTAGCTTCTGCCAAAACACCGGTAAGGTGCTGCCGTTGTTTTTGAACAATATCTGAAACCTTGGGCTTCAATTCATTGAACTCGTGACGGTCCCCTTCAGGTACGGGCCCTGAGATAATTAGCGGTGTACGGGCATCATCGATCAAAACGGAATCTACTTCATCGACAATGGCATAATGATGTGGTTTTTGGACCAGGTCGTTGGGGGCGTGGGCCATATTGTCCCGCAAATAATCGAAGCCAAACTCATTATTGGTACCATACGTTATGTCCGCATTATAGGCCGCTCTTCTACCTTCGGAATTGGGTTGGTGTTTGTCAATGCAATCCACGGAAAGACCGTGGAATTCAAAAATCGGACCCATCCAAGCGCTGTCCCTTTTGGCAAGATAATCGTTTACGGTTACCAGATGGGCACCTTTCCCGGCCAATGCGTTCAAATAAAGTGGTAAGGTAGCTACAAGGGTTTTTCCTTCACCGGTCTGCATTTCAGCAATTTTCCCTTGGTGCAGGGCAATACCTCCTATCAGTTGGACATCATAATGAACCATGTCCCAGGTTACTTCCTTGCCAGCCGCATCCCAAGAATTTTTCCAAATGGCGTGGTCCCCGTCCAAGGTTACATAATCTTTGGTTCCTGAAAGCCAACGATCAAATTCAGTGGCCTTGACTTGCAAAGTCGTGTTGTGTGCAAAACGCTTTGCGGTTTCTTTTACCACCGCAAATGCTTCGGGCAAAATGGTATTTAAGGTCTTTTCGGATATTTTGTAAGCTTCCTCCTCCAGTTGGTCTATTTCGGTATAGATTTCTTCGTTTCGGTCGATATCTGTGGAATGCTGAACTTCTTCTTTCAGTACATCGATTTTGTCATCGATTTCTTTGCGTTCTTCTTGTATTGTGGATTTGAATGTCGCGGTTTTTTGTCTAAGCTCATCCGAAGACATCGATTCCAACTGCTGTTCAAAGGATTTTATTTCTTTAACCAAAGGTTGAAGGGCTTTGACGTCTTTCTCTGATTTGTCCCCGACGAAAACCTTTAGTACGGAATTGATAAGACTCATGAAGTATTTTTCTTTTGGTTCGCAAAAGCCGTTCCATTGTCAAAAGTTGCTGGAAACGTTATTGCAAGGGTGTCAAAATTACATAAAAAAAAGCCTCAGATGAGACTTTTCAGATGTGTTTGTGATTATGGAATCAGTACTCGTCCTCATTCCATAGATAATCTTCCTCGGTTGGATAATCGGGCCAGATTTCCTCTATGGATTCATAGACTTCACCTCCTTCTTCTTCCATGGATTGAAGATTTTCCACTACTTCCAAAGGAGCTCCGGTTCTAATTGCATAATCTATAAGTTCGTCTTTGGTGGCTGGCCAGGGCGCATCACTTAAATATGAGGCTAGTTCTAATGTCCAGTACATAGTAACGGTATGATTTTAAAATTTTTGCAAAAATAATTTTTAAAGCCAATTAGTCAAGTAAAATCGCCATTATTTAAAAATTATTTCGGCTTTGCTAATTCAGTAACGCAAAAAATGAATTTTTATTCGTCCAATTTTTTGGGAATCCACTTTACCTCTTGCACCTGTAATTGCTTGGACAACATTCGTGCCAATACAAAAAGGTAGTCGGAAAGTCTATTAATGTATGCGATGACACGCTCTGGAACGGGTTCTTTTTCGTTCAAATAGGATATCATACGTTCGGCTCGCCTACAAGTGGTACGTGCTATATGACAGTATGACACGGTGGTGTGCCCGCCCGGAAGTATAAAATGGGTCATTGGTGGAAGTTCTTCGTTCATCCTATCCATTTCATTTTCTAAGAACGTAATGTCTTCCTCGTCTATTCGGGGAATCTTGAGTTTATTGTCTTTTTTGGGCTCTGTGGCCAGTATAGCCCCAACGGTAAACAATTTGTCCTGAATTTGAATCAAGCTTTCCTTGGCATGGGTATCTATTTTTTGATCTCGTACCAGACCCAGAACGGAGTTGAGTTCATCAATGGAACCATAACTTTCAATACGCATATGGTACTTGGGCACCCGGGTCCCAGTAAACAGGGATGTACTTCCTTTATCTCCCGTCTTTGTGTATATTTTCATTTTTCAATGATCAATTAGCCGTTGACAATAAACAATTCCGAAGGATTGGATGCTCAATATAGCGTATTTATTGCCTGTCATGTTTTCGTTTCCCTTCCATAAATTTGCGGGATTTTCTTCGTTTTTGTCCTCTTTTGTTACCGATGAACACTATTAAATAAACCAAAAACAAGGCCCCCAGGATGATGTAAATAGTGTAATCCATCATAAAGTGATTCGTTAGTTAAAAGTACTTTTTTAAATTCTAATGATAAAATGCTGTTTCACTTGTTCTTGTCTTAGGAATACCAGGCCACAATAAAAAAGGTCAATGGTCACGGTAGCCTTTTGGGAGAGAACATATTGGTTCCAGTGAATGAAAGCCTTTTTGGAACTGTGTATCTTGTTGAAAACTATCAAACTGTCGTTGTGCAAGGGGAAATCGGAAAAGACATCTTTGGAAAGTCGACCCGAAGGTGTATCAAAATACAGGACATCTATGGGGCCACTTTTTTCAGAGACCTTGGGAAAATAATGGAAAAGTAGTTTTTGGAGTGTGTCATTACCGTAAATCATAATGTTTTCCGCTTCGAAATACGAAATGCTCTTTACTAAAATATCCTCGACCTTGTGTTTCGACTTTTTCGGTTTTTGATAGAGGCATTGGGTGAGATAGTTGAATACAAAAGGCGAGTGTATGCCATATTGATTGGTCGACTTTATAAGAAACTTGATATAGCGGACAAGATATCCCATTTATTCTTCCAAAATAGCGGAAAGTTCAAACCAGCGTTCTGTTTTTTGCTCTAGGGCATCCGATACTGTTTTGAGTTCGATGGAAAGCCCTGCAATTTCATCTCCGGTGAGTTCGGTATTGGAGAATTTATTTTGAAGCGCTTCTTTTTCTCCTTCCAATTTTTGGATGTCCTTTTCCAATTGCTTGTACTCTCTTTGCTCTTGATAGGATAACTTCCGGCCGTCTCTTTGCCGAGAGTTGATTTTCTCCCCTTTTTCCTTGGAGTCCCTGTTCTTTCTTCCTTCTTGGATACGGCTGTTTTCGTAAACGCGGTAATCTGAATAGTTGCCGGGAAAATCCTCGATGGTACCGTCTCCTTCAAAAATGAATAAGTGGTCCACGATTTTGTCCATAAAATAGCGGTCGTGCGAAACGATGACAAGACAGCCCGGGAAGTCCAAAAGGAAATTTTCCAGCACATTTAAGGTCACAATATCCAAATCGTTGGTAGGCTCATCCAGAATCAAAAAATTGGGGTTTTGTATCAGAATAGTACATAAATACAACCGTTTTCTCTCGCCACCGCTGAGTTTCTCAACATAGTCGTATTGCTTTTTGCGGTCGAAAAGGAAGCGCTCCAAAAGTTGCTGGGCGGAGATCTGCTTGCCTTTTTTAAGGGGAATATAGTCTCCAAACTCCCGAATAACCTCGATAACCTTTTGCCCTTCCTTTATGGATATTCCACTTTGGGTGTAGTAGCCAAAGGTTACGGTTTCCCCTACAACCAACTTACCAGTGTCCAGATTTTCATTTTGCGTCAAAATATTGAGGAAGGTCGACTTGCCAGTTCCATTTTGGCCTATGATACCCAATCGCTCCCCTTTGATAAAATTATAGCTGAACTTGTCCAGAATGACCCTATCACCAAAAGACTTGGAGACGTTATGGAGTTCTAGGATTTTATTGCCCAAACGTTCCATATTGATTTCCAATTGCACTTCATGGGCTTCTCTTCTTTTTTTGGCCTTTTGCTTTATTTCTTGAAAATCATCTATTCTGGATTTGGACTTTGTTGTTCGGGCCTTAGGTTGTCTTCGCATCCAGTCCAGTTCTTTTTTGAACAGGATTTTATTCTTGTGCTGCTCGACAGCTTCACGCACTTGCCTCGCTTCTTTTTCCCTAAGGTAATAAGAATAGTTGCCATGATAGCTGTACAATTGTCTGTTGTCCAGTTCTAAAATCCCATTGCAGACCCGCTCCAAAAAATAACGGTCATGGGTCACCATAAAAAGCGTAAGGTTTTCCTTGGTGAAATAAGCTTCCAACCACTCGATCATGTCCAAATCCAAATGATTGGTAGGTTCATCCAAAATCAATACATCCGGTTTATTAAGCAGGGCGTTCGCCAAGGCCAAACGTTTTTTTTGTCCTCCTGAAAGTGCGCCGACCTTCATTTTTAAATCGGACAAATGGAGTTTAAAAAGAATTTGTTTGTATTGGGTTTCAAAATCCCATGCGTTGTTACGTTCCATGGCCTCGAAAGCATTTTGGTATTTTTCAGGAGCATCTGGATTTTGAAGTGCGTTTTCATACGCTGCAATTATCTTTAAAATGGGGTTTTCTGAACTGAGCACAGACTCTTCCACCGTCCAATTTGGGTCGATATGCGGATCTTGTTCCAAAAAGGCTATTTTTAGTCCTTTTCTAACAGTCACCTTACCGGTCTCTGAAACATCCTTCCCTGATATGATATTCAGAATGGAGGTTTTACCACTGCCATTTTTGGCGACGAGCGCTATTTTTTGTCCTTTGTTTATTCCGAATGAGATATTGGAGAACAGGACCAACTCTCCGTAGGATTTTGCAATATTTTCTACTGTCATTAAATTCATTGGAGAGGATACTTTTTAAAACTTCAATTTGAAGCAATGCAAAAGATACCCATACCGAATGACCAAAGCAGCCCATAAGGGTATCAGAACAGGGGAAAACAATTGAACTTTAAAAATCCAAAGCAATACGGCCAAGGCTAAAAGTCCGAGGCATATCCGAACGTAGATAGGGGTCCATCTAGGTAAATCTGTTTGAAAGATGAGTAGAAAGGCCACCAAGATATTTAAAGGAAAAGCCCATAAGATATTGTAGTTATAGGGTGTGGAGGTGTGGTCCGTTGCCAGCCACAACAAAAGTAACGCAACGCCTACCAAGCCCGAAATAAAAAAAAGGGAAAAGTCCAACCAACGACTTCGGGTTTTATGCTTAAAATCCAAGTGCGTAATTATCGCTACAAAAACCAAAAACAAGATAAAGAAAAACAAGGGCGATAGTGGAAAAAAAGAAGTGCGTTCTCGTTCTGCATAATCCAAAACGTAGCGTTCTCTCTTTAAAAGGGGTTTGCCATCTTTGACGGTATTTTTTAATTGATTCATGGCATAGTAAGGTAAGAACATATGTTCCCTTACCGTTGCTTCGCGGTCCACAACAGACCCAAAGGCCAAATCAATACCAAAAGCGGACCAGGAATTTATATTGAGATATTGGCGTACCAACTGCCTAAACGTAAATTGCTTCTCCAAGTGGGAGGCATCAAAAACCAGCTTATCGCCAAACTGCCCCTTTAAAATATCACCTGTGATACTGGAGCAATTATTAAATAGCGGGTCATAGAGGTAATCCCTATTTTCAGGAAGATAGTTGGTTTCTAAAAATAGGAGTAACTTGTTCTTCTCTTCAAAAGTCAAATCCAGAATTTGTTCTTTCACCCATCTTTTTTCCAATTCGTACTCAAACAAAAAGGTGTCAAAAGACCTTCTGGACAGGGAGTAAATCATTTTTCCCTTAACAAAATTCAAGTAAAAATTGGGCCTATCAAAGTCAAATGTTCCGTAGTTGTAGACCACATCTATTTTCAGGATGGGATCTTGTACCCTAATGGCACTATGACCAAATGCATAGTACAATTGGTCACCCGTCGCACAGGTCAGCAAACTAATTTGCGAATTTTCCGTGAGTTGGGGCTTCTGGCCAAATCCAATCCAAAAAACAAATAGGGAGAAAGTGAGAAATTGAAATCTAATTTTCATGGAAAAAATTACATCGCAAATATCAGAATAAAACCAACACTGCCTAATTTTTAAAGGTATCCACGCTCTTTTTTAGATTATTTTTACCAAAATCCAACCAATGAAGCAGCACATTCCCAATTTTATCACCTTGTTGAATCTTTTTAGTGGATGCCTTGCCGTGATTTTTGCTGTTCAAAACAGTCTTGATTTAGCGGCGCTATTCGTAGGTTTGGGTATTTTTTTTGACTTTTTGGATGGTCTGGCCGCAAGAGTGTTGCAGGTTAAAAGTGAAATTGGCGTACAATTGGATTCTTTGGCCGATATGGTCACAAGCGGTTTGGTTCCAGGCATAGTGCTGTTTCAATTATTTAATATGTCCCAAACAGGTGGATGGAGCGACGGTTTATCCAATTTTGGAATCTTGGATTTTATGAATTCAAATAACTTGTCGTTTTATCCGATTTCTCTTATTGGATTTTTAATCACACTTTCCTCTGCGGTGCGTTTGGCCAAGTTTAACATCGATGAAGACCAAGTGGACTCATTTATCGGTTTACCAACTCCCGCCAATGCCTTGCTCATTCTTTCTTTGCCCTTGATTCTCTTGTACCACAATAATGATGCGCTAAACGATATTATTCTGAATGAATGGTTTCTTCTGGGAATTGCCTTTTTGAGCACCTTTCTTCTCAATGCCAAGATTAAATTGTTCGCCTTAAAGTTCAAGAATTGGCAGTTTAAGGGAAACGAGGTACGTTATCTGTTTTTAATAGGCAGTATTGTTCTGTTATTCACCTTGAGGTTTTTGGCAGTTCCTGCCATAATTGCTTTTTATGTTTTACTTTCCCTTGTTGCGGGAAAGGGAAAGGAAGTGGCTTAAAAATTTAATTTCTTTTTCCTCAATTCGAAATTTTGCCCCAGGTATACTTTACGAACCATTTCATCCTTGGCCAAGTCCTCTGGTATGCCCGCTTTAAGGATTCCTCCTTCGAACATAAGGTAGGACCGTTCTGTAATGGCTAAAGTTTCCTGTACATTGTGGTCTGTTATCAAAATACCGATATTCTTATTTTTCAATTGTGCCACAATGCGTTGAATATCTTCCACGGCAACGGGGTCGACCCCGGCAAAAGGTTCATCCAACAGAATGAATTTGGGGTCCGTTGCCAAAGCGCGCGCAATTTCTGTTCGCCTTCGTTCACCTCCTGACAGAAGATCTCCACGATTCTTACGGATATGCCCCAGACCAAATTCATCAATGAGGGATTCCATTTTCATGTGCTGCTCTTTTTTGCTCAATTTGGTCAACTGCAGCACGCTCAAAATGTTTTTTTCAATACTCAACTTGCGAAATACGGATGCTTCCTGTGCTAGATATCCAATCCCATTTTGGGCTCTTTTGTACATCGGGAAATCAGTAATTTCCATGTCATCCAGATAAATTTTGCCCCCGTTTGGCTTTATCAAACCAACAATCATGTAAAAGGATGTGGTCTTCCCCGCTCCATTGGGACCCAGGAGTCCAACAATTTCTCCTTGGTTCACTTCAAGGCTGATGCCTTTGACCACTTTCCGGCCGCGATAGGCCTTTGTTATATTTTCTGCCCTTAACTTCATACAAACGTGCCAAAGCTAAACATATTCGCCTTTATCAAACGGGTTTTATCATCTTTTTAGGAATCCATATCCTCCAATATCTCCCAATATTCATAAGCCCGCCGAAGGTGTGGGATTACAATGGTACCTCCTATCAAGGTGGCAATGCCCAAAGTTTCCATTACCTCTTCCTTGGTCCCTCCCTCTTTTTTGACACTTTCCAGATGATATTTTACACAGTCATCACAGCGCAATACGGTGGATGCGACCAAACCAAGCAATTCCTTGGTCTTTACGTCTAAAGCCCCGGGCATGAACGCATTGGTGTCCAGATTAAAAATACGTTTTATGATTTTGGTATTGTCCGCCAGTAGTTTTTCGTTCATTCTGGAACGATAGGCATTGAACGCTTCAACTTGATTGGGCATGCTTCTTTTGTTTTTTGAGTTCTTTCTTTAGAACAACTTTAGAAATGTAAATACTTATTTGATACAAAATCAATACGGGTACCGCAACGACAATTTGACTGGCCACGTCTGGCGGTGTTATGATTGCAGATAAAATCAAGACTATTACCAACGCAATCTTTCGATATTTTTTAAGTATCTCTGGAGTGACCAATCCAACCTTGGTCAAGAAATAGATAATGATGGGCAGTTCGAACATAATACCACAGGCGATTACCGATGCCCTTACCGTAGCAATAAAGGAACTGATGTCTATTTCATTGAGCACTTCCTTGCTTACCTGGTAGGTACCCAAAAAATTGATGGAAAGTGGAGCAACTACATAGTATCCAAAAAGCACCCCTAAAAAGAAGAGGGAAGACGCCACTAAAATAAAACCCTTGGAATATTTTCGCTCGTTATCGTGCAGTCCTGGACTTATAAACCGCCATAATTCCCAAAGCACATAGGGAAAAGCAATGATGAAACCGGCCCAAATAGAGGTCCAAATATGGGCTGAGAACTGTCCGGCCATAGTTCGGTTTTGTATAGTAAAAGGCAATGCGTCGGAGCAAAACTCGGAATCGATCCCAAAAAAAGTGGCAATCTTACAGAAGAATTGATAGGTAGGAAAATCCATTTTTTTTGGACCAAAGATTACCGTATCAAAAATGAAATCTTTCATAATGAACGCGCCACAGGCTACGATTACAATGGCAATAGTTGAACGAATCAAGTGCCATCGCAACTCTTCCAAATGGTCCAAAAAGGACATTTCATTGGGGTCTTGGGTTTCAGTCTTCGCCATTATAGAATTCCTTCATTTATCAAATTGTGGATGTGTACGACTCCTTCGTAATGTGCCCCATCCAACACCAAAAGCTGTGATATTCCCTTTTCCTGTAGCACCTCCAGGGCTTTAACAGCTAGGGTATCCTTGGCAACAGATTTTGGATTTGTGGTCATGATATCCTTGGCCGTCAAGGAGCCAATATCGTTGTATTGTTCCAGCATCCGTCGTATATCCCCATCAGTGATTATGCCCACAATGGTTCCTTTGTCTTCTACGGCGGTCGCACCAAGCATTTTTTCTGAAATCTCAATAATTACTTGTTTCACACTCGAATCTATCGAAACCACGGGTTTTAGGTTTGTTGCCGCTATGTCGGAAACCCTTAAGTACAGTTTTTTCCCAAGTGTTCCTCCGGGATGGTACTGTGCGAAATCTGAACTGCTGAATCCACGAAGTTCCAAAAGACAGATGGCCAGGGCATCTCCCATGGCCAATTGTACGGAAGTACTGGTAGTTGGCGCCAGATTGTTGGGACATGCCTCTTTTTCCACGTAGGTGTTCAACGTAAAATCTGCCTGTTTCGCCAAGATGGAATCCATATTTCCCGTTATTCCTATCAAATTGTTCTTTCGAAGTTTGATGAGCGGTATCAACGCCTTAATCTCTGCGGTATTCCCACTTTTTGAAAGACAGATGACCACGTCATTTTCTTGCACGGTTCCCAAATCACCATGAATAGCGTCAGCAGCGTGCATGAAAATAGCAGGTGTTCCCGTAGAGTTTAGCGTAGCCACAATTTTTGAGGCGATTATAGCGCTCTTGCCCACCCCAGAAACTACAACTCGTCCATGGCACCGAAGAATGCATTGTACCGCTTCTGCAAAATCTTTATCGAGTAGATGAACTAGGTTGGCTATCGCCTTACTTTCAGTTTCTATAGTACGTTTGGCGATGGATAAAATGGCCTGTATGTCGCTCAAGTTAATTAAAAGTTTATTGAGTTGTATTCCTAAAAGAATATCTTATATTTAAGATTACAAAACTAAACAAACTATCTTTTACCAAACGATTTATATGATGCGGAAAGCGGTTCTTTGCGAAAAAGAGCTGATAAAGGAAAAGTAGAAATTCTTCTTTAATTGGTTGATAGGTTTAAATCGAAACACGGAAATGAGTCTTACAAATTCCGACTTACTTGAGTCCCTCAAAAAATATTTTGGGTTTTCACATTTCAAGGGGCTTCAGGAAGATGTCATTAAAAATATTATTCAAGATCGCGATACTTTCGTTATCATGCCTACCGGTGGCGGAAAATCACTGTGCTATCAATTGCCCGCTTTAATGAAGGAGGGCACTGCCATAGTTGTTTCACCATTGATCGCCTTAATGAAAAATCAAGTTGATGCGATTCGTGGGGTTTCGGAAAAGCACGGCATCGCCCATGTACTAAACTCTTCATTGACAAAAACGGAAGTGAGGCAGGTCAAAGAGGATATAGCGATGGGTATCACCAAACTCCTGTATGTTGCACCTGAGTCATTGACCAAAGGCGAAAACGTGGAGTTTTTAGGTTCTGTTCCACTTTCTTTTGTAGCCGTCGACGAAGCACACTGTATATCCGAATGGGGCCATGATTTTAGACCGGAATACAGAAACCTGAAAAGTATTATTGGCCGATTGGGCGACAATATCCCAATAATTGGGTTGACGGCTACGGCCACCCCCAAGGTTCAAGAAGATATTATCAAAAATCTGGGCATGACAGATGCTAAGGTTTTTAAGGCTTCATTCAATCGTCCAAATCTTTTTTATGAGGTAAGGCCCAAGACCCAAAACGTAGATGCAGATATCATTCGGTTCGTTAAACAAAACCAGGGGAAATCTGGTATCATCTATTGTTTGAGCAGAAAACGTGTGGAAGAGTTGGCACAGGTTCTTCAGGTCAATGGCATAAGTGCTGTTCCGTACCATGCGGGGTTTGATGCAAAAACCCGATCTAAATACCAAGACATGTTCCTGATGGAGGAGGTGGACGTGGTGGCCGCAACCATCGCTTTTGGAATGGGCATCGATAAACCGGATGTCCGTTTTGTGATCCATCATGATATTCCCAAAAGTATTGAAAGCTACTATCAAGAAACTGGTCGTGCAGGTCGGGATGGGGGAGAGGGGCACTGTTTGGCATTTTATTCCTATAAAGATGTGGAGAAGTTGGAAAAGTTCATGTCCGGAAAACCAGTTGCCGAACAGGAAATTGGCAATGCGCTGTTACAAGAAATCGTGGCCTATGCCGAAACCTCTATGTCCCGGAGAAAATTCATACTCCATTATTTTGGAGAAGACTTTGACGAGGTCAATGGCCAAGGCGCGGATATGGACGATAATACCCGAAATCCGAAGAAAAAGGAGGAAGCCGGGGAAGAAGTAAAACAGCTATTGACCGTGGTACAGCGTACCAATGAAAAATTTAAGACCAAAGAGATTGTCAAAATTCTTGTCGGTAAGGTAAACGCCATGATATCTTCCCATAAAACAGATGAAAAGGATTTCTTCGGGATAGGTTCAGCGAAAAATGAGGCATTTTGGATGGCCTTGACACGGCAAGCATTGGTAGCCGGATTACTGAAAAAGGAGATAGAGCAATATGGCATTCTGCACTTGACGGATACGGGCAAGGCATTTTTGGAAACCCCTACTTCGTTTATGATGACGCAGGACCATGTGTATTCTGAAGAATCCAACAACGGTATCATCACCGCGGGTAAATACGGAGGAGGTGCTTCATCGGATGAAAAACTCACAAAGCTGCTACGGGACCTCAGGAAAAAGGAAGCCAAAAAACTAGGTGTCCCCCCCTTTGTGGTGTTTCAAGACCCTTCCCTTGACGATATGGCATTGAAATACCCCATCAATATGGCGGAATTGTTGAATATACATGGAGTAGGTGAAGGAAAAGCAAAAAAATATGGAAAGCCTTTTGTAGAGCTCATTTCGCGATATGTTGAGGAGAATGAAGTAATACGTCCCGATGATTTGGTTGTAAAAAGTACTGGGGCCAATTCTGGATTAAAGCTGTACATCATCCAAAATATCGACAGGAAGCTTCCTTTGGATGATATTGCCTCGGCCAAAGGACTGGAACTTCCCGCACTTATCAAAGAAATGGAGCAAATCGTCTTCAGTGGCACTAAACTCAATATTGCCTATTGGATAGATGAAATTTTGGATGAGGACCAACAAGAAGAAATCCACGAGTATTTTCTGGAGGCGGACACCGACTCTATCTCCCATGCTGTGGAGGAATTTGAGGGCGATTATGAAGATGAAGAGCTTCGCCTATATCGATTAAAGTTCATTAGCGAGGTGGCAAATTAAGGAGCTAAGTAGGTAAAAGGGAAGGTTCCAATGTTCCGCAAAACAGTAAAAACTATCACAACTATCAGGATTAGTATTGGGGTGTATCGGTAGCTCAGGAGGCTTTTTTGCCTTAAAATACCGGTTTTTGCCAATACATGCTGCGATACGATCACGAGGAACGGGAGAAACAGGAAATTATGCCCAAACACCTTTCCAATTCTAAAATGGAGTAGGTCATGAAAGGCCCGCTGACTGCCACATCCCGAGCAATAAATCCCCATATGGTGATGTATCGGACATTTTGGAAATAAAAGCTGGTTTTCTGGATTTACCAAAAAGAAAAGGAGTACCGCAAAAGCAAGCAGTACTCCCAATATAAAAAGAAACGGTTTTTTAAAAGTCTCCACTGGCTAGTCCTCCAAGAATGGCAAAACCGAAAAAGAGAAAGTATACGATCCATATCGCAACGGAAAGACCGGCACCTATTAAGGCCCACGTCTTTGCGTTCTTGGCCGCTTTCACAGCTTCTTCATATTCTCCTCTTGCATAGGCCTCATTTACTTTACTGGCAAATATGATACTTGCTATGCCTGTGGGCAAACAACAAAAAATGGTGCTAAGAATGGCCCAAACCAGATAATTATCTGGTTTTGGTGGTAGGCCCGAATTGTTTTCCATATCAAAGAATTACAGGATTATTTATAAGCTTTGTTTATTGCAACTGTTCCAAAAGCTCTTGAATCTTTTCCGGGTCTTGCATGTTTTCCCAACCAATGTAAGAATATGCCCATATCGTCATCAGTAAATAAATGACATTTAGAACAATCCCGATTATGGCCAGAATTTTTCCGGTCTTTACATTTTTAGGGTCCTCGTACATTTCTGGATTCTCCGCATACAGTTTGAGCGCTTTGTTGGCCAAGACCACAGCTATAATTCCAAAAATGAGTCCTAGAATCCCATAACAACAGCAAGTAACGATTGAAATAATGCCAAATACCAGGATCAGTGTTGAATTTGGAAGTTTTTGTTGTTCCATTTGTATTGATTTTAATTGAAAAGGTTATTCATTTTAATGATATAATGCACTACAACGGTTCCCACGGTAATTGCTATCAACGACCATTTGACAATTTCAGCATGTCTAATTTTGGTGAACAATGAGGTACCCAAAAATATAAGGAGCAAAAGCATGGGATAAATCGCAGGATACATTTCAAATGCAGCTACAAATTGGCCATGTAGCAATAAATCAACCGAACGTTGTAATCCACACCCGGGACAATCCACTCCAAAAAGTTTCTTGTTTAGACAAGGAAGCATGTAGTGTTCACTGTGTTGAAGTAAGAGAATGGTTAGGTATTTCATCTTCCTGTCAATTACCGGGAAAAATACCATTATTTTTGCATATTCTGTTAAATTTTATTAACAAACTGTATTCATGTCCCATTTTGTCATTGGCGATAAGGTAGAAGTACTGGATGAATCTTTAAAAGGAGTGGTCCAGGAAGTTGATGGCAATTGGGTCACCGTGGAGCTTGAAGATGGTTTTTTAATGCGGTATTCAACATCTGAACTTATCAAAACAGGCCATCAGCTCAGCGTTACAAATTACGACGTGGCGAAAATCAAAAACGAAAAAGAGATTCCCAGAAGGAAAAGACCCAATACGTTGAAGCCAAAGGAAAAAAATGCCCCAAAAATGGAAGTGGACCTCCATATTCACCAATTGGTCCAATCTACAAAAGGCTTATCCAACTTTGATATATTGAACCTTCAATTGGATACTGCAAAACGGCAACTGGACTTTGCCATTCGGAAACGAATCCAAAAAGTGGTCTTCATCCATGGTGTAGGGGAAGGGGTGCTAAAAGAAGAATTACATTACCTCTTCAAAAAATACGACAACATCAAATTTTATGATGCAGAGTACCAAAAATATGGTCTGGGCGCTACTGAGATTTATATTTATCAAAATAGCTAGTTCTCAGCCGGAACCGCGGTACTGACCTCCCCAAATTCTCCTACGGTAAGGTTGGTGATGCGTTCCCCGGCATCGTTCACAAAAGAAATACCACTGAGACTGATGGTATGCACAAAGTTGACAGTGTCCATATCTGCCAAGGTTTCAATGATCACCAACCCGTCTTGCGCTTGGATTTCTTCCACTACACTGGGAGTCGCAGGGGGAATATCATCACAAAAATAGCTGGTGGAAATACCTTCAGAAAATATCCGGTAGGTAAGGGAAGATTGGCTTGGAATCGAACTTTCCGTGGTTATTGTATCCCCGACCACGCCATTGTCCAAAACACCGGATTGCAAATCGAGAATTAGCGATTCATCATCATCTATTTTAAAAAGAATTGTAGTGGAGGTGGTTACCGGAGTATCGCAGGATTGTGGTGTTACACTGTCAAAATCTATGGTTTCTATTTGTAAATCCCCATCGCTGCAACTCCATAGATTCCCCATGCCAATTAGGCAAAGTAAAAACTTTCTCATGCGCCAAATTTAAAAGAATACCTTTCAAAGCAAGGAATTCTTTAAAAGAAATTAACGTAATTCTCCTATTTTTGGCATACGAATATGATAGCTTATCTATGCAAAAAGTATACTTGGACAATGCGGCGACAACCCAGGTACGGGAAGAGGTCATTGCGCGTATGCAAGAAGCCTTGAGCGTCCATTATGGAAACCCTTCTTCGACCCACAGTTTTGGCAGGTCGGCGAAGACCGAGGTAGAGCAGGCTCGAAAAACCATCGCCAAAACGTTGAATGCCCAACCTTCCGAAATCATTTTTACGTCCGGTGGTACGGAGGCAGACAATATGATTTTGCGCTGCGCCGTGCGAGATTTGGGCGTGAAAACCTTGATTACCTCAAAAATTGAGCACCATGCGGTCTTACATACTGCCGAAGAACTTCAAAAAGAGTATGGTATCGATTTGCAATTTGTGGATTTGGATATGGATGGGAATCCCAGAATGGAACACTTGGAGACGCTGTTACGAGCCACTGATAACAAGAAGTTGGTAAGTTTAATGCACATAAACAATGAAATCGGAAATATTTTAGATATTGAAAGGATAGGTCGTCTGTGTGTCGAACATCATGCGCTCTTCCATTCGGATACGGTTCAATCTGTAGGACATTATCCTTGGGACGTTGCCCAAATACCCATCGACTTTTTTACGGCTGCCGCGCATAAGTTTCATGGTCCAAAGGGAGTAGGTTTTGCGTTCATCCGAAAAAATTCAGGACTGAAACCCATGATTTTCGGGGGATCCCAAGAAAGAGGATACCGTGCAGGTACAGAACCGTTCCACAATATCGTTGGACTTGAAGAAGCTTTTACCAGAGCTTATGAAAATTTGGAGGAGGAAACCAAAAACGTAAGGGCGCTAAAGCTATATTTTGTAACAAAACTCAAAGAGGCACTGCCGCAGGTGGAATTCAACGGACTTTCTGCCGATATGGACCGTAGTACCTATACCTTGACCAATGTTCGATTACCCTTTGATAAACAAAAAGCACTCATGCTTTTGTTCCATTTGGACATGAAGGGAATTGCTTGTTCCAAAGGAAGTGCCTGTCAGTCGGGAAGTGATCTGGGGTCCCACGTACTACAAGAGATTTTACCAAAAGAGGAATTAGAAAAGCCATCCTTACGGTTTTCTTTTTCAAAATACAATACTCGGGAAGAATTGGATTATGCAGTTGAGGTACTCAAAGAATTTGCAGAAGGTTAATCTTTCTTCTTTCGCTTTTTTTCTTTGTCGTAAGGAAATTTTCTCGAGGCCAACTTCATCATTTTATCGATAAGTTCAATCGTATTCTTTCCTGTCTTTTTGGTGATGGCCTTTTCGTACTTCCATAAAAGCTTACCGGTTTCCCCATCACTGACCTTTACGCCTATTCTACCGTAGTTCGCATCACCGCTAAAATAATCCAAAAAGCTAAAATCCGTTGGCACACCTTTGGACAACAGGATATTCAGGTTAAGGTTGCCACTGATGATACCATCTACTTTTAACAAGGTGCAGAGCTGTTTTGTTGTGTAAATATCAAGATTGTCGTAGCTAATGCGGTTTTGGGTCAAAATGGCGTTGGTATCCTCGATATTTTGAAAGTCCACATTGAATTTTTTACGTTTTTTTCGTTTTGAAAAATAGGTTTCCAAAGCATTTTGAACGGCGTATCCCTCTTTTTCCGCGAGTTTTTTGAGCTCCGAAGCAGGTACGTCCCGCTCCAGGTCGAGGTTAGCGATAAACGGCACTATGGCCAGCACTTCGTGATTTTCCGTAAGTTCATCAAACCTTCTGTTTTCGTAAATATTTTTCTGAGCCGAAGTGACGGAGAAAACAAAAACGGTGAGAACAAAAAAAATAGATTTCATCATCATACTGCATTACAATCGCAGGGCAAACTTCAAGTTGAAGACACGACTGGTCAAAAAGTTGGGTACTGCAAACTGTTGTTGGGTATCCACATCGCGTACAAAGGTATTTGTTATGGAATTTTGATTGTTAAACATATTGAAAATCTCAAATCCGGCACTCAATCCTTTGATTTTATGAAGCCAATGTCCTTTTGGATAACTCATTTTTCCGTTGGCAAAAATATAGGAAATTCCAATATCCGCCCTCCTGTAATCTCTTAATCTATTCTGAAAATCGTAGGGGTCCGCATTGTTGGGGGAACCACCGGGGACTCCCGTATTGTAGACCAAATTGATGTACAGTCTCAGATTAGGAATGGAAGGCACATAGTCCTGAAAGAGTATCGCAAGTTTTAAACGTTGATCGGTCGGCCTTGAAATAAAACCCCTGCCATTCCTGTTTTCCTCGGTTTTTAGAAAACCC
Source organism: uncultured Allomuricauda sp. (assembly GCF_937884665.1). Taxonomy (GTDB): domain Bacteria; phylum Bacteroidota; class Bacteroidia; order Flavobacteriales; family Flavobacteriaceae; genus Flagellimonas. The sequence continues at coordinate 51,022 of NZ_CAKZYF010000143.1, read as the reverse complement.
AAGCTTACCCATGATTCCGTTCCGGGCACAAAGGCACCACTTAATCTTAGGTCAAATCCGGCGGCATAGGCAACCGCATTGTTTTCCGCGGCATATCGAATTCTTACGTCTTCTACAGTGAATGGATTAATATCCCACAAATCTTTATAATACGCTTCACCAACGAGGGTGAACGGTCTGTTCCAAAGATTAAAACTTAGCTCGCTCCCCACCACATAGTGTATTGCTTTTTGGGCTTTAACGTTCGGATTAATCTGTCCTGTACTATCACGAAGTTCCCGGTATAGGGCAGGTTGTTGGTAACTTCCAATGGCCAAGCGGAATAAAATATCACTTTTCCAATCGGGCTTTATGGCAAATTGTGCCCTTGGACTAAAGAGTGTTTGCGAATTTTGGGCAAAACCTTCTCCGCGCAATATCCAGTGTTGCACCCTGAAACCCAAATTGTAGTAAACCGCGTTGTTTTTCCAGCTGGTCTGTTTGCTGTATTGAAGAAAACCGGACCATCTATCGGTATTTACGAAATTGGTGGCCCTTGCACTTTCAAAGGGAACGATATCCGGGTCAAAAGGAGATTCGGGTTGATTGTTTATAAACTCGGGTCCAGAGGGCCGAATAAAGAACCCCGCAGAATCTATAAATTCTGCTTCACGCAATTGATCTCTAAAATCTTCGTGCGTAAAGCGAACCCCCCATTCCAAGGCATCTCCCCCTTTTTGATAACGCCCTTCGTGATTCATACTAAAAATCAACGCGTCCAGCTGGTTTCTTGCCCTGGATTGCTGTGACCCTATGCCCCGTGATGTAGAAACCCCTCCTAAGTTATCGCTGCCCAAATTGGTCTCAACCTCACCCAGTTCATAAGAAGCAATGACATCGGAAAACTCTTCTTCTTTTGTATGGTAAAGGGATGAGGAAAAATCCAGTTTTGTATTCTTATTAACAAAAAAATCAGCCTTCAAGGCACCCATAAGAGTTTCATAGGTATTGGTTTCCCGGCCTTCGTAAAATACGATCAATGCCCTTGGATCATTGAGCGTTCCGAAATTGGTTTGTCGGTGCAGTGGCTCGTTTTCGTAGTTGTTTATCGCATAAGCGCTCAGAAAATTGAAGTGGAATCTGTTGGAAAACCGATAGGTCATAAAGTTTTGTACATCCAAAAAGGAAGGATTGAAATTGGTATTGGTCTGCTGGCTGTTGACAAGTAGGCTATTGTCTCGATATCTAATGCCCGTGACGCTGGTCAATTTCTTATTCTTTGAAATGGTTTCAAGAGTGGAACTGGCCCCTAAAAAACTGGCCTTTGCCTTAAGACCGAAGGCTACGGGTCTTTTATACGTGATATCCAAGACGGAAGATAATCGGTCGCCATATTTGGCCTGGAATCCACCGGAAGAAAAGGAGATATCAGTGACCATGTCACTGTTGACAAAGCTCAGACCTTCTTGTTGGGCGGAGCGAACTAAAAAGGGGCGGTATACCTGAATTCCGTTGACATAAACCAAATTCTCATCGAAATTACCACCTCTTACGTTATATTGGGTGCTCAATTCATTATTAAAAGAGACCCCGGGGAGGAGCTTCAAGATGTTCTCGATACCGGCATTGGCCCCTGGCAGGTTTCGTGCTATCTCTGGTTCAATTTGGGTAATCCCCTCAACTTTTCTAGCGCCGGTAGCCGAAACATCGACCCCGGCAATTTGGATGGTACCCGATTTCATTATCGGATTGAACTCAAAAGTCTCATTCGTGGTAAGCACCAAATCTTGGAGTACCACTTTTTCGTGGCCCACATGCGAAAATATAATTGTATTCTTCACATCGGCAGTGAGTTGCAGCAGGTAGTACCCGTTCTCATCTGTAGTAGTGCCAATACCATTGTCCTGGGAAATGATATTTACATCTGAAATGGGAATTTTGGACTCATCCAAAACTACTCCGGTAATACTTGCATCTTGGGCATTAGCTTTCACAATGAAGAAAAGGAATCCCAGAAAGAAGCTTCGCCAAAAGTGGTTATGGTTATTTTCGGAAAAAGGTTTGTTCAAAAGTAGTTGCATTACCCACATTATCAGTAACGACGACTTTTAAGTCACATTGCGTCTTGTTGAGTATCTTATCATCGAAATTATAGGTGATGGTTTTATTTTTGGGTTCATATTCCATAAGAATCCATTCGCCATTGAGCGTCCCTTTGTAACTGTAAATACCACTGAGGTCATCTGTGATTTCCAGGCTGAGATAACTGTAGTTGCTCAACCATTGTTTTTCTTTAAAATTTCTGGCCTTTATAACCGGAGCGACGGTATCTTTTGCCAAAGTATACGTGCCCAATGTTCGTGTTCGGGTGGTAAAGGAGTTATCGCGTTTGTAGGTTCTGTGATGTCTTGGGACCTTGTTTTTATCCAATCTTGCGATGAACATCTGTTTTTGCTCGGAGGGTGTAAAGGGACTTGCATCAAAACTTATGGTAAAATTCCGATGTGCCGCTACGGTATCATCATGAATGGTTACGGTGTCCGTACCTTTTTCGAGATGCATGTAAAAATCGCTGTAGAACGTATTTGCCGGGAAATAGACCTTGGCAGCTCCCAAATCATAATTATTGGGTTTATTGGCGATAATGTAGTTTTCGGTGGTGTTGTCAGCTTTAGGTTGTCGAATTGCCTCTTTTTTCCCTTCCACCGGGATGACCACCCGGATTTCATTTTCGGCAAAGTCGGATATGATGAGTTCAACGGTATAGCTAAGTCCTTCCTCTACGGTAATTTTTCCATTGTTGAAAAGCGTCTTGTAAATGGAAAGACGATTTGAAGATTCCTTAAAGGATTTCTGTATGCGTTGTCTGTGTTTCCCAAAATGGGGGTAATCAATAAGGGTATTGATATAGCGTGTCTCTGCAAAGGAAAAGGTCTCAAAATCATATTCAGAATATACTTTTCCATTTACAATTTGCTTAACGGCATATACTCCATTTTTATTGGCCGCCAAATCTTGACGGTCAAAACCGTTGAAGCCAAAACCGATGGTCCCAATAGCATAAACCTTATCGGCCAAAAAACTTCCATCTGGTTGCTTGCTGTAACTTAATTGAACTTTTTGAGCGCTCTGTTTGATAACGGCATCTGGGGATAAGGGATATCCAAAAAGTCCGTTCAGGGACGGATTTGTAGCATCTCGGACTTCATATCCATAGAGTAGGGGATTGGTAGGTTTTTCGGTGACACTGTTTCGAATTTCGAAATGGAGGTGGGGGCCTGCGGAACTACCGGAGTTTCCCGAATAAGCGATAACCTTCCCTTTATCAACCTTTAGTTCCCCATAATCCGGAAAAAGTTCAATTTCATAGGACTGCTTTTTGTACTGTGCTTTTTTGACGTATTCTTCAATTTCAGGTCCGAACTTCTGGAGATGTGCATATACCGAGGTATGACCCGAAGGATGGGCCACATATAAGGCTTTTCCATACCCCCAGTGGGAAATTTTGATGCGCGTAACGGTACCTTCGGCAATTGAATAAATCGGTAAACCTTCCCTTCTTTGGGTTTTTATGTCTATTCCAGCGTGAAAATGGTTTGATCGGAGTTCCCCAAAGGTGCCTGCCAAAACCATGGGAATGCCCATGGGCGATCGGAAATATTCTTGGGGATACTTTTCTTGGGAAAAAAGGGACTGGAAAAGCGAAAACAGGATTCCAAACAAAGCGATACGCATGGTAAAAGGTGTAAGTTCCCTACGAAAGTAACCAATGTTTTTCTCTTTAAAATAGGATACGGCATCTTTACAGGAATCGTTGGGTTCCAAGAAGAATATCATTCAAAAAATTGCGAAGTTGGACCAGGATCGTTAAATTTGTGAATACGCATTTTGCTTGCCTATGAGCGAACTGGTAGAAATTGTTGACTCCTTGGAGAATAAGGTTAGTAAGCTGCTCCATAAGATGGAATTATTGCAGCAGACCAATTCTAGGTTAAGAAATGAGCTTGAAAAGACTCAGCAGGAGAAACAGGAAGAAAAACAGTTGGTAATAGATTGGGAACAAAAATATAATTCCCTCAAAATGGCAAGTAGTATGCTGGGTAGTAATACAAACAAAACAGAAGCTAAGCTTAAGATTAATACATTGATTCGCGAACTGGATGTTTGCATCGCAAAGCTTGCAGATTAGTGAACATAATATGGAAGAAAAGCTCAAGATAAAGCTTTCCATTGCCGACAGGGTATATCCTTTGACCATAGACCCCAAACAAGAAGAGGGTCTTCGAAAAGCCGCAAAAAATATAGAAGTTTTGGCGAAAAAATTTGAACAAAACTATGCGGTTCGCGACAAACAGGACGTACTCGCGATGTGTGCCCTGCAGTTTGCATCTAAAATTGAGCAAGGTGGAATAGACCGTTCTGAAAGTAGTAAAGCGGCCTTTGAACGCTTAAAGGCACTTAACGATTTGGTGCACGCGAAACTAGGCGAATAAGTTCTTTTAAATATAATATTGTTACTGCCCACATTGGTAATTATTTTTTGACAAACTCAACGCTATTATTCTTAAAAAGGGTGAGTTTAAGTTGTGAAAGCGGGCCCTACTCGTATAGGGATTCTTGAGCAGCTTGTTAGCCCTAAACCTGTAATTAGGAGTTTGTACAAAACTTCGGCCAATGTGGGCTTTTTTTATAACCAAACACAAATAAAGACATGGATAGTACCTTACTTGGTGTCATTGCTGCCATTGTAGGATTGTTGATAGGTTTTGTTCTCGCTAAAATGATGGAAAAAGGAAAAGCGACAAAAACCATAGCAAATGCAAGAAAAGAGGCAACCGACATTCTGAAAGAAGCCAAAAAGGAAGGAGAGAATATAAAGAAGGATAAAATATTCCAAGCAAAAGAAAAGTTTCTCGAATTAAAAGCAGAGCACGAAAAAGTAATTATAAATAAGGATAAAAAAATAGGTGAAGCCGAGAAACGTACCCGGGATAAAGAATCCCAGGTCAGTAATGAGCTTGCGAGGAACAAAAAACTCAACGAGCAATTAAATGTCCAATTAAAGGATATCGACTTTAAAAGTGAAATCTTGGACAAAAAGCAGGCCGAGGTAGAGAAATTACACAGGAGCCAGGTAAAACAACTCGAAGTTATTTCTGGTCTATCGGCAGAAGACGCCAAGAGTCAACTTCTCGAATCCCTCAAAGAAACTGCCAAGACCGATGCCATGGCCTTTTTGCAGAGCACTTTAGAAGAGACCAAGTTGACCGCGCAGCAAGAAGCACGTAAGATCATAATAAACACCATCCAACGGATCGGTACTGAAGAGGCCATTGAAAACTGTGTCTCGGTTTTTAATTTGGAGTCTGATGATGTAAAAGGACGGATCATTGGTCGGGAAGGTAGAAATATTCGCGCTCTAGAGTCTGCAACTGGGGTTGAAATCATTGTTGATGACACTCCCGAGGCCATCATTCTCTCCTGTTTTGATTCTGTTCGGCGGGAAGTTGCGCGCTTATCCCTTCACCGATTGGTGACAGATGGTAGAATTCACCCAGCTCGAATTGAGGAGGTCGTGAAAAAAACGGAAAAGCAAATCAATGAAGAAATTGCTGAAATCGGTAAAAGGACAGTAATTGACCTAGGGATCCATGGTCTGCATCCAGAGCTTATCAAAGCGGTAGGACGAATGAAATATCGTTCCTCTTATGGTCAAAATTTGCTCCAACATTCCAGGGAAGTAGCTAAATTATGTGGTATAATGGCCGCCGAACTGGGACTAAACCCAAAGTTGGCAAAACGGGCCGGCCTGCTTCATGATATTGGTAAAGTCCCAAATACAGAAGGTGAAGTAGAAACACCCCATGCCATTCTCGGTATGCAGTGGGCCCAAAAATTTGGCGAAAAGAAGGAAGTCTGTAATGCCATTGGTGCCCACCATGATGAAATTGAAATGACCACCCTGATATCTCCCATTGTTCAAGTGTGTGATGCTATTAGCGGCGCCCGTCCTGGTGCAAGAAGACAAGTATTGGATTCCTACATTCAACGTCTTAAGGATTTGGAGGATATCGCTTTTGGCTTCAACGGGGTTCAAAAAGCGTATGCCATTCAGGCGGGACGCGAATTACGGGTTATCGTGGAAAGTGAAAAAGTGAGCGATGACAAGGCAGCTGAACTTTCTTTTGAAATCTCACAAAAAATCCAAACGGATATGACCTATCCCGGTCAGGTAAAAATCACTGTAATACGGGAAACGCGCTCCGTAAATGTGGCGAAATAAAAACAAAAAGTTCTTTACTCCTCCTCAGTAGAGTTTTCCCCCTCCGTGTCCAGAATACCTTTACTACGGTTGTTTTCGAGGATGTTGAGCTTTTTAAGCTTGGCCTTCCACGTATCCAGGGATTTTTTATGCTGATCAATATTTTTAACAACATCCTTTACCAACGGATTGTCCTCTGAAGCACTGGAGAAGAACTGTAGATTGTTTTCCAGCTGTCGTATTTCTGAATGGGTCTCCTCAATTTTACGTCGAATAAACGTTCTTTCATTTTGGATGGCCCGCTCATCATCCGTCGTGGCCAAATGCTTCATTTTATCCCCGTATTTGATAAGTTCGGACTCCTGATGGCCAATGCCCACTTTTTTGAACAGGGCATCAATGATCTTATTGAACTTGCTGTTCAGGTGCTTTTTATTGTAGGGGACACGGCCATGACTCTTCCATTCGGCGATAAACGCCTTTATCTTAGAAAGGTCTTTTTCTTTATCCCCACTAAGTTGAAATAGGCGCAATCGGCTTAGACATTCATTCTTTTTTTCTAGGTTTTTGAATTCTTCCTGTTGTGCTTTGTTTTTACCGGCATGAAGACGGTCAAAATAGTGGTTGCAAGCCGCTTTGAACTCATTCCAGATTTTATCGGAGTATTTTCTGGGCACGTGCCCTATTTTTTTCCAATCGCTCTGTATTCGTTTCATTTCAGGAGTTGCCATGTCCCAATCCTCGCTGTCCTTTAAGGCCAGTGCGAGACCTAAAAGTGCCTTCTTGCGTTCTAAGTTTTCGTGCTGTTCTTTTTTCTGGTTTTTGTAAAAGGCATTTTTGCCCCTATTGAATCTTCGGACCGCCTCTTTAAAAGCACTCCAGGTCTGTTCGTTCACTTTTTGGGGTACCTTGCCTGCATTAAAAAAGGATTCTCGTAACGCTTCAATTTGCCGTATTTGTTGTTGCAGGGCCTTGTGGTTGTTGGTCACATTATCGGCGATGTTCGCGATGTCCGCTATAATTTCCTCTTTTTTCTCCAGATTTTTTTCATGGACTTTCTCCAGTTCCTTAAAATGTTCCTGTCTTCTTTCATGGAGCGCTTTAGTGGCATTGCTAAAGCGGTCCCAGACCGCTTCGCGTTGTTCTTTGGCCACGGGGCCAATATCCTCCTTCCATATTTTATGGAGTGTTTGCAGTTCCCTGAACGCCTTCCCTAAATCGGTTTCTTGTACTAAAGCCTCGGCCTTTTCTACCAGTTTGAGCTTTTCTTCCAAATTGTGTTTGAAATCAAGGTCTCTAAGTTCCCGATTTAAGTGTAGAAAGTCATAGAAGATTTCCATGTGGTGGTGGTAGGTCCTCCACACATCATTATAATTATTTCTCGGTACAGGTCCTGCATTGCGCCAACGTTCTTGTAAGTCCTTGAAATTTTTATACGTGTTGTTAATGTCTTCCTCAACGTTCATTAAGCCCTTTAGTTCTTCAATAATTTCAAGTCGCTTTTGAAGATTGCCCTTTAAAGATTGCTCCAGCTGCTTGTAATAGTGGTCCCTTTTTTCGCGGTATTCTGTAAATACTTCATTGAACTGGCGTTTGGTCACTGAATTATAACGAAAGTCTACTTCAGCGCCCCCATTGGCCATAAACTCTTCCTTTTTATGTTCTAGGAATTCCTGGAATTTTTGGTCAAACTCATACTTTATATTGCTGACGTGTTTGCTTATCGCTTGGATTTTTTCATTTTTCACCAAGCGCTGCATTTCTCCAACAAGATTTTCTATGGACATGGCGTGATAGTCCAAAAATGGAATATGGTGCCTTTTTTCGTTGTCTTTGTCCTCTGCATCCTCAGCGTTGGATTCTTCTATTTCGTTCAAGACTTTTTCGGTGTCCTTCTCGCTTGTCTTTTCTTCTTGAACCGGCCCTATAGATTCCGAGGGGGTCTCGGGATGGGAGGTGTTTTGGGACTTGGGTGCTATCGCGCTTTCGGACGATTCTGGGGTAGAAATGGGGCTTTCTTCCAAGGATACCTTTATATTTTCCGAAATCTGCTCATCACCTCCTTCAGTTTCCTGAAGTTTTCGTTCATTTTCCTGCATCAGTAGTGTTTTTCCTTTCGATTGATGAAATTATAGCCAAGTTAACAACTAAATTACCTAATCGCAAAAGTATCCTACTTCTTTTGTTGAAGCTTTTTACGGTTTGGATTAAAAAGGAAGGCGCTTATCTGTTTTTTGGAATTTTAGGAATTCCAGATTTCCCACGACTTATCGGCTTGTAACTCTAACATTTTCAATCCGTTACAAACTGAGGCTCCTTTTTCTTCTCCTAAACGCAAAAATTTGGTTTTCAAAGGGTTGTAAACAAGATCAAACAAAAGGTGGTTTTTGTTTAAGTATTGGTAGGGGATATTAGGTTTGTTTTGAATCTCGGGAAAGGTTCCTAAAGGGGTGCAATTGATAATTACGGTGTGCTCTTCCAGGATAGGTTTATCAAGAAGGGAGTAGTTAAGCGTGGTTGGATTTGAACTTCTTGAAACATAGTTGTAGGTAATTCCCAATTCTTCAAGAACGAAACGAATGGCTTTAGAGGCACCTCCTGTACCTAAAATAAGTGCTTTGTTGTGATGTGCCTTCAAAAAAGGCTTGATGGATTCTTCAAACCCAAAAATATCGGTATTGAAACCATGGAGTCCGTTTTCCGCAAATTTTATCGTATTTACCGCACCTATTTTTTTTGCTTTTTCATCAATTTCATCTAAAAATGAAAGAATTTGTTCTTTGTAGGGAATGGTCACGTTCAATCCTTTCAATCTATTGTTTTGGATGATATTGGGAAATTCGGAGATGGTCTGGATATCAAAATTTTCATAACTATGGTCTTTTAGTTCCAGTTTCTTGAATTTTTCGGTAAAATATCCTTTGGAAAAAGAGTAGGAGATGTTCTTACCCAGTAGTCCGTATCTGTTTTTTTTCATCTCTGTTGTTTCCATACCAGTCCAAGCTCAGTAAAACAAGGGCTCCCAATATAATGAAAATGATGGCCCACCAGGTTTCAGGATTCTGTAGATTTGGGAAAAACCGGACATAATTGGCTATTACCTTATCGCCATTGCTGTCCAAAATGAAATTTCCCACTTCATCTGTTTTGTACAGTGTCTCCTTCCAAGGCCAAAGTACACCGAGAGATCCGGTAATAAATCCAATAATAACAGCATTGGATATTTCCTTGAAGTGTTTGAGCAGATAACTCAGCAAATGGGAAAAAGTGACCAGACCCGCGGCGGAACCTAAAGTGAATATACTCAGGATTTTCAGGGTCTCTATACGTTTGGGGTTTTTGGTGAAGCTGAAATCACCTGCAATGATTTCTGCCATCGTATCATAGAGCGCATTCACCGAGTCTACCAAAAGAAGTACATAATTTCCCAAAAGAATCAAAATGAAAGAGCCAGAGAGACCCGGCAATGTCATCCCAGAAACGCTGATAATCCCACAAAAGAAGATAAAAAAGAGATTGTTGTTTTCCGTTGCGGGACTTAAAAAACTTATGGAGATACCGACAAGGAGACCGATAAAACCTGCCAAATAGGTTCTTTTGTTCCAATGGTCGAAGTCTTTGGATATATAATAGATGGAACCGAGAATCATTCCAAAGAAAGTAGACCAGACAAAGAGCTCTTTTTGCTCTAAAAAATAGTCCAATAATCGTGATACGCTAAAATAACTGATCAACATCCCCGAAATTAAAAGCGAGAGGAATCGTGCATTGGTGTATTGGAAAAAGCTCTTAAAACGTCCTGCAAAGAGCAATCGTGCAGCCTTGCCATTTATTTTCTGTAACGAGTAGATAAATTCCTCATAAAAACCTCCAACAAAAGCGACAATGCCACCAGATACCCCGGGTACTTTGTTGGCCGCGCCCATGCAAAGGCCTTTGATGACCAGGAAGAAATTATCTAAAATAGACCGTGTATGCTGCATTTCAATATTCTGTAGTTCTCCTTATTTCCTGGAAGCGGTTTTTTCCAGGATAAAAATAAGTGAAAAACCTATTATGGCTAGGATAATTGCGAACACAACTTGGTTTTCTCCCTCGTAGCTTCCGGGCCAAACGTTCATATCGTTGGTGGTTATTGTTTTATCGCCAAAAGTTTTGGTGTCCGACACCTTCTTCCACGGCCCAATCTTGTTCAACTAACCCAAGAAGAAACCAGTGAGTAGGGCGAGGGTCAGATTTTTGTAGTGGGTGAACATCCATTTCAGGAGCCTGGCAAAACTCAACAACCCGAAAACCGCACCTATCGCAACTGTAATGACAATTTTGACATCCCTTTCATGAACGACATCCAAAATGGTCTTGTAGGAACCCAAAAGCACCAAAATAAATGCACCTGATATGCCCGGCAAAATCATGGCACAAACGGCCAGGGCACCTGAAAGCAGTAAATAGAGAAGACTGTCCACATTTTCATTAGGAGGAAGTTCAGTTATAATAAAGGCAAGTATGGCCCCCGTCAAAAAAACAATGACGGTCAAAAGACTCCACTTTTTAATTTCCTTTCCGACAAAAAGAACGCTGGCAAAAACAAGTCCAAAGAAAAATGCCCACAATAAAATGGGTTCATTTTCCAACAACCAGCTTAAAAATTTAGCCAGGGAAAATACGCTGATAAAGATACCTGCGAATAGGGCCAGTAAAAAATTACCGTTCACTTTGCCCCAGAATGCTTTGAAACCTTTTTGTTTCAGTATTTTGAAGAGTTCTAGATTTATGGTATTTATTGATGTGATAAGCTCCTCATAGATGCCGGATATAAAGGCGATGGTACCACCAGATACCCCAGGAACCACATCGGCGGCACCCATGGCCATTCCCTTAAAGGTGATGAAAAGATAATCAAGGAAGCTTCTTGATTTCATAAAAAATGAGGTAAAAGAGGTTAGGTGGAGGCCTTCTTAAATTCGGACAATAGGATTTTTAACTTGGGAAACTTCTGGAACTCTGGAAATTCATCTTCAAACAAGCATAAATTTTCGGGATTCAATTGTAGCGCTTCAAGCAGTTTGGTCCTGCTTTTTTCCAGTTGCCCGTTTTTTAGAAAAAGCCCAGAGAGCTTGTAAAAGAGTTTAGATTCATTGGGATAAAACTCAATACCTTGCACCAATACTTGTATGGCAGCATGGAAATCACCTATTTGATTTAGAGTCTCCGACCATTCCATCCAAGTATCCAGTTCATAATTGCCAAGGTCCACGGTCTGTTTAAATGCAAAATCGGCCTCGTCCAAATTGGCCAGTTGAAAATAGATTTTAGCTGCTTTTTTCCAGTACAATGGGTTTTCGCCGTCAATGTTAATGGCTTTATTGATATAAAACAAAGCTTTCCCAAAATCTCCCAGCTTACTGTGAAAATCGGTTATGGCCAGCCAACCCTTATCCAACAAAGGATCTTCGTGAACCGTGTTGTAGTAGTAATATTTGGCCAAATCATCGTTGCCCAACTTCTCATGGCATTTTCCTATCCTCAAATAGGCATGCGATGTGGGGTCATCAATGGAAATGGTAACCTCATAGTTTTCAATGGCTTCATTGTATTTGCCCAGTTTTTCCAATACTTTGCCTTTTTCGAAATATGCTCCGATAAAGGCATCGTCCGAGATAATGGCGAAATCGAAAGCAGTGAGCGCTTCTTGGAACATATCCTGGGCGTAATACATTTTTCCCAACTGGTGCCAAGCTACTTCACAGTAAGGGTTTTTTTCCAAATAATCGTTTAAATAATGAATGGCGCCCTCAAAATCTTCTAAGAACTCAAAGCAGTAAACTACATTGTAAAGTGAGGAATAATCACTTTCATCAAATTCAACGCAGCGCATAAAACTGCGTTTGGCCCGCTCGAAATCGTCCATAAACAAATACTCCATTCCCAAGAGCGCATGAATATCAAAAGATTCATCCGTATGGTGTAGGGCTTCTTGTAGTAAATCATCCGCTTCGTTATGTCTGTCTTGCTTAGAGCAGATATTGGCTCTTTGGATATATATTTCTTCGTTGAACGCGTCGATATCCTGAAGCTCGTCCAATAACTTTTCAGCTCGTTCAAATTTGTCCTCAAAGACAAGGACTTCCACCTGTAATAATTTTAATTCCAGAGCGTTAGGATGTTGTTCCAGACCGATTTGAATGGCCTTTTTTCCCAATGCTATTTTCCCGCTGTTCAGATAGTGATGGATGATGTCCTCAAAATCTTCCGCATCGAAGAAATAGACGTCATCCGTTTTGAGCATAGACTCAAATTTATGTATGGAGTTGTCAGCATTTTCGTTAGAATCTAACGCCATAGGAACGTATTTGGTTTTACTATGGACTTAAAATTAGCCCTTTGTTTCTTCGTTTAAGTCAGGATTTTCGTATGTTATCAACAAATTAGTTAACAGCATTTGGCCTGTATGCGTTTAAAATCTCAATGATTTGGTCGCATCCTTTATCGATTTCTTGCATTGAAATCGTTAGTGGGGGTGATATGCGGACGGCCCTGGGTTCAAAGAGCAACCAAAAAAGAATCAACCGTTTTTTTGCTGCCGTTAGCACAAGATGATTGGCTATCCCAGGATTCTCCATGATAAGGGCCAGCATTAATCCTTTCCCCCGTATTTCCTTTATCAAAGGATGTACCAAATGTGCTCTGATGCGCTTTTCTTTTTCCAATGTCTGTGGTATCAACTGACTTTCTGTCAATTCCCTTAAAGTGGCCAAACTGGCAGCAGCAATAACAGGATTACCCCCAAAGGTGGTAATATGGCCAAGTTTAGGATTCTCCTGTAAGGAAGCCATCATTTTTTTGGAGGCGATGAAGGCTCCCACTGGTAAACCTGAGGCCATACCTTTGCCTATCACCAAAATATCCGGAACACATTCGAAATGGGCATAAGCGAACAGTTTACCGGTACGCCCAAAACCCGGTTGTATCTCATCCAAAATGAGCAAGGCACCTACTTCTTTACAACGTTTTTTGACTTTTTTCAGGTAATCATTTTGAGGTAAAATTATACCAGCTCCACCTTGGATGGTCTCCAATACAACAGCTGCTGTTCTGGCAGTTATTTTTTCTATATCGGCCTCATCATTGAATTGAATAAACCGAACATCGGGAAGCAACGGGCGGAATGCGCTTTTTCTTTCTTCGAACCCCATTACGCTAAGACTCCCCAAGGTGTTGCCGTGATAGGCATGCTTCGCTGAAACGAGCTCTGACCTTCCGGTGTATCTTCTGGCCAACTTCAAGGCTCCTTCCATAGCTTCGGTCCCCGAGTTGACCAAGTAGGTTGTTTCCAAGTTGGAAGGTAAATGCCTTGCCAACAACTTGGTGAAAGCAACAGCTGGTTCTTGGATGTATTCCCCATAGACCATCACATGCATATACTTTTCAACTTGATCTGTAATCGCCTTAACAACTCTGGGATGACAATGCCCAAGGGAACAGGCAGAAACCCCCGCCACAAAATCCAGATGGGAATTACCCTCAGAATCGTAAATGTAGCAACCTTCCGCATGCGAAACCGTAAGACCCAAAGGATACGGTGTGGTCTGGGTTTGGTACCTAAAAAAATCGTCTTTCAGCATTTAAGGGGACTGTACTTTAGAAACTCTGGGTTCTCGTTGCTGTATGGCTTTGGTCCGAGATAGATTGTTCACCGGGTCGTTTTCGTTATTTTGTCGCTCTTCTTCCTCAGCATCAATATCGATAGGGTTTTCAATGCCCCGGATCTTGACCAGGCTGATGTTGTTGTCGTCGTCGTCAATAATAGCGTCCTTGTTCAATATGCGTTCATCACCACGCCAGATAAAACCTTTTAGTTTTCGACTTTCTACGGGCAGGTCTTTTTCCGGAAAAATGTCCCCGTCCGGATTTACAAAAAAAGTAATGTCCTCAATATCGTTGTTTGCCATAAGAAGACGGATTTTACTGCAAATGGTCTTATCGATACCGATGAGTTCTTGTTTGTCATCATACATGTAATAAATCACCTCCGTATTTTTAATAAGATCGATGATTTTTAGCTCATTTTCAATAAACTTACCGAAAAGGTCCTTTCCCTTGGCCTGATTATATCCTTCTTTGCTTATTGTATCCAGCGAAATGATGAAGGCGTTTTCCAATACCTTAAGGGAATCGAGTTTCTCCGTTTCAAGGTCAGAAAGCAGATGGATGCTATCTCCCGTAATTTGATTTTCAACATTCCACATAATTGGATTTGTAATCAATTGGGTCACCCCGGTTTTTTCATCGAAAAGGATAGAGGCACATTTTCCGCTCAGGTCGGTTTTGTAGAACTTGGCATTTCGAAAGGCCCTCAATATTCTTGATTCCGGTTTCCCAGTGATCATTAAGGTATCCCCATGGATATAAAGGGAATCTTGTTGCACCATGTTTACGGAAACTGCTCTTTTGGTGGCAAAAACGGAATCCTTCGCTTTGAACACTTCCGCATAGTGCGCACGTATGACCCCATCGTTTATGGTATCCGTTATTTGGATATTATTGGTGGCGGATGCAAATTCGGTAATCTTGTCAAAGTAAAGGCTGTCGCCTTCGATGATTTTATTATTGTAATCTATTCGGGTATTTTTTATGCCATAGCCTTGTTCGATCTTGGTATCATAGAATCCCCGTTCGCAGTAAATCTTGTAATCTTCGCCCGTTATGGTGGAGGGTCCGTACATATAGGCATTTTTGGAGGTGGTATAGTAATCCAGTTGTTCCGAATCGACGGTATATTCGGGATTGTCGATATGGACCTTATTCTGGAACTGGTATTTTTTGGGAGTCATAAAGTAGGTCCCTATTTTGCTGGTAAGTATGTTGGCGGAATCCACTACTTTTCCACCGGAGCGATAATAGGATTCCTGGTTTTCGCGATCAAAATAAAGCGTGTCCGTGGTCAAGGTCATCTGCCCATTGGTCAAGTCCACATTCTCCCAGGCTTTTGCCAATTTGGTGTTCCCGTCATAATCAATTTTTCCGCTGTTGAGTTCAATGGAGTCTCCTTGTTGCATCCGAATATTACCGATGGCTTTCAATTTGTTTTCTTGCGTGTAAAAAATGGCAATATCGCACCACAAATCGGCACCTTGATGCTCAAATTGCACTTGCCTTTGGTCATCTTTACTGAAGATGGACGCCCCGGGAAACTGGGCTTCATCTTTTGTAAAATTAGCCCCATAAATTATGTTAATCTGCTTGCTTTCGCCTTTCGGTTTTTGTTGTTGCGCCAAGGCGGATAACGAAAAGGAAATCACTAGAAGAAACAACCAACTTTTCAATCCAATCAATTTTGGTCAAATGTAGGTTTTTTGGAGGTAGTCTCACAAATTCTTTAGAAAGGTTTGGGATTTGGGATTGTAGGAATTGTTTCAAGCGGTTTCTGCTATGGATCGGTTTTTTGTGGCGTTTCTATTTCCACATAACGCTAACATAGGTCCAATGGTTATCTTTTTGCTTTTTTGATAAGCTTTCGGGCCCAATCATAATGACTGGATGATGCGGAAATTACATAAGCGCCCAAGGAAGTGCTCCCTGTCCATTTATACCTTTTTTTCTCGAATAGTTCGTCGTTGCTGTGCGACTTAATCAACATCCTGATTTTTTTATAGCTCGATTCCAACTCTGCCTTGGCTTCATAAAGTGTGGTTTTTTGATACATTTCCCAAATCCATCTGTTAAGATTAGGGGTGGTCTTCCAAGTATATCCTTTAGCGGGGATATCTGGTTTTTCCCCGTTCATGCCGATGGTATACCATTCCAACATCATGAGGTGCCAATGGTGCAGGTGCATCAAAACATCTTTGATGTTTCGGTTCATGGTCCCTTTAGGAAATTCCTTCTCTTGTTCTTCTTGGGAGAAGTTTTCAATAAATTCCATGAGCAGTTCATAATTCTTTTTGCTCAAATCGAGTAATTCCGTTTTATTTTTTGGTCGTGCCATGTATACCTTTTTTAGTCCCGGCGATTTTATGTGGGAAACAACCGTAATCACTTTTAAAAGTTTTTTTCAAGAAAAAAGTCGATGGAACGGGAAGGATAAGCTTTAGCGGTAAAGTACCACCGCACGAGTCCGTCAGAGGTTTACCTAGCCTGTAAGTTATCTTTTTTAAGATTGTATATTCCCCAAACCATGACTAAGAACTCCAAAGAAAAGCCAATGGTATACGGAATTGAAACTCCATCCAGAAGTGTGCTCAATAGACGTCCAAAGGCCAAACCACCCATAAAGATAACATTACTGAGCGTAGCATTTCGCCAGTGTTCCGTTTTTTTTATGCCGATTACCCAATACACTGCAAAGGCCAAGTAGAGCCCCATAATGGCGCGGAATATGTTCTTCAGCTCCAGATTTTCCACGGTAAATTCAAAAAAAAGGGGGAGTGTTCCTTCGGGATTTGCACCGTAGACCAACGCGGCTGCGAAAACAACAAGTGCGGATGTTCCCAAATGTAGATTTTTCATAAAGCTACTTTGCCTACCTTTTTGCTTCTTTGCCAAAATCCGAAACTTTTTTAGTTGACATACCTTTTGGATTGTTTGAAGCCCCAATTGGGGTTACATTTTTAAAATCAATCTATAATGGAGTGTTACATTGCCTTGTCAAACCGTTCTACCGACCCCGTTCATTTCACGGAGTACGAGTTCTACTTTTTTGGATAGTTCCAATTTTCCATCTACTTCGAGTACTGGGCAATCGAACGACTTCAACCAGTTGATATGGGCGTTTAAGCTTCTACCTTTAAAATGGGGATTTTCGTATTGATTTGCCCAATGTAAAAACGCCCGCGAGTTTTCCTGAATCCCAGTGTCTGTTAAAAGTTTATCCCCGTAACGTTCTTCTTCCCGTTTTTTGAGGCGCCCCATCCTTTCTTTGTTTGCCAATCGGATGAAAACTACGAGGTCAAAAGCGCTCTCCCATTCTTTCCCCCAACTTACTAAAGAACCACTCACAACTACGTTCGCCAAACGATGGAAATCTGATTTCAGATTTTTGTTTCGCGTTGATAAAGGTACTTTTTCCCGAAAGGGAGGTTCGGTTTTTTTCCAATAGTAATCATCGACGTCCAGATGTCTTAAGTACGTCTTTCTTTCCAGTTCTTTTCCTAGGGTCGTGGTTCCTGAACCAGAGGCGCCCAACACCAAAACCTTTATTCCTTTTTCAAAGGGTTCAGAGTCCATACGCTTTTTTTGCATTCAAGATTTGTTGTTGCTCTGTGGTTTCTGGATAGAGAAGGTATCTCGGAGCAATAATCGGTTTTACCTGTTCCACAAGGATTTCGGTAATCGTCCTGAAGGGAAAATTACCACCGGTCATCTTTAACAATACTTGCTCCATCTCGACAAATTCCGCATCCGTTTTTTTTATGATTTTTGCCTTTCCTTTGACTTGAAAACCCTTCTGGACCAAAACATCGATAAAACTTACGCAGACCTTTTTGTTCACGTTTATGTTCTTAACGCTTTGTGGCGATGCAATATTTGCTATGATAATTTTATCTGTTCCAAAGTAGTTGAAAATCTCTTTTGGGGATACGTTGGGAATATTTTTGTCGGATACAGTGGCAAGCCAACATAAGATACTTTGGTCTATGGAGGCCCTGATTTCATTGGTAAGTTCCATTTTTTTTGATCTACGTGTGATTGCGGTTTCCCATTAGGGTTTGTTCCGTCTTGGTGCTTTTGGTATTGGTTGGTCCCAGACTGCACGCTATTGGGGCAGAAGGTAGAAATTTCCCTGCTATGCCCCAAAAGTTGTCAGTCGCTGAATGTCCATTATTCTTTTTTTATCGTGATTATTCTGTAGCCGCTTCTGTAAGGGAGAAATCGGAATAAAGTTAAAACTTACCGCATTTGTTTCACCTTATTTATTCTTCAGAATTTAAGTAGGAATCTTTAAAGTTCCAATACCACTAAAAATTCCAAGGGGAAAGTTTCCTGCAACTCCAGTTCTTGACCGTTACTCTCTGCGCGAATCGGGGTAAAGTAAATTATATCGCAGGGAATTTCGGTAAGTTCTGCGGTAAAGGTTATCGTAACTGGTTCAAAATTATCGATGCGAAGTAGGTATCGAAATCTGGACTCGTTGGGTAGGGAGAGGTTCAAGGTATTGTCCAACTCCCTTATGGACGAATCCGGGTCGGCAAACTCGTTTGCCGGAATAAACTGAAACCCTGCGCCAAGAAAATCTCCTTCTACTTCAATATTCTCTGGGTCAACGGTTCCATTTTCAATTCGATTCGTCCCTGAGTCGTCCACAATCCTGAGGAACAGAGCGGGAAATGCCGGGTCAAATAGTTCGCAGTTTATCTCATCATCATCATCGGAACAAGCGGCTAACAAAAGTCCCACAAACCATACGACCGCTATTTTTTTCATATTTGGCTTTCCCATAAGATACGTTACCGGTTCATGGGTTGCATTACGATTGCTATAAATCCATTTCTTTAACGATTTTAATCGGGGAAAAGAAATGGAAGCTTTTGTTTTTATTCCGGTACCCTTTTTATCCTTCGTAGCTATCAAACGCTGCAGAGATTTTCTTCATCAGTTCCAGGTTTTCAAAATCGTGCTCTGAGAGTTTTGATGGTTTTTCGAGATAGGCATTGAATCTCTTGTTCTTGAAAATCGTCAGTATTTTTGCCCTTCTTTACACGTAGCGGCACGCCACGCATTTGAGGGATTATAACGGTATCCCCAGGATTGCAAAGCACGGTTTCGCCGTCAAATATCATCTCTGCCTGTCTTTCGAGAAAGTAAAAAGACCTCCATCATGATTTTATTATGGTGCCGGGGCAGATAAAAGCTGGGTTTCAGCGTGTCTTCCACAAAACTCAGCTCCCCTTTGTTTGCTCTGAGGATGGTTTCACAACGCAATGGTCTTGGGCGTAATTAGAATGGTTTCCTTCTCCGCCGTGAACGATTTCTTTTTCTTCCATTTTCTCTACTTTAAGATCATACAATAGTTTTTGAAAGGGTTATTTGTTCAGCGCGGGTTCTATTTTAAAAGCTAAAGTTTTTGATAGGGGAGGAAACATCTACCAGACTTCCATCAGGGTCTTTTAACAGCAGTCTTCTTTGTCCATAGAAGGTGTCTGAAGGTTCATTGAGAATCTCAAAATTTTCAGATTTGGCAATTGAAAATACATCGTCTGTACTGTCTACCACAAAGGTGATATAAAATCCTTTTGGGCTTTGTTGAAACTCGCTTGGTACGATTTCATTGGTTCGTTTGATTATGCCCAGTTCAAGTTTTTTATCTTGGGAGAGCAAGTGTACAAACCAATCACTGTCATATTCCACTTGAAAATCGAACAGTTTTGTGTAGAAATCGCGACTCGCAGCTAAATTATCCGAGCAAATATTTATGAGTAAGCGGTCAATTTGCTTCATTCTTATGGGTTTTTGGTCTTATTTTAATGGCAAAAGGTTAGCTTTTTAATAAAAATCCGAGTTCTTTACGCGTCTTACTGGGAACAAATTCGATTATTTCGTACGCCGCCAATTTGTTTTGTTTGAACGGGTCCTCTTCGATTATTTTTTCCAATGCCGACTTAGAAGAAACATCTGATAAAATTATTCCACCGGTTCTTGGCACTTTGCGTCCAGAGGCGAGAAAATGGCCTGATTTGTAATGTGCGTCATGAAATTTGGCATGTGCTTCCAATAACTGGTCTATCTTTTCCAATTTGGAGGTATAGGTCAGATTTATGATGAACATAGCGTAAAATTTACTGATTTTTTTATGTTTCGGTCGTTATCCGAAATTAAAGAGGATAAACTAAGTAAGGTGTAAAAGTAAAGGTTTCACTATATTTTGGGACCTCCCACCTCATTTTGGCCACAAAGAAGTGATATGATGTTTAAAAAAGAGTCGGTACTCCAGTAACGATAAGATGGGTTCAACAGCTGGTTTTTGTTTCCATTTCCAATTGCTCCAGTATTCCTTTTAGCATTCTTGGAACTATCAGCTTGTGGAACGGCTTTACCGGTAAAAAATACAGTTTTCCGAACCAATTGTTGAATTTTACGATGGTTGATATGGTCAACCCTTTTTTGCCCTCCTCTTCACCAATAGGTTCCTTGTAAAGCGATACCCTGAAATTTAAATGCTTGTCATCCTCTCCAAGAACAACCTCGTCCGCGGTTTTATGATAAATCGAGAATAAGCCCAGCCTTTCCCCAGGTTCGCACTTGAATTTTTTAAGTAACTCTTCTCTATTGTTGGTTTTTTCGGGGATCTTTAATCCAAAGAATGATACCATTTTATTTCGTAGCGCAAAAAGTTTTGCCGTCCATCCCGGAGCCGAACTGAAAAACGCTTTGCCAATGTCTTCTGAGCCCACTTGGTCCTTCCCGTCAAAATAATAGCCCTGATAACTATCAAAATACTCGAATTCCATCGTGTTTAAAATCGAGTTTTTGGGTAGCGGGGTTCGGATTATTTTCATGAATTTTACAAAGGATTGACCTAGTCTGCCCAAAATACCATTTATTTTTGAGGACTCAAATCTAAAAAGCCGGAAGGGACCGAGCCGCCGCTTTCATCTCCCATTAAGCTTTTATCGGGATTTATTCCATTTTCAGGAATCACGTCAGCAGCAGTTTCCCGTTTTCCCAAAACCACAAAGTTCGCAGGGTGCTCGCTACATGGAAAGAACAATCTCTTGAACTCCAGCGTCCAATCCCACATGACAACAGTCTGTGCTTACCGTATACTTATTGCTAAGGACCTCTTGGCTATTTATGAATCCTCTAAACTGAATCTCTCGTTCTTCGTTTACATCAAGGACACCATCTTCGGTAAGAGGATATAACCCGGTCTCACGAGCCCCTTCTAGCTCTTCTGGTGAAAGTGCTATCGTCATATCACTTCCATTGGCCAAATTGGTTACGGTGAATGAATCCAGTGCTACTGGATTTTGATTCCCATCCATGACGGAGACATTGATTCGAACAAAAATTGCGGTACAAATAGCGCCTTCACAAACGGCATTGGAATCGTCGGGGACATCATCATCTGTGTTGCAAGATGTTTGGAAAAAGGATAAAAGAATAACAAGGACGTGCAGTGTAAGCTTATTTAATTGGATCATGTTTTTTGATTTTAAATAAGATGCCAAAAAATCAAGATGGTTGTGTGGTCGAGTTTGAAGAACACCCTATTTTGCTTCCGGATAGAATTAATTTTGAGGTCATTTACAAGATGCCCTCACTTCATTTTCTTTAGAATTCGGTCTATTTTAATTTGGGAACCATTTTTTAATATTGACCTGGATCAGGGCTAAAAATTGAAAGCAAGACCGCATTTAACACCTATCTCTTATCTGCGGTTAATCGTGGCCTTAGTCTTTTTTGTAGTATGGGGGGTTATCAAAGCTTTTTCTGTAAGGGGTGCAACATCACTGGACAACTTTTATAATAACTTGGTCCTCTGGGATTCAAAAGGCAAAGGCAATCGTCTTATTCTTATTGATTCAATACTCTCTCGCGATTATTATGTGCGTTTTGTTCGTCGGATTCAAATCCACCGAGATACGTTCCATCCTCGTCATAATCAATCACCTTCCCATTTTTCACAACAATACTGATGAGGTTATCGGTCGCTGTTTCCATCTTGATTTCAGCATACCTCCCCTCTAATTCATCACTATCGCAATGTATTTGAATTCCTTTAACGCTGCTCTTTTCAAAGGCATCGTGCAAGTCGTTAATTCCAAATTCCCTAAAATGGGCCGCTTTGACGGTTTCGCCATCTTTGGGTCGACAACCATAATTGGCCACAGTGAAGGAAAAATTGCACTCTTCCCAAAGTAGTTCCTTGATTTCCTTAATCGAATCCGGCTTTAAATTCAGTACATCCTGTACCGTGGCGAACATTTTATCCGAAATTTTTGGGTTTGCCTCATTCTCCACAAATAATTCAAACGGAATTACTTTGTCAAATAAGGGAAGTGGTAGGTCTATGTATCCAATTCCATAATGATCCCAGTGTATATTTTTTTCAATATCCTGTTTTTTCATTCTCTTTTCATTGGGGTACATTTGGGCTGAAATTCTAAAGCGAGGCGATTCGAATGCGTTTTTGCGCTTGTTTATAGGTCAAGATACTGGTAAAGTGGTAAAATGACAAGAGCTATTACCTCCGTTACCCAAGACCGCTTTTTTTTAGCTTTAAATCGCTCTTTTCATATCGGATAAATCCATCGTGGGTGGGCATCTGTTTTTTTAACAGCCAATAGATTTTAACATCCTTGAGCTTGAGATGGGGGTTGTCATCCAAAAAATCACGGATGTATTGGCTGTACATGTTGTTTTCTGCAATATCGCGCCTGAAATCTGGGTTTGCTTTTCTTTGTTCGAGTCTGTTCCATTCTTGAAAGGCGTCTTTCAACGTACTTCCCGGGTTGCATTTCACCCAGTCCATAAAGTCGCTGTGACATGAAAATTTATCTCCGATATGACTTTTCATAAACTGCCTAAAATTCGGGCCAAAGGATACGTTATCCGTAATTAGGGTGTCAAGGGTCAATTCAGCTTTTGCCCAATTAAACGTTGATTTGGCCTTTTGCTTTTTAGTTTCCGGTTTTACCCTTCCCTCGTGGTCCAAGGCGTACATGATCCGGTCCCGTAAATCAAATTTGCGACCGTGGGCCGGCAAGCCCGAACGCTTACAAATTTCTATCAACTCTTCTTTCAGCCAATACCAGCGATTAAATTCTTGGCCACTTTCTATATTTTCAAAATCGGGTCTTTGCATCGTATTATATTGACATTTTTTGATACGAATCGGAGTCAGGGCAAAAGATAAGAATTACGAACAAACTATTAAGCAGTTTCGTTTTTTGGCCTATCCGATAAGAAGCGTCACCATCTAAAATTCCAGTACCCCTGAATATCTTTCCAGAATCCTTGGCATTTTCAGATGGCTTAACAGACTTTGTGAAATACTTAATTAAATGGGATGCTCTATTTTTTATTATCCATCTCATCAAATTGATTTGAAAACGATTGGCACAGTGACCTGAACCACCCAAGATTTATAGTAATGGATGTACTTGATTTTAAGCCTTTGATATCACTACCTTCTTTTTTACCAAGTAATCTTTCTCCAAACTGTCCACTAGGTAATCCGCAACGCTGTGTCGACTAATGAAGATGTTTGGTTTCGGTAGGGTATCAAAAGTCTCTATAATCCGTTCTTCGCGTTTTGAATTGGAAAGTCCAACAGGTCGGACAATGGTCCAGTCCAGTTTTGAATCCGATATTATTTTTTCTTGTCTTTCGTGATCTGCATAGGCCATTCCGATGTTACTGTTATCAATGAACCATCTGAACCATTTTGGAATGTCATTCCTTGTTTCTGCAACGCCCCAGGCCGAGCATATTGAGATTCGTTTTAGATTTTGGTTTTCCGCAATGGGCACCAAGTGTGCCATGACATCTGAAAGGAACGTTTTTGGTGTTCTCAGGCTTGCCCAAGGAAAATCCGATTTTCTCGAAATGTTTAAAACGCTGATCACACTATCGCACTCAGAAATTGCTTCTTTCAAATCGGTTTCATCATTCGGATTTCCTTCAAATAGAGTTAATCCGTCCTTTTTTTCAATTCGTTCTGTCTTACGTGCAAGACAATGCACTTGGTGTTTTTTTTTGAGTGCTTTCTTCAGCACCAATTTTCCCGTTCTTCCTGTTCCTCCGAGTACTAGTATTTTCATCTCTTAAATTCTTCACTGCGCTCGTGCGCTCCGAACTGCTGGCCAAGCATGCTACCAAAGCTTCAAGTCCGGCTCCAAGTTAGCAAATAGGGATGGATTTTATTCCGCGTTTATTCAATACGGTCCTTGGTCGTTAAAATGGATAGGTGGGTAGTTGGGTATTTCTTTTTTATTGTTAGCGAGGACCGCCTGTATCCCGTCGCTTGCTTTGATCTTAGCTATGTAATTCTTGATCAAATAGATTGCATTTTTGGTACTTACTCTACAATTTGATGCACTCTCAACCACTCTTCCATAGTTTCATAATAGGCATCACAAGCTTGCCATTTTAAGGCGGATAAATCCTCACGCCATCCGCAAGTAATGCACTTTTGCAATACATGGTTGCAGTTTTCAAACACTTTTACGGTCAACTCTGAGTCAGGATTGGCACCTATTGTTTCTTCATACAGTTTTTTCGTTTTGCGCCAGTCGACTTGTGAATCATTTGCACCGAACAAGGCTAAAACGGGGCAGTTTATTTTCAGTAATGTTTGGTCAAAATCATTTATGTATACCCAGAGACCGCTTTCGGTATCAAAGTGACCTTTGCTTGTGTATTGTTTTTGTTCCTGAGTGAATTTTTTTCGGTCCTCATCGGTGATATGGGAGACTTTTGTATACCCGAACAACATTCTACTGAGACTATCTTGGGCCAAGGGTTTTATTGCGTTCAAATAGTCTTCATACTTGCCTTGGGTATTGAAAATTTTGTGTCCCAACATCCAAGCTTCGTATAATGTTTGCGCTTCTTTTTCTTCTTTACCGGCGATGATAAGATTTGATTTTAGGAGGTAGCCAAAGTTTTCCTTATCGTCCGTTCCACTAACGGAAATCCAAAATTTCATTGGAAATTGTTCGTTGATCAATGGAACTATCCAACCAGCCCGACTTATTCCCCAAAATCCTATCGTTTCAAATCCGGGAACTTTTAATTTTTTTATTTTTTGTAGGGCAGCAATCGCTTCATCTGCAGAATTTTCAACAGGTTGCTGGGCATCGAAATCACCATCGCTATTACCACATCCCATTTTATCCCAAAAAACTACCGTCAACCCCGATGCCACTAATTTTTCCCGCAAGTTGGCGTACCAATTTCCTTTCACAAAATTCGTTCTTCCATATCCCGGTATAAGGATTACAAGGGCTTTGGGCTTTACGTCTTGTGGTTTTTCAATCAACCCCCTTAAGATTTTGTCCTCAAATTGAAATTCGAAGGGATCCGAAGCTACTTGACCAGACGTTTTTGGAATGGCAAATAGCAGGAAGAGGGGTGTAACTAGGGTAAGAAGGGTTGACTTTTGAATGGGTATCCCGTAGCGCTTTGGTTGACTGGGCATATTAAAGACGATTTTTATCAAAGACGATAAAAAAATGCAGCTGTTTCACTTTTGGTGCCACCCGATATCAAAATCTTGCTAATTCGTGCAGTCGAGAATCCTTCAAAGGAAGGAAAAATAACAGATTTCTTTACAAAATATTTTTCTGTAAGCACCTATTGGCGGTGTAAAATATCGGGAGAGGTTCCCTCTTCAAATGACCCATGTGAAGGCGAATCGTATAAAATCAGTAGATGGCCAAAAAATCACTAAAATCTGTAGATGGAGGATGTATTTATGACATCAAATTTCTTTAATTTCGACATAGTCTAGAAACTTTTAGGTTTAGCATGACGACTAAAAAATTGTCCAGGTCAAAGAAAATAAACAAGAAACTGTGGAGCATCCATAACTGGGTTGGATTGTACGCAGGGGTGGTCATTGCGGTTTTGAGCGTTACAGGGGTACTCGCCTTGTTCAAAGTAGAGATTGATGAGGCCCTCAACTCGAAATATTATGAGATTGGCATACCACCCGTAGGCCAAACATCCTATAATCCAGATTTCAACAAGGTAGTCGATAGCCTCAAAACGGTCTATGGTGCATCCAATTTTGGTGGGGTCGTGCCATCTCTAGATACTTCCCGGAACTGGCGTGTCTTTTTTTCGGTCACCGACGGTATTACTAACATCACCACCCACAATTATGAGATTTTTGTCACTCCGTAATCTGGCGAGGTAGAGGGGACAAGGGATTATTTCAAGACCTTTGGCCATTACATAAGGCACATTCATGTACGGATGTTCAACGGTCTTATGGGGCGATGGTGGGTCGGTCTTGGCGGTATTGCCTTATTGATTTCCACGATAACGGGCATTCTAATCTATGGTGGTTTCATGAAACGTCAGTTTTTTGGAGCTATCCGAAAGAAAAACCTTAAGGTGAAGTCCGCAGACTACCATAAAATCATTGGCATGACGACCCTCTTGTTCAATCTTATGATCGCTATCACTGGCGCCTGGCTCGGACTTCAGTCCATTCTCCAGCCCGTGCTATTGGTAAAGAGCCCTGAGCGGTATAAGCGGACGGA
The DNA here is from genome assembly GCF_937884665.1 of uncultured Allomuricauda sp. GTDB lineage: Bacteria > Bacteroidota > Bacteroidia > Flavobacteriales > Flavobacteriaceae > Flagellimonas. Next base: position 24,571 of record NZ_CAKZYF010000143.1, on the reverse strand, counting down.
AAAGCCCATTTCCAAAGAGGAAGATATTGCCCATACCGTTGACTATATCAAGGCTTTTAACGCTTCACGGGAATTGTTCCCAGATTTGGTTCCCAGTGCCATTGCTCCCTCCAGCAACGGAACCCAAACGATTACCATAAAAGGGGATGTCCCTAAAACTGCCTACGCACACGGTATCAACAATATTGTTCTGGATAAAAAGGATTATACCGAACTAGCGCGGTATGACATACGGAAAAAATCCATGCACGATAAGGCTTACTATGCCCAGGAGGGGCTCCACTACGGTGACTTTGGAGGTATTTGGGTAAAGGTTATCTATTCCTTTTTTGGGCTCACTTCCGGTGTACTTTCCATTTTGGGCTTCGTGCTCTATCTGGAAAGGACCAAATCCAAACAAAAAGCGAAAGTGAACTACAAGACCACGGGCAAAAAGGTATGGTTGTGGTCATTTTGGACTACAGCGGTCTGCGCCTTAATATATGTTATTACCATTACTCTGGGGAGGGCCATACCTACGGTGGTGGTTACCTTGGCATTCTGGATTCCCGTACTTTTCTATCTAATTAAGTATGTACTTGTTTTTTTCGTACGTGGGGTTAAGATGCTCGTTAAAACAACAAACCTGATCTTTAATGGAACCAAGGCCTAACAAAGTACCTGACAAAGTAAACGAGCAGTATATACTACCAATACTTTTTCTTTTGGTGAATATTACCGTAGTCCTTTGGTTTTACGTAATCCATGAATATAGCCAGTCCCACGAAGCGTTCAAGATTTACTATCGTTTTGATGATGCAGCGATAGCGAGCTATACCCGCGAACTAAAATTTCAAATTATTCTATTTAGTGCTGTGTTGCTGGTTACGCCCTTGTATCTAAAATATAAAAAGCGATGGCTGCTGGTGTCTCTTACGCTCATCCATTCAGTGGTACTGTATTACTTTTTTTATCTGAAATGAACCTTGATATCGGCTTGGAATGAAAAGCGTTCTGGTTTTAACGGTGTACACTGAATACGCTAATGAACCGCTAATTTTCTTTTATAAATTTCAATATCGCTTGTGCCACTTCATCGGGTCTCTCTTCATGAGGTAACAGCGAGGCCTTTTTTATAGTGATAAACTGTGTTTCACTATTGAATTGATAAACCATTTGTCTCGCCAGTTTCAAAGGAAACGTTCTGTCATCTTCGCCCCAAAGAAATAGCGTCCTTGCTTTTATACTTCCGTGCAAATTTTTGAAAGCATCGACCAACACCCAGTCGATTCCTTTTAGATATTTAAAGGCTCCTATGGTCTTTTTTTGCGAATCAATAACTGGTTTTGTGTAGGGGGATATGTTGGATTCTACATCCAACATGGATTTCTTGGTATAGAATTCCCGGAATCCCAGCGGTGACGTCACGAACCCCTTTTGCTTCAATAGGATTCGGATTAGTCTCGGCACAAATGGAAGCAATCCCACTTTTTGATAAAACGGAATCCATGGCGGTCTATGATTCGGAATCTCAGTATTCAGTACGATCAAGTTTTCGATTTTTTTAGGTTGAACGATCGCTATGTAGCGCGCTACGGTCGCACCGGAATTATGTGCTATGAGACTGTATTTGTCGATTCCTATCTTTTCCATCAAGGCCATAACAAATCCTGCTTGTGATTTACTGCTAAAATCGGTCTTTTCCGTCCATTCACTACTTCCGAGTCCTGGCAAATCCAGTACATGGCATTTGAAATTACTGGATAGTCTTGGAAGTAACTTTCGCCAGGTGTACCCATGCGTTGGAAAACCATGGATAACTACCAGGTTCTTTCCTTCGCCAATTTGCCTAAGTCCAAGGGTAGCTTCCACGATTTTTACTTTTTGAAGGACCAATCCCTGGTAAATTTCAATAGCGTTCATTTTTTAGATGATCTAAAATCAAGCATGTGAGATCATATTCTGGATTTCTGTTTGTCAACTTTTAACTTGATACCCACTTTGTTCTGTTTTTGACTTCCGCATTTGACATAATCCGTATCGATATCGTTTCAATTCCTATTCCAGGGGTGCCTGATTTAATTCTTTTCGCTTCTCATAATTTTGTCCATTTTACGCCCTTTTGCCAGCTCATCGACCAACTTATCCAAATACCTACATTGTCTATATAATTCAAATTCATCTGCTATATCTTCAATTCGATAACCACAGATAACCCCTTTTATCAAATGCGCATTTGGATGTATGTTGGCCTCCTGAAAAAAAGTTCTAAAGGTTGCCTTTTCTTCAATCAATGCCTTTATTCTATTGTCATCAAAGCCGGTCAACCATTCTATTACTTGATGTAGTTCTTCTTTTGTTCTACCTTTTTTTTCCAGTTTATTCAAATAGTGAGGATAAACCGATGCAAATAGCATTGTAGCAATTTTTTCATTTTTTTCAGCTGTAACTTTCATTTTGATTTAAATTTTTATTGGTTGGTGAAAAGGGTTTCGCTTCGTGTTCGTGCATGGATGGATACGATTTGTTCATAACATTCTTCCTAACTTACCTTTTGACAAATTCAGATAGTATGGCATTTAGAGAGCCTATATCCTCCTTGTTGTTGATATACATGTCTATGTCAATACCACCCATATTTTGAATCTTGTAATCTGGTAGTTTTTCATTGAAAAAAATATGGACAAACGTATCTACCAGTTTCTCTTTAAGTTCGTGGGAAAGACTGTATTTCTGTACAATAGAAAGTTCCATCCCTATATGAACAATTTCGTGGATTATAGTATTGACCGGATTTGTATACTTTTTAAAGCCACCCGCTTTATCCGTCATCAAAGTTATAATTCCTTCATCAGGGTCATAACTCCCACCAGTTCCATATAAGGTCAAAACAATGCGGTAGGTATCGAATATTTTGAAATCCCAGTCCCATTGACTCTTTTTCGAGGCTATCGCTTGAACAAGATTATTGATTGAGGCAATATGTCTTTCAACTGTATGTAATGCCTTCTGATAATTCCCTCGATGAAAAACCTCGGTTTCCAAAAGGGTGCGAATTGAAGAAAAGTCTTTATTGCCAAAAGTTCCCTTCTTCGATTTCATGATGAGGGAATCAATCAGTGGATGTGAAGGTAGATGAATTTTATAGGCTTTTTCTTCAAGGAAAGTGAAAGCGTCTATCGTTCTCCAAATCGAGGCCGCTGCATGTTCCATGGTTGGCTGTACAATTTCAACCCGAAAAGCTGGTGTTTGTGATTTACAGCAAACGCCCATCATAAAAACAACCGCAAGGAAAAATCTGGATAACATCATTTTGAACCAACTCTTAGCAACCATTTTTTCCACAAAAAGATACCCAATAAAATGGAGAAAGTTCCAATTTTAGTAGGTAAACCACCGCGGCAACTGCAATTTGTCGGGTTTACTGGTTTTTTTATTTCTTTTTCGGTCGCTCCGTGGCTAGAAAATCCCTGACTTTTTTTAGTTGACGGTCTATATCCTTGATTTTCAAGATTTGGTGTATCAGATTTCTCTTTTTGCCGTAGGTCAGTCCGTTGAATATCTGCTTTAGTTCTGGCTCTTGTTCCAGAAAAACAGGAAGTACTTCAGGTATGTCTACACCCAATTGGTCGGGATCTTCATCAATTCTATAGCGTACACGGTCACCCAATTTTTTATTCAGTTCCACCAGGTATTTACTGGCTACGATGATAAAGTAATTCCCATCGCCCAAGTGGTTGAGGCCACAGCGGTAGGTGATTTTTTCGTCTATTTTGCAGATTAATCGAGTAGCTCTTTTACGGCTGAATTGGTCAATTATTTCGGAGCCAATGGTCAAAAAATAATAACCGCCTTTGCGCTTTTCAAGTTGCTTAATCGTTTGGTGTGCTTGATACGAATCCATCATTCGTTTTCGCTTGCGAATTTTTTGAGACCTGCCAAGTCTTTGAGATGCATTTTATGCGTCCAGGCGATAATTCCGAAGATATAGGGAAAAACATGGCTTGGTCTTTTTAGGGTATTGTCAAAGTACAAAGCGACGTTTGCCCTATTTTCATTGATCTCTCTCAAGTAAAAATGCATTCGGGTATCTTGTTCGAACGGTGCTTTGCTGGTCAGGTAAAAGCTGATTTTTTCGTTTTCAACAAGGTCGGTCACTTCTTGGTAGCCAAATGGTTTGCCTTTTTGCAAATAAACGGTCTGTGCTCCAATTTGCCCATCGACATTTTTGACGGCACATTGCGAATTGGTTTCGGACGGCCATGCGGACCATTTCATCAACTGTTCCTGAAACCTGATGGCATCGTACACTTTTTTCACAGGTGCTTCTATTTGAATTTCTTCTATATACTGCACTTTAGTGGGAAGTTTAAAGAGTAGTATGAAAAATGTTAGCAAAAGTGCCGTTCCTGTCGCGATTAAGATAGTTGTTACCATAGTTTTCTGCTTTTGATGCGATATAAGCAAATCTAAAACCCATGGATCTTTTAATTTTTGCCCTATGGCAAAAAATCAATCTTTTTTTGCCCGCACCCGGCTTAATGAACTTTGGGTTACACCAATGAAACTGGAAATGTATTTCAAAGGATACTTTTCAAGCCAATTTTTTTCTTGTTCCACCCTACGGAAACGTTCTTTGGCATCTTCACTTTGAAACGAAATAATGTTCCTGGACATATTGGCAAATGCTTCTTCAACGGTTCTTCTTAAAAGTGTATTGTAGGCCACGGATTTTAAAGCGAGCTTGTCGCTTTTTTCTTTGGTTATGCGATAGACCAAACTATTTTCCAAGCTTTCAATGGAAACGAGCGCCGGCCTTTGATTGAGATAGCTGTCCAATTCAGTGAAAATTTGTCCCTCTTGACCCAGCCAAACGGTAAACTCCTTATCCGCTTTCCAGTAATATAGTCGAAGCGTGCCGCTCTCCACAAAAAAATACTGATTGCAAATGTTTCCTTGTTTTACCAGGAAGTCACCTTTCTCAAAGACGGTCAAGGTCAAATTATCGTAGATTTCTTTAATTTCTAGTTCGGTTCCTCCGGATAATCTTTTTATTTCGGATTCTAGTTGCTTCACAGTTGGTAGTTTTTAAATCACATAACATTTATAGCTCTTGTTGGCGGCACTTTTGGCTATTACAAAGAACCGAAAGCTTGTACTTTACAACGAAATTTCACGCTTTTTACAAGCTGGCGTTACTCTTTTACATATCTAAGTCAATCCACTTTAGCCATTGGCTAGAGCATCTTTTGTAAGATGCTTTTCAGTTCCATTCTTCTTAGGGAAAACGTTTTGGAACTGGCATCCAAAAAATCAATGATAAGGATTCCGTTTCTGGCCAGTTTTTGTCCGAATCCTTTCTTTGAATTTACAACAACCGCGGTAATTAATTCCACCAATTTTTCCAGATGTTGCTCGTCCAATCCCTCTATTTTGTTCTTCAATGCTATAGCTTTCATTTCAGAAATCCCAACTAGTGTCAAATCGAACTCGCTTTTTAACTCGGACTCGATATTCTGAAATTCCTGTTCAAAATCATCTGTGTTCAATCCGAGCGCTTTTCCGACCAGTTTTGCTAATACTAAGGTCAAACGTTGGATTTCCCTTTGGATAAAATCTTTTTCTACCTCCATTTTTCGTTTTTAAGAAAGGCCACTACACTTGGGTTCAGTATGGATAGGATACCGCTATGTTCATTACTTTTTTGTTTGTTCAATTTTTTGAATCATTCTTTGAGCATTGGTATTTGTCGGGTTCAACTCGAGGGATTTTTTATAATTCACCAAGGCCAGTTCATATTGTCCATTTACAAAATAACCCTCCCCTAAACTATCATACGCATTCGCAGAATCTGGAAATTCTGAAACCAACAACTGGAAAACTTCCACGGCTTCTTTGATTTTATCTAAACCCAATAGTTCATAGCCCAGATCGTTCAGCATGGAATCATCATCAAAATTGTATTCTTTACCGCGCTCCTTCTTTAATTGATGGTATTTTTCCAACCAGACTTCAGGAGTTTCTTTTATATAATTTCTGATGGGATAGTACGCATTTTTTGTAGGATAATTTAAGAGGTCCATGATAAGTAATGAGGCCATCCTGTTTATTAAATCATTGGCGCTTTCACTATTACAATTGAACGAAACCGTAAATCCAGCTTTAATCTCTGGCAACAAAATCAGCCAATTGACACTTCCGCCTGTTCCTCCATTATGCATCATCAGGTCATCTCCATCTACCATCCAAAAATACCCGTATTCATCACCTTCTTCTTCATCGTAAAATAGGGGTTTTCTCATCTCAGTAAGTATGGGATCACCGGGCCCTAAAAGAAATTCAATGTACTTTACCATATCGGGGACCGTGGATTTTAATCCACCCCCGGCACCGGTTAGGGGCATTTGCATTGGTTTTACTTTCCGATTGTTATCCGCATATCCGTTTATAAGATTTTTTTTATGTGCCTTACCAAGCTGTAAAGAAGTATGTCGCATATCGGCCATCTCGAGAATGTACTGTTTCAATAGCGCTTCATAGGATTTTTGGTACACGTTCTCTAAAACTATTGCCAATATTTCCGGTGCAATAAAACCCGAATAGTCAAATATCGTTCCTGGAACGGTCTCTAACGGGTAGCGATGCAAATCCCCAATAAAATCCGATTTTTTGTATTCGGAAATTGCTTTTTGTTCCTGTTCGGAAGCATCTATTGAAAACATTTTTGACAAGGTTTTCGAGTAGAGCTCATGTTTAATTCCTGTAGTATGGGTCAAGATATCTTTGATGCGAATAGGACGATTTTCCAATTCCAGGTTGTCGTACGAGCCATCAAGGTACTTTCTGATATCATCATCCAAATCGAGCTTCCCGTCCAAAACGGCCTGCGCAGTAAGGTAGGCGGTAAATGTTTTTGTAACCGATGCTATTTCAAAAATCGAAGTATCATCTGCTAGGTTACCTTTACCTTTATCGATTTCCCCGTAATATCTGGTATATGCTTTATCATTCTTGTAAACCCCAACGGAAATAGCGTTGATTTCAGGATTCTCCAAAATCAACTTTGCAGTATTGTCCATTGCATATTCAATGGGGTTCAAAGTATTTTTGGTAGTTTGATTTGGTTTTTTTTTGCAACTGATTACCAAAAAGACAAGGGTTGGCATCCATATGAATTTATGCATAAAATTGTTGTTCAAAATACTTGAAACAGTTCTTTTAAGTTAGGACGTTGACTTTCCGTTTAAGAGCGAAAATAGGACCTGCTTGACCTTAAAGATACTTGATTGATGGAATTTACATGTCTTTTCCAATGCCCTAAGGATAAAGCTTTCCCTGGTTTGATCGTAAAATAGTTTATTAACTGCTTCATTTGATGACGCCATCAAGTTTCGACGGTAGGATGTAGTCCACCGTCACTTATTGAAAATAGCAGTAGTACACGCTTTTTATCCCTACTTCTACATGGATAAAAGTAGGGTACGCTTTAAAATGAAGCGCTCGACCGAATTATTTTACCTTGTTTTGATCCTTTCGGTACTCCAAAGGTGGCTTCATGTCACCAACCAATGGTTCATACACCAAACTACCCAATCTTTTCTCGAATTCTTTTTGGGCCTCTTCAATCAACGATGGGTTCAGAATGAGGTCTTTACCCGTAAGTGCCATGGTCTTTGAAGCGTTCATCATCCCTTTAAAGCCTATCGACATTCCATCTGCTGCCACCGCTTGCCAAGTGTGCGCTGCGGTCCCTGGTATCCAAGTTGCAGTGCCCAAGCCAACCGTAGGTACCACATAACTCACATCACCTACGTCGGTAGAGGCGGGAAAATGGGACATGCGGTAGGGTTGGATTTCCTTGGCATTGCTCAAAGGGGGAACTTTAGCGGAATTAAATGATTCTTGAATCTTTTGGGCAAACTCCAATTCCTTTGCATCATATTCAACACCACCTACAACGGTGAGATTTTTGTGCATCGTTTTGGCTAAGGTCTCGTTGGGTAAAAGGCCGTACATGCCTGAGACAAGCTCTATTTCCATCTCAGTTCCTGTTCCCATGGCAGCGCCTTGTGCTGCTTTTACCACTCTTTCCCACATCTGTTTTACTTCGGTAACATCTGGATGCCGCACCATATATTCTACTACCGCATAGTCTGGAACTACATTGGCGGCAAGGCCGCCATTGGTGATCACATAGTGTATTCTACTTCCCTGGTCTACGTGCTCGCGCATCATATTGACCATGTGGTTCATGGCTTCGACGCCATCCAATGCCGACCTCCCCCTTTGCGGAGAACCAGCTGCATGTGAACTCTGGCCACTGAATTTGAAATAGCCATGCATCACGGCATTGCAGGTAGTGGCATTGGCAACGTTGCGATCGGCAGGGTGCCAGTTTATCACTGCGTCCACATCTTCAAATAGGCCAGCACGCACCATGTAGACTTTGCCGGCCCCACCTTCTTCGGCAGGTGTACCGAATATTCGAATGGTGGCCTTTACATCATTGGCGTCAATCCATTCTTTAAGCGCAATACCAGAGGCAATTACCGCTGTTCCGAATAGATTGTGGCCGCATCCGTGGCCATTTCCGCCTTCTACTAAAACTGATCGGTAAGGAACGGCATCCTGGGATAATCCGGGAAGCGCATCGAATTCGGCCAGGAACCCAATAACCGGACCCCCTTTGCCGTAGGTGGCCACAAATGAAGTGGGCATATCTGCAACTCCTGTTTCAACATTGAAACCAGCTGCTCTTAGTTCATCGGCCAATAGTTTTGTGCTGGTATATTCCAAATAGCCCAATTCTGGATTTTCCCAAATCTCTCGAGCTACTTTGGAAAACTTGGCGGTTTGGTCATCCAAGGACTTTATGATAATATCAGCATTATCAACTTGATTGACTTTCAATGGTTTGGTCACATTGTCATCATTGTCAATTTTTTGGCTTATTCCAGTATAGCACCAAAGGACCAAACAAATTCCTAGTAATTTTTTTTTCATTTTCAGCGGATTTAAGGTTAACTCATTAATTAAAAATCATCTATACTAAATTTTGCGGTCCGGGTCATTATTGGTTTGCCTTGGATACGCTTGGGCAAGAAGAAGTCCATAACTTTCCAAACTCAGTAAATCTAGTCGTTACTAGTAGATTGTCGTGAAGTTAACAAATTAAAGCTACAAATAATAGCCTTTGTAACAGCAGTTAGTTTTGGTCGCTCCGTGTATCATCTTCTTCATGAAAATAGATAAAAGTGGGTGTCCCCCGTTTTTTTGGAATTACATAGCAGAGGGTATGTACTCAATAGGGCGATCGCTAATAATGACATGATTGTTAGTTTTCCCAATTTTAAGTAACCACCTCAAAAGATTTTATTCGGTGGGGATGGGCAATTTATGTTGCCTTAGAAAGGATAGCTTATCCCAATAACCTCTCTGAAATTTGATTTTCCCATTTTCAATCTGAAAAAAGCCACAACCACGAAGTCCCAAGGGGTCTTTCCATTCCAGAATTCCCCAATCATTATCCTCAAAAATATTCTCGACAATGCACGTCATTTCCGCTTGGCTAAATTCATTTTCAAACATCTCTCGGATTGCCGTTTTTCCAACGACCGGTTCATGGGTCACTTGATGGTTGATAGCGTCATCCTGGTAAAATTCTGAAATCTTTTCAGCGTTTCCTTCATTAAAAGTTTCTACCCATTTTTCAATTAACTCTCTTGGCTTCATTTTTTTCGATTGACTTTTTAAATATACCGTGTAACTGGTATGAATAATTTGGGTGGGCGGTTTTATGCCTCGAATTTTGGTCAAAAAATGAGGTTGACCTTTGAGCGCCGGTCGCAGGATGCTTTGGGCACCTATTCAATTATATCGCTTTTCCACATTCTGAAGCTCAAAACTATGGCTAAAAATGTTCCAAAGAAGATAAGTATACCCCAAATCTCTCCCAGAATTGGCCGTATTGTTTTTCTTCAATCATATAGTTGTTGATTATTTGTGGTCATTCTTTATTCGACGCAAGTTTTGATAGGTCCATTTCCATAATTGGCAAAAATCTATCTTTGATAGCACTTTTACGTCTTCCAACGACATTGAATCCAATTGCCTTATAGAAATTTTCCGTGTTTGGGTCGGCATCAAGAGTAACTTTCCGATAGTCCAGTTTTTCAATCCTTTTTAAAAAATCCGTGATAAGTATTTTTCCATATCCTTTACCAATATACTCGGGTTCAACAAATAGAAAGTTCAGTGCAATAACTTCGCTATTTTCAGGGTGAAAGGCATAAAAACCCACAAGTCTCCCGGAAACCTCCAGTTTATAGACCTGCTCTTTATCTATGTATTCAGGAGTAAGGGTCAATTCATCCCGCCACTCGGCAATTTGAGCAACACCGTAGTTCCAGTGGTTTTTCGAACGCATGGTCAATTCTGTAATTTTTTTGGCTTCTGTGCGATGTACTTTTTGGATCTTCATTTTTTTGCTCGCAAGTGACCCTCCAATATAGGAATAATGATTTATCGCAACATTTAGTTTTACAAGGGTATAAGAAACTGAAAGTCCAAGAGGATTTTCCGAAAAAAAAGGAAAGTCGTTCACCTATTGGTCCTCTTTTTCAAGTTTTGACCATTCTTCGTAGGAGACGACCGAACTTCCTTTTTCGGGTTTATATTCTCCTGGCAGTTTTCCTATGAATTCTAGGTAATGTCCGTCAGGGTCGGAAAAATAAATAGCTATCGCTGGAATATTGGCGAATACCATGGGCTTTTCAGAATTATCGCCCAGGAAATTCCAAAAATCTATTTTGTGGGACTTTAGAAAAGTAACGGATTCGTGTAAAATCCATTGCCAATCGCACTCGAAGGCAAAATGCCTTAAATCGATTTCTTCTTTGGGTTTTTCCCAAATACCTAAAAAGGCTTGTCTTGGTTTATCTCCAATCCAAAATAATGCGGCCCTTCTTTCTTCTTCGTAAAGAAACTGTTCAAGTCCTAATATCTGGGTATAGAATTCTATTGAACGTTCAAGGTTTTCAACGAACAAATGGGTTTCAAAAAGTCCTTTTATCATTCTTTTTTCATGTTTTCTTTACAGCCCTTTTACTTTTGCGTCAACGGTTCCAATTTAGTTGCGCGCGTTTCAACTGTTTTTAAAGTTGCATTTGCTTTCTTCGGATACCCCACCATTTTTAAACCAGAAGGGTTTTGATTTCTTTTCGTTTTAACAAAACCATTTTTGAAGTTGGATTTTCCCAGTCAATTGCTACAAAAGTTAGGGTCGTTTTGCCAAAAAAAATGTAACCTTATCATTTTCACAGAAAACAAAGTTTTGCGGAAATCCGAAGACTTCATTATAAAATCCAATTTTTTAATGTCAATCGCCATTACCCGTATATGGCGTAGTGCAAAGTTTGTCCATCATTTTTTAGTTATCCATTCCAAAGCAAAAGCGTTGACTTCATCCAAGTGGTCAATCCATTCTTTTTTACCGGATTCATCAGTTTTGGTTTCCAGAAAGAAGTGGTCGCAGTTTGGATATACTTTATAGGTCAAATTGTTCTTTCCTTTCCTGAGGAATTCAAGTTTTGCGTAGTCCATATTTAAGATACTTTGGCGGTCTTCCCCACCAGCGACATAAAGAATGGGAATATCGAGCTTCAGCATGTTTTCCAATGGGGAGGTTAAGGAGAAACTGCTCCATTTGTAATAGGTTTCTCCAAACCATTCTTTTGTGGTGGATTTTGGGTCTTGGTATACTTTTTCAAATTCGGCATATAAAGAATCAATGTTCGACTGCGCCTCCTCGTTTGACTTTTCACCATGGAACGCCGAGACCCTTTCACTGAGAATAAAATCATACAAATGATTGAGTGAGTTGCCCATCATGGCGATGACGTGGGTAACCTTTTTGTTCTTTACCGCTACTGCAGGTGCTACCTGTGAACCTTCTGAATGCCCCCAAACGATGACCGTAGAGCTATCAACGTCCAGTTTTTTTATTACGTCATCGATGACCCTGTCCGCAGAGTCTGCTCGCCAATCTAGGCTATACTTTTCCCGATATCCTTCCTGCATGGGGTATTGCTTTCTGCCCGATGGGGCTATTCTGATTCGGTCCACAAGAGGTGTATTGGGTTTGCTGATGAGTACCACATGATAATGAGTACTGATTGAATCAACATTCAATGTGATACCACTGGAATATCGTCCATCTGGGTTTATCCAAAATAATGGAAAGTTTGTGGAACCTTGCAGGTATACAATTAGCGGTTTATGGTCGTCCATCTTCTTTCTGTAAATATGGTAATCGACCTTACCAAGGGTACTGTCTTCAATGCGTACCGTCTTCCATTTATCGGTGATATCCTCTTGTTGACCACAGGTGATTTTCGAAAGAAACAAGAGCGGAACAAAAAAATAAAAAGTGCTTTTCATGGCTATTGGTTTTAGTATAACCTATTTGTTTTGGGTTTGAGCTATGATCAGATTCACTTTTGATTACGTTTGAAAAGTCATTAGGAACGACGTACAATTCCCCATTATTCGAAAAGACCCTGGTCCAATTGAAGTCATACCCTTGTGTCTCGTGAAAATGATGATACATGCATTTAAAGTTACTAAGAAAGGACAAGGGACCCCAGTCATTTTTAGCTAGCTTTTTCTTTTAAATCCATCACTTTTTCAATACCACAACCCACCACAAAAATTCTTGTCCTCCAGTCATCGGATGGTCCGTAAAGGATTTTATCGGTCCAATATTCAATTCCACGTTGCTCCAATTCCGAAATTACTTGTTCGACCTCTTCATCGGTTTTGTACATCGCTAAATAGTTACGCTTTGCGTGTTCATCCGTTTGAATTTGTTTCAGGGCAAACTGCACGGCATCCTTTTCGCTTGGGAAATGTTCCAGCGTTTCTTTATTGCCACGTTCCGTATAAAACCACTGAAAAAGTCCACCGTTGTTTTCAAGTCCATAGCCCTCAAAAATGACGTTCCCATTAATGCTGTAACTGTCCATTGCATAGCAGTTGTCCTTCAACCACTTTTCCAGTTCAGCAACGGTTTGTATTTCTGTTTCTTTTTTCAAAATTGCGTATAATCGTATTGACCCTTATTTTTTCGTAGTATTTAAATTGGGAGCATGCCCCGCCTTGGTTGCTATAGGTTTTGTTAAGTGAATATTCCTTTACTTGGGAGCAATCAATCCAATAAGATTACCGGCTACATCTCTGAACCAAGCAAACGTTCTTCCATCAGGCAACTCGACCGGTTTTACAAATACCTCTCCACCGTTCGATTCAATCGCTTTTAGGTCAGCTTGCAGCGAATCGGTTTCAATATAAACCGTTACGTAATTCTGGGGGTCATTTGGGCCTAATTTATTAATATGCCCACTTAAAGCGTCTTCTTTCCCTGTGTCAATTACTGCGGAATTTCCATGTCGATTGAGTTTCCAATCAAAGACTGCTTTGTAAAATTCAGCGGTTTTCTCAATATCACTACATCCTATTTCAAAATGTACTACTGTTTTTTTCATGGTTTGTTCGTTACTAGCGGCAAGCTCTCATACGGTTCGCTTTTGTTTCTACTGATTTATTTTTTAGCCTCCCGGATTTTAATCTATCCTTTATCACGTGTGATTGTGTTGGCAAGTCGTATTATTTAAATTTTAATGCATGAAATCCTACCATCATCAAATCGGGATGGGTTTCTTTGTTATTGCTCATAAAAGTTACAATAACATCGGCGATATCATCTTTGTGCAAATACATAAACTGTCCATATTTATATCCTTTTCCAAACTCACAATCAAATTCGAAAAAGCATGAACCCCCTGCATCTGCATTAAATTCCTCTTTTACGGCTTGAGTGGGAAAAGGTCCTATATTGTACATTTGACCGCTGGTCATGTTCAGTAGGTTTGCCTGTACGGTCCCTTGGTACATTTTATTGGGTGAAATCATCGTTGAGTTGCTGTTTTCCAAGGACTTTTTGTACCGTTCAAATGCTGGCTTTAATGACCAAATGGTATATCTAATTTCCATGGATGCGTCTTCATTTAGAATGGCAAAAGAATACATCAAATCCCGATTTTTTTTGACATCGGTTACTTGATATCCTTTGGGCATTTCAAACTTTAGTCCTGTGGAATCACAAAGTTTTTCAAAAGCGGTTTGCGTCATTTGATCTTGTCCAAAAGCGATTCCAAAAAACAGGATCAAAAAACCTAAGCCCATTACTTTTTTCTTCATGTTGTTTCTTTACAGATATGACATCTGGCGGATGTTGGCACAGATAGGTATGATGCGTGTTTGTTTTCAGTCTTCAATATACTTAAAAACAAAAACGGTTCGCGCCTAAACGCGAACCGCTCAGAGGTATTCTTTGTTTTAGGCCGTTTTACCCGGCTTATCTAGGTTTTCCGGAACTTTTTCAAGAGATGACCAAGACACAACACCAGCTTGCTGCAACAATATCCCGACTTCCCCGTTCCTTGCTAGTGAGTTCAAAGGCTTTTTTCAGTATACCTTAGCATTGAAAAGGTAGCTTTATTTTTGCTTTCCTTTTTTTGTTTTTACGACAATAACCCCGTTGGGCGCATTATATTTCTGCAAAGCTTGTTCATCTTTAAATACTTCTATACTTTCAATAGCATCAGGAGATAATTTTTTAAGCACGTCCTGACTGGATTTTTCTCCATTTATGATTATCATCGGGGTCTTTCTTTCTTTGGCAGGTCCTATTGTGGTCACCTCAGATTCATTTGGTTCAACAAAGTTCTTTTTTGTTGTAATGAGGACAACACCATTTTTCGCATTATAATCTCTCAATGCCGAATCACTGGTAAGAACGTTTACGGATTCAATTCTATTTTTGTCAAGCAATTCCATGGGGAAATCAAACTTCTTACCATCAACATAAATGTCAGGGTCTGCCCCCTCTTTTAGCGCAACATGAAGTTTTTCCCGCTTGGAGGTATTCTCTTTTTTCTCTTGGTTTTCTTGCCCTTGAACTAGCGAAATCGCCAGTAGTATCGCAAATGAAGTTAACATTGTTTTTTTCATCTTTCTGTATGTTTAATTGCTCATCAAATAGTTATTTGGGATAGATTGCTCAATCCGAAGTTGTATAGAGAATTATCATTTCATTTTCATAAATAATATTTCGTTCCATCCCTTTTTGGGGCGTGTTGGGAAACATATCCAAAGCTTGATTTAGGAGCGCTTCTTTTTCGGAGTAGCTGAGTTCTCTTTGCCCTGGGTTGCCCATAAAAAGAGTAACAAATAACAGCACTGAAGCTGCTGCCGATACGAGAACGACAGCTTTTTTTCGCTTTCTACTTCTTTTAGCCTGAAATGACTCCCATAGTCTATCATTAAAGTCTTTAGGGCTTATCGATTTATTGTTTCTGACGAACGCGGACCATGCTTCCAAGGAAGACCCTGAATTCTCGGCCTTATTGAATAAATAGTGCTCTTCATTCAATGTCGTATTCCCTTCTTGATAGGCTTTACGTAAGCTTTCCATTTTACTTTCCTTCATAGCTGTATATTTTTTCTAACTGAATACTTACTTGTTTTCTTGCCCGCGATAACAAAACCCGTACATGTTCAACCTTCAGTTTTGTCGCAGCGGCGATTTCAGTAAATTCATAACCGTCCAAATCTCGCATCATCAAAACTTCGCGCTGTCGCTCAGGCAAGTTTTTAAGGATTCTTCTGATCAGAAGATTGAGTTCTTTCCATTCCAATGGTTCTTGTTCATAATCTGATTTTAATATCCCGTGGTGTAAGGAAGTATCCTGGATTTCCCATCTTTTTTTCCGGAGTACATCAACACAATAATTACGCGCTACGGAAAATACCAATCCTTTGACGTTCGGGTGTTGTCCAATTTTATGGCGCCTGACCCAAAGTTTCATCATTATTTCCTGAATCGCATCTTCTGCGTTCGCTCGGTTGCCAAGCATACGGGAGACCATCGGGAACAATTGCTCAGATAATGAAAACACGTTACGTCTAAATTCCTCTTTGTTCATTCTATCTTGATAACGATAAAATCGATGGGGCCATAACAAAAAAGTAGGATTATTTTTTAAAAGGTCCTCGAACAAATAAATCTTGATTGAAATTTTAAAAGGGGGATGGGCTTGAAATTAAAATACTTTTTCGGAATGAAGCGCTCATTTTTGTCAAGTCTAAAGTTAGCATGGTCGCATTGAGTGGTCGGCTTCCGATTTAGGTCCTAGTGTGGGTTGGGTTCTAAGCTACCGTTTGTATGGATAGTCTAACCGTGTATTTGATTGCGTCAAACCAATTTTTATCGTAAAAAGCATTCTCAATCGGTCTTAACACCTCATGGGATTGAGTTTTTATCTCCCAATTCTTGTAGATGATTTTCTAAGAAAAGAAGTTTTTTGGTAATGTTCCTCTTAATTTTTAGCAGAACTTTACGTTTGACCAGGGTGTATGGAAATTTTAGGTTAAAACGATATGTGATTTTCAAAGTGGTCTCTTTGTTCCCATTTGACGAGTACTCCCAGGTTCCGACAAAATCCTTGAAAATTGGCGATTTGTTGATCATTCTAATTGAAATCTCATAGGGGGGGTTGAATGTTAAATACTCCGTTTCCATACGCACACCTTCAATTGATTTTGTATACACCTTAACTCCTTTTTTTAGTGCAGTAAAACCCTCAAAAAAGTCAATTTCCAAAGTCTGTTTATCCCATTTCTTACGTTCAGTAAAATTTTGGGTGAAATCAAAGAGCCAATTCATGTCCCTGTGATACGTCCTTTTTTCGAATATGGTATTTTTCAGTTCCAAAAGCTTTCAATTGATGTACTATCGCGGTCCTGGCCATGATTTCGTGGCCCTGAGAATTCCAATGGAACTTTCTATTGTCGAAATAGCACTTTTAAGGTCGAACCAATACTTGGGTCTTACCACCGACAAGAAATGCACTACAGACAAGATTACGTATGGGCATTGATCTATTTCATTTGGATAATCCCTACTACTTACCTGTAAAATAATCCCAAGCCATTTTTGAAATGTCAGCTATTAATTTCTCGTTGGTTTCAAAATCTTCTGCTGATTCGGTGATAAAAACACTTAGGATAAAGTATTCCCCATTTGGTAGAAAAATAATACCAATATCGTTTACCGCAGCGGTTATACCCGTTTCTTTATGCTTTCCTGACCAGCCAGTCTTGTGGGCAACAACGGTTTCTTTAGGTAATTGCCCCTTCAGTCTTTTTTTTCCGGTTTGGGTTTCTTTCATTACCCTCCATATAAAGTCGTGGTTTTTCTTGGAAAGCAAGCCCTTTTCGTTTTTATAAAATGTTGACAGGATCTTATTGGCTTCTCTTGGGGTCGTCCAATTTAAAAATTGCAAATCCCAATTATTTTGCATGGTTTCTTCGTTTATCTTCACTGCAAAATCCTTAAAACCAATATTTGAAAAATAGTTTTCGACAACCTGCGGTTTGCCGAGAAGTTTCAGCAAAACATCACAACCGATATTGTCACTTAAAGCGACCATATATTTAATGATTTCGCTTAGGGCCAGTGTGCCACCTTCGGGATACTTCTTTCGTATTGGACTCCAAAGTCCGGGCAGCAACTCACTTTTCTTAATCTTAATTTTTTGGTCCAGGGAAAAGTTGCCCTTATCTACTTCCGATAAAATTGTCAAGGCAATTGGAAACTTGAATACACTTTGCATCGGGAAATGTCTTTGACCATTGATGCTCAAAGTGTCTTCACGCTTCATTCCGTTTATCGCTACTCCAACAATGGCATTTTTAGAACCAATACTATTTTCAATGCCCTGTTTTAATACTTCAATGTCTTGAGCATATCCCTTTGGGAAAACAAGGAAGAGGGTTAGGAATACGAAAGGTATTTTTTTTGACATAATGCTTTTTGAGCTGGTGGGTTTCCACTTACTGACGTTTCATAGGTCCAACGAGCGTATTTTAGGTTTCTACTTTGTTTTTATCGCTCCTGCGATTTTTAGTTATACTCCTTTGTTATATGCTGATATTATCTTGTTCAGTTCGTCCATTTTGCCAATCCTTTTTCGATGTTCGTAATCCTCCCGGATTAATCCGAATTCTGCTAATATGGAAAGTATTGTCTCTAGCACTTGTACAATTTTTAAAATAGCTTACTACGTATGGTAAATGGTGCGAGCTATTATTTTATAAACTTGCTATTGCTGGTTACCATTTCTAAAATACTGCTTCGCAAGAATTATTTACCTATTCTTTGGTATATCCCAGTTGTTTAAAGAGTTCTGTTGACTGCTTTAGATAGCGCTCTTTGTTGGTCTCTTCAAACCAGGCTTGGGAAACTTTTTCGTTATTGTAGAGACGACTGTCTTTCCATTCTGAAATACCGGGAATTTTTGTCCGGGTCCAATCTTCGTTTATAAAACTAATGGCTTTAATATTTTTTTGGTGGATGAACGTAAAGAAGTTTACAAACCATTGATCCCATACCTGAGCACTTTTTCCATCGATGCCGTTGATTGGATTGGACTCCGCAATCATCACTGGTTTCTTATGTTGTTTGGCAAATTCCAGAACATTATCGCAGTAGCGACCAAAGTCTATACCCTTATAGGCATGTCCGAAGACAGAAATCGCTACCCAGTCCACGTAATCGTCACCGGGATACCATGCGGAAATTGGATAATCCTTGAAAGGTTTGGAGGCATAAGAATGCCAAACAAATGCGATATTGTCCACTCCTTTTTTGCGCATAAGATCTACAATGTGTCTATATGCCTTGATAAATTCCTCAGGTTCAAGTGCGTTGTGGGGGCCGTCAAATTCGTAACCTATCCTAAGATAGATAGGTCGGTTTACCGATTTGGCCCATGCACTATATTTTTTTATGACACGGTCATAGGCCCCATCTCCGGCAAATTTCGCAACATTCCACTTTCCCACCATCCACATAGCACTTTGCACAACCGTATTGGGAAACGTATCAATTAACATTTGGTGATTTTGTGTGCTGCCCGTATCATTTTTATGCGACTCTGTAATTCCTTTAAATTCAGGGACTCCCCAATAAGCGGACCAACCCGCTGGAATCCTTTGGTCAGGAAAATTATCAAGATATTCTGAAATACTTTCAACGGTCTGCCCCATAATAAGTAGGATTTTTCCAGGAGGAGGAACAAATTTGGTCTGTTCATAATCGTAAACAAACCCGGGATCAACTTCCACCTGGATTTGCGATACCATCTCTTCAACCGATAGTTCGGTTGATTCCGGGTTCTTACCTATTTTTTCCTGTGACCAGACCAAATGCGCCAAAGAAAATAGAAAAAGGTTTATCAAAAAAAGAACCCTGGATTGATTTCTTGTTCTGTAAATTTTCATGTTGTATTGGTTAGGGTGGTGAGCGTTTAACTTTTCAAGTATGCAACAAGTCGGAACACCGTGGTATTTTCCAAAACAATTGGGCTTCTCGCCATAGCCTGCAGCCATTACACCCTATATTTTTTAATTCAACTCAATTTATTCAATTTATTCCGTTCAGTTTCCAATTGGTCAAGTGTGAACTCTTGAAAAGTATCGAGTTCAAAAGTATTGGAATCAGTTGTTAATTCTAGAGTCGCCAGGGTAGGTTTTCCATTTGAATAGGAAATTCTAAAGTAGTCGAGAACTATCCCATTATTTAGTGCGGTGCTTAGGGGTAGTCATTGGTTTTATCCATTTAGTTTTTCCATGAATATTTTTCCACGTGGCGAAATTGTATAACCGGGATTATGGCTTACCGTAAGTCCGATATTTTTGAGTTTCCGAATGTTGGTTTTTAGCCATTCTTTCTCTTTGCCCGTTTTTTCCGCTAACTGCCCCGCACTAAGTTTCGGGTTTTCCATAATTGCGCCCAAAATATGGAGCGTCCAATTTCCACTTCGGCTGTATTTGTCCAATCGATTCAATTTAGCCTTTATTTTGTCAAAATCCGTTTGGGTGATTTCTGAATCGTTTCGAAGTTCAATTCGTGGGTCTGGATTGGAATAGCTTACTTCTACCTTATAAATCTGTCCACCATCTCTTGAGTTGAGAACCGCGATAAGCGCGTTTAAATCATTGAAACCTGACTTTAGAGCATCCTTTTCCGTTATGCTACTAATGTCAATTTTCGTTATGTCCAGTATTTGAACTTGCCCGATAGACGTATTCATCAAAGTGCCTTTTTTCACGGACGGCCTTTTCCATTTTCGAAACGCCAATGAAATTTCACCTGTTTTAATTTGGTTCAAATGTTCGCTTTTAAACAGCACTTGGAGAATTTTAATAGTTCAATACGATTTTTTCAAACTACCGCAACCGTTAAGGCGAAGAAAAACAGGCCATTTCTTAATAGCTAACTGTCCACCGCATTGTACCTTATCAGATGAATAAACCTTTGTGAAAGCCTTGTTCACCCTGTGTTTTCTTCGCTTATTTTGGTCCCGCCTTGTTAAATTGCGAGTTGCTTTGGATAAAAATAAGAACTTTCGGTAAGTTACCGATTAAGCTCCTTTGCCGAACATAATCAGTATTAATTCACAGGGTTCTTCAGACTCATTCCACCATTTGTGGTTTACATTTGCAGGGATAAATACGGTATTGCCCTCAGATACGGTTACTGGTACGCCATCTACAATACCTTTTGAGGTTCCCTTTATGATTATTCCCATCATCGGAAATGGTTGCGCCTGCTCCCGCGCATCATCACGTACCCGATCACCTGGGGCCATACTCATCCAGCCACTTCGAAGGCCTTTTTCATAATAGAAAATGGAAGCATTTCCACCATGAACCTTTCGCGTAGCACTTGGCCTGAATGGAATGACTTCAGGAAAACCCTTGGTCCAAAAGTGAAAGGAGAAGGCGTTCATTTCACCGTTTTCCTCCTCGGTAGGTTCAAAACCTTCCATTTCATAGGCATCAAGAGGGGCGTAATCGCTTGAAAATGCTTTTACCTGAGCGGTCATGGCATTTAGCTCACCATCATGGATAGCTTTCAATATGGTTGCTTCAGCACGATAAATGTAGGTTGGTTCTTTTGGCAATCCTCGAGACAAAAGGACTTCCCATTTCTTTGATTCGATTTCTTTACCGGTAACGGTAATGGTCCACTTTCCATCTACTTCTGGGACCTCGATTCCCACAATTCTGGCTTTAGCTGCATAGCGGTCGGATTTATAATCATCAACAAAAGATTGGATTATTTCTTCAATTTCATTTTTAGGTAAACCGAACGTTTCGGCAAATCCCTCCCCAGCGGATTCTGGGCCTTTGGCAACTTGTCCTTGGACATTGCATAAAAACAGTGTGATAAGTGATATAGTCAACACCGTTTTACTTTTTTTTAGATTTTTCATTTGAGTAATCTTTGATTTTTATACGCTCAAATGAAATGAATCTTTCAGGTCCAAATAACAATAGAACAGCACTTTGTGATGAGTGGACACCTATTAGTGACCATTGATCAGGAGTTGATTGATTTGCGTCACATATTGTTTGGAAACCGGAAGGATAGTTCCTCCACCTTTTAACTGAATGGTCATACTTCTGGTACTGGAATCCAAAACCTCAAAATATTTAAAATTGATCAAAAACTTTCGATGACATCTGTAAATTGGGGAAATGGCATAAACCAATTGGTCCTCAATATTCTTCAAGCTAGAACGGATAACTTCCTTTCTGCGCTCCCCATTTTTTAGAAGGTTGATATCCACATAATTTTCGTCACTTTCAATGTAGAGGATCTCATGGAAGAAAAGTTGGGTCACTTTACCATTGGAGGCCTTCACAAAACAGCTTTCATTGGATGCTATTGAAGAAATCTTACTTTTTTGCGTATAGCTTATCAGTCCCAAAACAAAAAAGGAAACTGTGGTACTTATCAGGAAGACTCTTCCACAGACGAAGAGGTATTCCTTAAATGTAAAATCGGAAAACCCGCCCAGATAACTCTTGTACAAAAACATTAAAGCCCCCACAAAAAGCGTCATTAAGGAATACCATAAAATGGCCCTGCCCAGCGTCCACTTTTTAAATGATTTTGGAAATAGACTTGGGACAACAAATTCCCAGACATAAATGGACGATGAAAAAAGAATACCTAGTGAGAACAAAACAAGATATTCATACAGTGCACCGGTTTTATTCTCAATATTAAACGGTTTGAATATTATAATGAAAACGCTGCAGAGGACTCCAATCAGGAAAATCCAAAGGACATTTGTCCTGTTTTTCTTAGGTCTGGGAAAAGGAGTTTCAAAGTATTGGATCATTTCCTTTTGATATTCATTTTTTTTAGCGGTTCAAAAATAGTCCGAAGTTGAGAGAGGGATACACTGGGCCATTCTTTCAGATGCCATCCCTGAGCCCAGATAAAGGGTATGGTAGGAGCAGCCCTTACTTTTGGCCCTTTTTGTATCCAGTTCATTACTGACATTAGGACGCTGTTTTGTTCTTTGGAACAAACTGTTTTGGGTCATAAAAAAATTGCTCCCGCTTTATTTTATCGCCTTGCCATTCTTGATAGGCCAGTTCTTCAATTTCGGTCATTGCGTTGTCTTTCCACTCAAATTGAAAACGCCACCGAATCACGACCCTATTTTCAATTTGAAAATAGGGTCGAACACATTTTGAATGAACACTTAGGGCTTTTGAAAGCATGCCTTCTTCGTTTTTAATTAGGTTTTCCCTTCCTACCCTAGGCGTGTTCTGATTCTCTTGAATTGATGCATCCTCAGCGTAAAACTGTGCGATAACCCTGTCATGAGGCTCTTTTTCAACTGCTTTGATGAAGTTTTCAATGGTCGCTTTAGTTGGCATTGGGTATTTACTTTTATTTGTTTTCAAGTCTTAAAAATCGAACGGCATTATTATAAAAAATATCGGCTTTTTGCTCATACGTAAGAAATTCAGCATTATTTACAATCAATATTGACTCTTCTATCAGCTCTGGCCATATAAATGTGTCAGATCCAAAGAGAATCCGTTTTCCAAATCCAGCATCAACCAGTTTTTTTAGATGGTATTCATAAAAATATTCTTTAGTATAACACCATTGAATTCCCGCCAAGTTGATGTAAAGCTGTGGATAATGGTAAAGCAGGGTTATCATCTCATCGATAAAGGGTTCTCCGTAATGATTAACACTGATTCTTAATTTCGGGAACTTTTTTAATACATCTTCCAATGCTAGTGGATTTGACAAACTGGCCAGGTAATCTGGAGAAAACAGATACGCTGTGCCCGGAGCGCCAGAGCCTAAGTGTATGCTGACAGCTATGTCTAATTTTTCGGCCAACGCGTAATACGGATACATTCTTGAATCATTTGGGGCCATCCCATTATATTGATTTGACACTTCTCCCAGGAGGTTGATGTCATTTTCAGATAGCATGTTTTTAAGACTATCAACGCTGAAACTATCTCTGCCAATACGAAATTTTAAGCTAGGGATTACTTTATCCGCGAATATTGAATCATAAACCTGAAGTGTTTCAACGGTCCCGCTTGCCACCGCTATCACATTGTTCTTGTTCAATTGACTTTCGACCCTTTCAAGATATTTTTCATAATTCCTGGGCGACCATAATGGGTCGTCACAAGCGGGATTCGTCAAAGCTTTGTTCCATACATCAGAAAACGCTTGCGAAGGATCATGGTAAGGAACAATAGTTGAGAGAGGGATACACAGGGCCATTCTTTCAGAAGGTAATTCATTTTCGCTTTCGGCATGAATGTACATATCGAAAATAGGGCCAGTATACTTTTCGTTGTTACCACGATTCCCCCCACCATTTTTTTTGGCGTCACATCCCATCAGGATAATGAGCAGGATTAAATAATTTAGTATTCTCATTGGTTTAAATTGGTTACCGGTCTCGTGTATAAATAGTAAAGGGTTTCTACACACAAACCTTTCGGTTTTGTACTGAACTTTGACTCACTTTTATCCACTGTATCGCTAATAGGTACACATTGACAGCTTACGGAATTTATTTCAAATTTTTTTTGCTCCATTCCATAATCAAAGTCAAATTTTCTTTTAAAGACTTTCCTTTGTTGGTAAGTCTATATTCAACCTTTGGTGGAATTACCGGATATGATTTTCGCTTCACTATTTTTAGTCTTTCCAAGTCTTTTAGCTGTTGGGACAGCATTTTTTGGCTTATTCCATCGATTGCTTTGTCAAGCTGACTAAATCGCATGACCTCATTTAACAGCAAAAGCCAAATGATAACGGGTTTCCACTTTCCGCCAATTTGTTCCATAAAAACCGTAATCGGGCATTCTTTGGCTTGTTGATATTTTTTTTCAATTTTTTTCTCTGTTGTTTCCATACGGAGCACTTTTTTCCGAGGTATTGGTAAGTAACTTACCCAAAAGTAAGTACTTGACAAAAGTAAAGTTGTTTTTCAAATTTGTACAAAAGAAAAAATGGACGGTAAAGTAATAGTAATAACAGGTGGGACCACAGGCATAGGATTTGCTTGTGCCGAATACTTAATATCTAGAAATTGTACAGTTGTAATTACTGGAAGAACCCAATCTAATT
>NZ_CAKZYF010000142.1 GCF_937884665.1 uncultured Allomuricauda sp. | reverse complement strand
CGATCAAAAAGGAAAAGTAAAGACCATCACCCCCGATCTTTTGACCCGTTTTGATGATACTCTGGTGGTTCTGGAAAAGTGGAAGCCGCAAAAGCCCTTATCCGTAGTACATTATGAAGGTGAAAAGGAGCGTTATTACGTAAAACGCTTTTTGGTGGAAAATTCCAATAGGGAAGAAATGGTGATATCCGAGCATCCGAAGTCTTTTATGGAACTGGTTTCTACGGACTGGCGTCCGGTCATCGAAATTGAATTTGTAAAACCTAGGGGAAAGGACCCCAAACCGAATCAGAGTGTGGATTTGGAAAACTTTATTTCCGTAAAGGGAATAAAGGCCCTGGGAAATCAACTTTCTTCTGAAAAAATAAAGAACATAAATCGATTGGAGCCTCTTCCGTATGAAGAGCCTCAGGAAAAAGTTCCCGAAGAAATCGAGGTCGTCGATGAAGAGGCCTTGGAGGCGGAAAGCAAAAAAAAATCACAAAATGATGATTCTGACCAGCCAAAATTGTTTTAATTGGGTTATTCTACCTATTTTGGTAGTGCAGAACACACCAAACCATTAGCTGAAATATTTTTTATGGATTTTACCAACCCGCTGGTCTACGGCGTTCCCGTTTTTATTGCCTTTATTTTATTTGAACTTACCTATAGCATCTCCCACGGTGATGACCATGTTTACAATTGGAAAGATTTGGCCGCAAGTGGCTTTATGGGTATTGGTTCGGCGATTCTTGGACCGCTGTTCAAAGTCATCTTTGCCGTAGTACTGTTTGAAGTCGTCTATGAGTTCTGGAATCCTATTGTGGATGGAACAAGACAAAATCTATTGGGATATGAATCTTTTGGATATGCCTGGTATGTCTGGATTATTTGCCAATTGGCCGACGATTTTACCTACTACTGGTTTCATAGGGCCAATCATGAAATTCGTGTGCTTTGGGCTGCGCACATTGTCCATCATTCTTCGGACAATTTTAATTTGGGAACCGCAGTACGGAACGGATGGTTCACCATTTTGTACAAACCTCTTTTTTATATGTGGATGCCCGCCATTGGTTTTCCACCGGAAATGGTGGTCGTCTGCTTGGGTATAGAAGCCCTTTGGCAATTTCAATTGCACTCAGCATATATTCCAAAATTGGGGTTTCTTGAAAAAATATTCAATACCCATACCATGCACCAGGTCCATCACGCCCAAAATGTGGAGTACTTGGACAAAAACCATGGAGGCTTTCTGAACATATTCGACAAAATCTTTGGGACTTGGAAAGAGTTTGATGAGGAGATTGATGTTAAATACGGGGTCATTCATTCGCCCAATTCGTACAATCCTGTTGTAATTCTTACCCACGAATTCAAGGATATTTGGCGAGATGTGAAAAAGGCCAAAAAATGGTCACACAAGTTTATGTACATTTTTGGCCCACCTGGTTGGAGCCATGATGGAAGTACGCTGACCGTAAAACAGCAACAAAAACTACAAAAGGAACATCGGGAGCAATACCCAGATTTAGCGTACAACCGGCCGAACTGAATCTAATTCTCCAGAATCTCTTCTGATTTTGTCCTGTTCTTTTTCATTCGAAGGTCAAAAAATTCCACCATTAGGGAAAAGGCGATGGCAAAATAAAGATAACCTTTGGGGATAGCCCCAATCTCATTATCGAACACTACCAAATGGGAGAGATGTGCGGCCTCGGTTATCAGCATGAATCCTATTAAAATCAAAAACGACAGCCCCAAAATTTGAATGGAGGGATGTCGATTTACAAAATCACCTACGGGATTGGCGAAGAGCATCATGATAAGAACCGATATCACCACGGCGATGACCATGAGTAAAAGGGCATCGTTTGGGTTCGGGGATATACCGTTGGTCATGCCAATCGCAGTTAAAATAGAGTCGAACGAAAAGACAATATTGATTACCGTTATTTGAACGATGGCATTCACTAAAGAAGAAGACCTGGATTTGGTAACCTCTCGTTCATCATGGCCCCGGTCCTCAATTTTTTCGTGGATTTCTTTGGTGCTTTTGTACAAGAGGAACAAGCCCCCAAGAAATAAAATAAGCGCCTGCCAACTTATCCCACCGGTAATCCAAGATTCGTCCAGTACCAAAAATGGCTTTTTCATTTTGGTGAGCCAGGTAATTCCGAACAACAGTACGATGCGCATCCCCATGGCAAGGACAAGCCCGAGATTGGTCGCTTTTCTCCGGTTTTTCCGTTCCAATTTGCCCGCTGCTATCGAGATGAAAATAATATTGTCGATGCCAAGGATTATTTCAAGAAAAGTAAGGGTCAAAAGTGCCATCCAGGCATCCGGACTTGTAAAAATTTCAAACATGGTCAGTGTATTTTAAAAGCAGTACCCTTAAATTTTCGGGTATCTCCAATAGCGTTATACTCAAAGGTGTATGAGGAATCTGTCGTGGTCAATATTTTGATATGGATTGATTTTTCCTCTGCTTTATTTTTTGGATTTAGGTTTTTCAGCACATATTCGCAATCGTTTATCCAACGTACCGAGGCGGTGTCTTTTTTTCCTTCAAAGACATCGATTTCGATAGTTTCTGAACGTTGGAATATGGTCTTCTTTAGTTCACCGTTGATTTCTGTAGCGAACTCAAAATCTCCTGTTTTAAAACGAATACAATTCCTTTCGGGTGGGGCGCTACATGCCACCAATAGAAGAATAAAACACAAGGAAAGCAGGGCTTTGGACATGGATGCAAAGTAAAGGAAAGTCGGAAAACTTTATTCATTCACTTTGGCTTTTTTGATGAAATATTTCAAACGTACCATCCTGATGGAAAAAAACAATTTTGGACAAGCCTTTCTCATTGTTTAGCGAAGATGGTTCGGTTGACTTGAGTTTTTCAGAAACTTCTTCTGATGTCTCTTTGGCTGGAAACAGAAGAGTAGGCGACTCATCAGCTCCCTCCATTTTTCGCATAAGACTTCCCTCACCATGAATTAACCAGTACAGGTTTATCTCTGGATAGGCCTGGGTCACTTTCATAATAAAATCCAAACTGGGTCTATTGCGCCCGTTCAGAATGTGGGACATCGTGGAACGCTGTATCCCAATCCGGTCGGCAAAGGCAGAAACACTGAGCTCGTAATGGTTCAGCAGCACCTTTATTCTTTCTAGAATTTGACTATTCACAATTGTAAAAAAAAATGAAAATTATTTATTGAAAGATAGTGGTATAAGAGTGAAATAAAAAAAACACGAAATAAAATAATATAAAAAATTTAAACTTTATAATTATATTATAGCACGTAAATTACTGAATTTAAATTATATATAATTTTAAATACAAATAATTGATATTTTTGTGAATAAACAATAGGGAACAAGTATATGTGTAATACAAATGTAAATTATTATTGGTAAATTCCAAAACTTTGATGTTTACAAAAGTGAATAGTTAAGGGTTTACTTTTGTAATCTTTAAGAAATCCAAAATGGAAAATCACCTTCTTTTTAAGGAAGAATCGGTCCGAGGTAGATATGTCACGTTGGGCCATCTTACGGAAGTCTGGTCAAAAAAAATACCTTCGGAATTTTTTGATGTTTTAGGGACATCCGTAAAGGGCCGGGAAATTTTTTCTTTGACCTTGGGAGAGGGCAAAAAGAAAATTCTGCTATGGTCCCAAATGCACGGAAATGAATCGACAACGACAAAAGCGGTTTTAGATTTGGTCAATTTCCTGATATCTGATGATGTTTTGGCCAAGGAAATCATGAAGAACTGTCTTCTTTGTATCGTGCCCATACTCAATCCCGATGGTGCGGACGCCTATACTCGGTTAAATGCGAATACAGTAGATCTTAATCGGGATGCGAAGGACCGTTCTCAACCGGAAACACGATTGTTATGGACCCTTTTCGAACTGTTCAACCCGGACTTTTGTTTCAATCTTCATGACCAACGCACCCTTTTTAGTGCAGGTACAGAAAAACAAGAAGCTACGGTATCTTTTTTATCGCCTTCATCCGATATGGAACGGAAAATAACTCCAAGTAGATCTATGGCCATGCGCTTAATCGTTGGCCTAAACCAACATCTACAGACTTATATACCCAAAAAGGTGGGAAGATATGATGATACTTTTAATCCCAATTGTGTTGGCGATGCATTTCAAATGGAAAAAGTACCCACCTTATTGTTCGAGGCAGGGCACTATCCAAATGATTATCAACGCGAAAGTACCCGGACATTGATATGGGTTGCCTTAAAACGGGCTTTATTGATAATTTCAAGGGATAGCATAGGACATTTTGATGAATCTTTATACTTCTCCATTCCAGAGAATGCCAAAATGTTCTATGACGTCCTGATTAAAAACGGAGCGGTCCTCAATCCGAATATAGCTTTGGGAGATAGCATAGGAATACGTTTCGAGGAGGTTTTGGTCGCAGGAAAAATTCAATTTATACCAAAAGTTGAAAAAGTAGGTAGGCTGACTGATTTTTTTGGGCATATCGAGTATGATTGTGCTAAGGCTGAAGATTTTAAGTCAATTTCAGCGCAAAAGGAAATCGTGGATTGTATTGTAACCCTGTCGAAAAATAATGACACCTAAATGTAAGTTCTTACATTTTTTTTTAAAAAAACCGGTTTTTTTTACGTTTATTTTCATTATTAACTACTTTTGTTGAAAATACTACCATTATGACCAAAGTATAACTCGACGAGATAGACCACCAGATATTGGATATGTTGATTGACAATACCCGTACTCCTTTTACGGATATCGCCAAAAAGCTATTGATATCGGCTGGGACAGTGCACGTTCGTGTTAAAAAGATGGAAGAATCTGGGATAATCAAAGGGTCATCCTTAACCTTGGATTATGTAAAGTTGGGCTATTCTTTTATCGCGTATGTCGGAATCTTTCTAGAAAAAACCCATCAGACAAAATTTGTCCTGGAGCGCCTAAATCAGATACCTTACGTCACCGTGGCCCACATCACCACGGGAAAGTTCAACATCTTTTGTAAAATCAGGGCCCGGGATACCACACATGCCAAAAACATTATTTTCAAGATAGATGATATCGATGGAATAAGTAGAACCGAGACCATGATATCATTGGAAGAAAGCATCAACGACAAAAAGCGGTTGATGCACACTATTTTCAATGAACTTTAGCGATACGGACGCATTTGTTCTATAACATTCGGCTTTATTCCCTAAAGATTTAAAGTGTAGTATTCGGACCGGGGAGAGTTTTAAATTAATTCGTCGTTCTCTTGGTCTTGGTCCGATTCGAAGTCGGGGCTAGGCTCAGTATTTTCCTCAGAAGAAAGTGCCATTTCCCCCTCTAATTTTTTATCGAGCTCTTTTTCGATGTTTTCTTCAAAGTTGGATATGAAATTGGAAAGGCTTTTACTTATTTTCACGAGATACACTGCTTCCTCAGTTCGTACTTCTACAGCCTCCACAATTTCCCCGCTGGGTTTTTTAAGGGTAATGATATCTTCGTCGCCATAACCGTACGGATAAGAGTCTATCAATAGCGCCGCTACTTGCCGGTCTAGTTTTTTGTAGTCGATTAAAATTCGTTTCATGGTAGGTGCGATTTAATTCACTACCTAAACTATAAAATTTTGGGAGCGACCCATTTCAAGAGTTGTAAATGAACGTATTTAGTATATGAAGGTATTATTCGTTGTAGTAAGCAAATGCACTTTCAATATGTGATTCGGGTACTTTCACGTCAATAACCGCTTGGCCAATATCTTGTAATAGGACGAAGTTGATATTGCCATGTGCATTTTTCTTGTCGTGTTTCATTAAATCAATGATGATTTTAAGATCATCTTCTGAAAAAATGACCCTCTCAAAATGACGGAGAAAAGTGGTCTTGATGTCATCCAACGATAATTTGGACAATCCTTTGAGTTTATGGGAAAGATAAGCTTCCAATATCATACCTATAGCAATGGCTTCACCGTGCAAAAGTGCAGGCTTTTCAGGATGGTCCAGAAAATAAGATTCTATCGCATGCCCCAAAGTATGTCCAAAATTTAAAATTTTACGTATACCCAGTTCTGTTGGGTCTTGAAGAACGATTTCGTTTTTTATTGCAATGGATTTTTGGATGCTGTCCGTATGGGTATAGTCCACTCCCGATTTTAGGGATTCCCAATATTCCGAATCTTTGATCAAACCATGTTTGAGCATTTCCGCAAAACCACTGGTAATCTGTCGTTCTTCGAGGGTTTTCAAAAAATCTGGAAATATCAAGACCATCTCGGGCTGATTGATAACTCCAATTTGGTTTTTTAAGGATCCCAGGTCAACGCCGGTTTTTCCTCCGATGGAGGCGTCAACCATGGCCAATAGGGTGGTAGGAATGTTTATAAAATCAATACCTCTTTTAAAGGTGGATGCGACAAAGCCCCCTAAATCGGTAACGACGCCTCCTCCCAAATTAATCAACACACTCTTTCGGTCCCCGCCCGAGCTGGAAAGCTCTTGCCACACGGAAGAACAGGTTTTAATGGTTTTATGGGCTTCGCCGGGAACTATTTCCGTATGTCCATCAATCTTTGGACCCAGAAGCGTTTGCAGTTTATCGAGGCAGAACTTTCGGGTGTTCCCATCGACCAGGACAAATACTTTGGAATACTCCTGAACCCGGATATGCTGAAGTAGTGCGGCTTCCGCCAACTCTTCAAAATATACTTCGTAGGAGCTTGATGCGACTGTTTCCATGAGCAAATAATCTGCTAAATAAAGATTATTTTTATAGATAATCTTGACCTGGACCTACTTATCTTTGAATCTTTAAAGAATTTTCAAAAATGCATCCAGATTTTGAGAATACGGCAATTGCCTTCGATTTAAAAACAGACTCGGAATTGGAACGGGCCTACTTTCTTTTTAAGTTGATCGCCAATGAACCTCTTGTCCGAATTGGGACCGCTGTTACCAATTTTGCACTAAAAGCGCATCTTCCCGTTGAGGGCCTGATAAGGGCTACGGTTTTTGATCACTTTTGTGGTGGCACTACAGAAGAAGACTGTTTGCAAGTCATTGACAAGATGTTCCAAAAAGGGGTGTGTTCCATACTGGACTATTCTGTGGAAGGTAAAGAAATGGAAGCACAGTTTGATTTTGCACTTAAGAAAACACTGGATGTTCTGGATTTTGTAAAGGAAAAGGACGCCATTCCATTTGCCGTTTTTAAGCCGACAGGATTTGGACGGTTTGAACTCTATCGCAAAGTAAGCGCTCAGGAAAAACTGAATGAAGTTGAAATTGAGGAATGGACTAAAGTGCAACAACGGTACGATCAAGTATGTAAGAAAGCTTTTGATTTGGATGTGGCCCTGCTGATAGACGCCGAAGAAAGCTGGATGCAAAAGGCAGCTGACGACCTGGCTTTGGAAATGATGCGAAAATACAATACCAAAAAGGCCGTAGTATACAATACGGCCCAAATGTATCGCTGGGACCGAATGGCATTTATTGAAGAACTGAATGACGTGGCTACGCGGGAAAAATTCAAGGTAGGACTTAAGGTCGTACGTGGGGCCTATATGGAAAAAGAAAATGAAAGAGCTAAAGCGATGGGTTATCCCACTCCTATCTGCAGTTCCAAACAAGCAACAGATGATAACTTCGATAATGCGATTCGTTTTATGATGGAAAATCTGGAACGGATGTCCATCTTTGCCGGAACACATAACGAGAACAGCAGTATGGAACTGGTTCAACAGATGCAACAAACGAAGCTAAAGCCAAGTCATGATAACATATGGTTTGGACAACTGTATGGAATGAGTGAGCATATCACCTATAACCTATCCGATTCCGGATACAATGTGGCGAAGTACGTACCCTATGGTCCTGTAAAAGATGTAATGCCCTATTTAATACGAAGGGCAGAAGAAAATACATCAGTTGCTGGACAGACCACCCGGGAACTTAGTCTGTTGCAAAAAGAGAAAAAACGAAGGAGCTTGGATTAATGGGCTTTTTTTATTGGGACTGCACGGTTACTTGTCCAGGGCAGCTTTCAAATTTTAACTCAAGCTTTTGTCCATTCCATTCGTTGGTGATGTAGTATGTTTTACAAGGCGCTGATTTCGTATCGCTTTTCCCAAAGTCGATGTTCCCTGCCTTTAAAAAGGATTTTACCAGAAGGGTATCCCTGAATTTTTCGTCCAATACCTCGC
>NZ_CAKZYF010000141.1 GCF_937884665.1 uncultured Allomuricauda sp. | reverse complement strand
TACCGGACATTAGACATTGTACATTGAGCAGAACTCAGTCAACGGTAAGATGATGGTCAATAATATCCTGATAGTGTATTCTCAGGTTTTTGGGGAGCTGGTTCTCTTTGGGCAAAGCGGCCAGGTAACGGTCTTCATTGGTGGTGAACACCCTTTTCAAAATGGGATGGAAATTGCCCAAACGTTGGATCACTTCTTTGATGAACTCCTCGTGCTGCACCAGGTCCTTGCTCCCTAAATGGTAGATGCCCGTTTTGTCGCGGTTTATCAAATAATGGATTTGTTGGGTAAGGCGGTCATCGTTCGTCACGTTGATAATAAGGTTGGGAAAGACTTCTATGGGTTCATTGGACTCCAAAAGCTTTTTAATATCCCGGATTCTTGGAGAGGTATTCCCGAAGACCATGGGCACCCGAAGAATGGCGCTCTTGTTCTTGGGCAATCGCATCAGCATGTTCTCAATTTTTATTTTTAGGCGTCCGTAGATACTTTCCGAGAGCGTTTTGTCCATCTCGTAGGATGGGTATTTGCTGTAAGCATCAAAAACGTTGGCGGAGGAAATGAAGTAGAGTTTGGCCTTGGTATTCATCACATATTCCAGTACGTGCTGATGGGCCTGGATTTGGGCACCAAAGTCGCCCCGTAAAGCAGAAATGATGTAGTCGGGCTTTACCTGCTCCAGAATCTGGAAAATGTCATCTTCCTGGATATCATATCGAAAGAATTGCTGATTGCTTGCATAACTTTTGTTCGTGAAATACGTCCCGTAGGTATCAAAATAGGAGCAAAGTTCCTTGTAGATGGCATTGCCGATAAAACCACTTGCGCCTAAAATTAGAATCTTGTTTTTTTCCAATCGCTAAAAATGAAAGATTTTTATCCCAAACGAATAGGTGGCAAAAGTTATCCTTTATAAAATGGGAGTTTAACAATCACGGCCGGCACCCGTTTTTTTCGTATTTGAACAAAGATTTCAGTATCCGCTTTGGAAAAATCTGTGCTGACATAGCCCAATCCAATTCCCTTTTCCAAGGAAGGGGACATGGTGCCAGATGTGACGTTTCCTATAGAATTTCCATCTGCATCCACCAGTTCGTAACCCTGCCGGGGGATTCCCCGTTCGGTCAGTTCAAAACCCACCAATTTTTTGGAGACGCCCTGTTCTTTCTGTGCGGCCAAAGCTTCGGAATTGACAAAAGCCTTGGTGAATTTGGTGATCCAGCCCAAACCGGCCTCAAGGGGAGAGGTCATGTCATCAATATCGTTGCCGTAGAGGCGATAGAGCATTTACAAGCGGAGCGTCTCCCGCGC
>NZ_CAKZYF010000140.1 GCF_937884665.1 uncultured Allomuricauda sp. | reverse complement strand
ATCTTCTGAATAAACTAAAGCGAAAATAGTTTTAAAGATTAAACGTCGATATGTGTTGCGATCCGTAGAAACAATGCATTAACTTCAAGGCTATAAATATCGACCGTTTGATTTGCCTCGGTTGAAAATACTCTATGTTAACGCTCCGTGATAAATCATAACCAAGCCGTTTGACCATAATTTACAGCAAATTCAAAACAAGAAGTAATGATGACCAAAAAAATAGGTATATGTGCCCATAGTTATGAAGGTGGTTCGTTATGTTTTATAACGGCTTGCAGGGAAGGAGCAAAAGTAATGGGTCCACATATGCATCCCAACATCATATTAAGTGCTATACCGATGGGTTTAAGCATGAACGCCTGGGAATCCGATAATTACGAGGAAATTGCTGAGCATTTGAGAACTGGAATCAATCAAACTGCTAAAAGTGGGGCTGATTTTTTTGTATGTCCAGACAATACCGCACATATCGTCTTGGAGCAAACAATACATGAACTCCCTATTCCAGGCCTTCATATCGCGGAGGTGGTAGGTCAGGAAATCATGAATCATAATTGGAAAAAAGTCGGACTCTTAGGCACTAAATGGACGATGAACGGAAAGGTTTATCCCAATGCGCTAGAAAGAAATGGTCTTTTTGTACTTACTCCAGATGAATCCACAAAACAAAAAATCAACGATTCGATATTTGATGAACTCTGTCAGGGAGTTTTCAATCGAAAGACTACTGCGCTGTTTCTTGATGCAATTGCTGATTTAAAAAGGAAAGGTGCAGAATGTGTAATTTTGGGGTGTACAGAAATACCATTGATCATAAATCCAGATAATTCACCCCTTCCAATTTTGGACTCCACTAGATTACTTTCCAAATATGCGGTAAAATTAGCGCTTTCCCAAATTGAGTTACCTCACAACGGATGGATAAAAGCTTCCTGAAAGAGTCCCGAATTTGAATCACCTTTGCACATAAAAGCAAAGTCCGTTCGCTATTTGAGTGCATCGAAAAGTAAAAACAACCAGGACGCCTAAAGGGGCAATAGACAGTAATCAGCAAGAAAGGCTTTTCAAAAAACCTACGTATTTTAGACTTGCAAAATACTTTAAAAGTCCTGTTTTTCCACTTCCTGTGTTAAGCTTTTCAAAACAATTATCCGAATGTTTATCTCCCTGGCTTTGGGCACAATTGTTGTTATCGCATAAAAGAAATCAAACAGGCGAATACGCATCGGCCAACTGCTCTTTGCGTGTTAAAATTTAAACCTATGACGAGAAAACAGTTTTTAAAAACCTGCGGAATACTAGGAGTTGGTTTACCTTTTCCGCAATTGATATATGGCCATGCTGGTAAAAAAGGCTCCAATTCGAATCGAATCATAATTATCGGGGCAGGGGCGGCAGGTTTAACAGCGGGGTACCTACTGAAACAGCAGGGTATGGATTTTAGTATCCTTGAGGCTTCCTCCGAATATGGGGGTCGAATGAAAATCAATACCTCCTTCTCCGATTTCCCCATAGCGCTAGGTGCCGAATGGATTTCCACAGATACGATGGATTTCTCCCCTTTTCTACATGGTAAAGACAGCGCAAAAAAAATAAAGACAGTAAACTATTTACCGACTGATACCTATTGGCTCAAAAGTGGCGATAAGCTTGTTCAGGGAACACTCCATATGTTTAACGATAAAAAATTTGTGAAAAGTTCGTGGTTCCATGTTTTTGAAGAACACGTCGTGCCCTACGTGAAGGAGCACATAAACTATCGAACCAAAGTGGAAGCAATCGACTATAGCGATGAGATTATCCATGTTGAGTGCAACACTACATCGTTTAAAACAAAGAAAGTAATTCTCACTGCGCCTGTACCCCTTTTGAAGCAAATCGATTTCTCTCCGGACCTTCCTGCCCAGAAAAGGGATGCTATTGATAAAGTAGAGTATTGGAACGGATTTAAGGCCTTTTTTAGGTTTAAGGAAAAATTCTATCCCACTTTTGTGGATTATGTGATCCAACCTGAAACATCCGGGCAAGTATCCTTTTATGATGCAGCTTGGGGACAAAAAAGTGATAAAAACATACTTGGACTTTTTTCGGCCGGTATTCCTGCGGATATGTATGGGAAGCTATCGCCAAATGAATTCGGACAACACGTCCTGAACGAACTTGATACGCTATTTGAGGGAAAAGCAAGTCAAAACTACATTGAACACATCTCGCAAAACTGGAAAGCCGCCCCTTTTGCAAAAGGGGCTTACGTCAGTGATTTTACAGAACCTAAATTAATTTCAAAACTTCAGAAGACCGTGGCGAACAAAATCTATTTTGCAGGGGACGCCTATACAAACGGTAGGGACTGGGGCCATGTACACAATTCCATTCAATCCGCCAAAGCGTGCGTAAACGATTTAACCAAAGAAATATGAGACACATTCTATTAGCCATTTCCTGCTCTTTTTTCGTGAATGTTAATGCCCAAAAAATAAATCTTGATGATTTCTACGGCACTTGGCAACTTGATAAATATTCAGATGATGAACAGTATTATCATCCTCCAAAAAAAGAAATGGGAGATGTCATTAGGTTAAATCAAGATAT
This sequence comes from uncultured Allomuricauda sp., assembly GCF_937884665.1. GTDB lineage: Bacteria > Bacteroidota > Bacteroidia > Flavobacteriales > Flavobacteriaceae > Flagellimonas. The sequence goes on along the minus strand of NZ_CAKZYF010000140.1, from coordinate 1,080 downwards.
GACGTTTACCACAGTTTCAGAAGGTAAAAAGACCCTGGGAACCTGGCTTTACAATACCTATGGCCGGTATATTGAATTTAAGGAAGAGCAGGGAACTAAAGAAAAAATGGCCATTCATTTTCTATCCAAAAAGTCTATGGTCGCTACTTACGATACCGATGAATATCGCATTTGGGAAGTCCATTTTGTGAAAGAAAAACAAAATAACCCATGAGCAGATGGCTTCTATTTTTTCTGTGTTGCGCGGTCAGCAGTGGTACCGTAGGACAAGAGTTTATTTCATTGAGAGCCGTTCCCTTTAAGGCCTCCACCAAGGAAGGCATCTACATTGAATCCGTTTTGGACGAGCGAAATATAAAAAACCTGGGCGAACACCAGAACCTCAACGGGGATGGCGTTGTTTTGGCCTTATGGTCAGGTATGGAAGAGAGCGTTGCCCATTTTTACCGGCTTTCCTTTCCAAAAGAAAGCACGAGCCGCCCAATTGTGATCAAAATCAGAAACCTAAATGTACAAGAGTCAAAACGCCGCATGGATGACGGAATCGTAAGGGCGGCAAGGACACATGTGGAAATGGTATTCTGTATCAGGGAAGAGGGAGCGTTAAAGGAAATCTATAGCATCAAACACAATGAAGATGAGGTCTTTGATTTGTTCAATAAACCTGGGCTCTATGCAACGCATGAAAAAAGGATCAGGGCCGCGCTGGAATATTGTATGCAGGCTTTCCTGTTGAACTATCAAAAGCGAAAGCCAACTATTTCCGAAACCAGCTTTGAAACCTATAAAGAAAATCAAAGTTTGAACGCCAACCTCGGTCAATGGTTTAACTTGATCACTTTGAAAGGGATGCAAAGCCGATATTTTCAAGGATATGGAATAAGCTACACCGGTTTTGTGGACAGCAAAAACGGGTGGATAAAACCCTATGAAACCTCTTTTGAAATAACTTGGGCAAAAGATGACATAGCTGCAGAAAATGGTTTTAGTGAGATAAATTCTTTTGTTTTCCGCCCGGAATTGTATTTTTTTTACAAGCGGTTATGGTCCGGGGTTTACGCTTCCATGAGCGTTAATGCG
>NZ_CAKZYF010000139.1 GCF_937884665.1 uncultured Allomuricauda sp. | reverse complement strand
GCCTTCTGCATAAATCGTGTCGAAGGCCAAGGAGGATTTACCACTTCCTGAAAGCCCCGTGATGACCACTAGTTTTTCCCTGGGTATGGTTACATCTATATTTTTAAGGTTATGGACCCTTGCGCCCTTGACCTCAATATGTTCTTCGTATTCAATCATAGCAAAGCTCCAAAAATAGGGATTTGGTGTGTAATATGGAAAAGGGTTTGGGTTTCGTTTTTGTTAACTGAAGGTGTATTTTTGAACAATTGTTTGATAAAGCTAAAGTGTTATGAAATTACTTGGAATTGGTTCGAGAATTCACCATTCGGAGCACGGCAAGGGAGTAGTGACCAATGTTTCCTCTAAACTCTATTGGGTCACTTTTATGGAAAATGGATTGGAAACCATTGGATTGGATGCTGATTTTGAAGTCATAGAAGCAGTTACAGAGGAAGTGGATGCCGTGAGTTTTTTCGATGTGGAACGATCTCTTGTCCAAATTTTGGAAAAATGGAGCGATACCCATGAAAAAGTGGCCTTGGGTGATAAATGGAAGGGTGGAAAACTGATTTTGGAACCGGGCGGGGAACTTGCCAACAAAGAAATGCCTATTGAAACCTTTTTTCACAAAATTGTTATGGTGCGGGACCGTATCCGCGTAATGGAACAAAAAATTAACAGCAGTAAAAATTTGGATGATCACGAAAAAGTGGACTTACAGCAGTATATTACAAGAATTTACGGAAGTTTGACCTCGTTCAATGTGCTTTTCAAGAACAAGAGTGACCAATTTATAGGTGAGCGTTCAAAATAATGTTGGGAAAGGACCATCGGCATTTATCTACAAATCACTTAGTAAAATTAGGGAGCAGTATTTAAGAATGTTGGGTTCCCAATAACCGACACGTAAAAAATCTATTTGAGTTCTTCTCATTTACAATTTCCTTCTCATATCAAAGCATCTCTTTTTTCTCACTTAAATATTTCCAATACCTTTTGGGAACATGCTGTGTGTGCAATTTTTTATTGATGCGCGATTTTATGTGGGTACTTTTAAAATAATCGTTCCAGAGGGTTTGATAGTCATATTCTTCGTTCAAAAATGCATCGCTTTTATGAACTTTATTGAAGTGGATCTCCTTGAGGTTCAAACTGACCAATGCCACGTTTTGTAAATCATAAAAAATTCCATACTTCCGCTTTACATCATAAATTAACCATTGTTGGTCCGCATAACGATTTCTAAAATGTTTGGAAATCAAAGGAAGAACATTGAAGTCCGGTTCAATATTGCAGAAATAAATTTCGTCTCGCGTCAACTGAAAACGAACGAAAGCCTCCATACGATGTTTTTCCCTACCAACAGAGCGTGCTAATTGACTAATTTTCAAAATTGTTTCATCAGAAAAATCATGATGCCCCTCTTTTTCGGAGCCCATTAGTTTTCGTATGTAGCGATACAACATCAACTCAACTCCTTCCATTTCGCTCAGGTAGGCAAAATAGATTTTTGAAATGGCTGAATAGCTTTTTTTTCGGATACCGTTCCAAACCCGTTTTGCTTTTTCAACCTGGGTGAATATCGTTTCCATATCAGAAAAAAGACCATTCTGAACTTGACTATGGGTTTGGATGTCCATCACATCGATTTTCTCTTCGAACGCAGTGAAAACTGCTGTAAGAAATCCATTAAAACTGCCGTCGTAAATAAGAATCTTTGAGGAATTCATGGGTGTTTAATTAAAAAGTGCTAATTGTTGATTGTATTGTTTTCTAAACTTTCCTTGCGAGTTTTGTAAAATAAGTCCCTTTATTCTTTCAGCATCAAGGTCTCTTTTTTCCCAGTTCTTAGAGTCACAGATGATAAAATATCTTGCACGGTTCAATGAGACACCTATTCTCTTGAGATGCTCCCAATTTAGTTTTCGAAATTGCCTCGCTTTGATAATTTTGGATACGGATTGCATCCCTAAACCTGGAATTCTTGCCAAAAGCCGTTTGTCCACCTTGTTTACATCCATAGGGAAATAATGCAAATTCCTTAAAGCCCAGGCCAACTTAGGGTCGATATCCATTTCCAAATTAGGATGCTCATGGTTCAAAAGTTCATTTACGGAAAAGCCGTAAAATCGCAATAACCAATCCGTCTGGTAGAGTCTGTTTTCGCGTAGCATGGGAACTTGCGAACCCAAAGAGGGTAGTCTTTCGTCATCTGCAACCGGAACATATCCGGAATAATAAACTCGCTTCATATCGTACTGTGTATAATAGAAAGTAGCAGAATACATTACGTCCTTGTCCGTCTCGTTCGTAGCCCCCACAATCATTTGGGTGCTTTGCCCCGCAGGGGCATATTTTGGGGTACTTTTCAAAACCTTACGTTCGTTTTGATATCGAACAAGTTCATTTTTTACCTTGAGCATCGGCTTGGTAAAATCTTCGTGCTTCTTATCCGGTGCGAGAAGTCTAAGTCCAGAAACTGTGGGAACCTCGATGTTCACTGAAAGCCTATCAGCATATAATCCTGCCTCATACATCAGCTCATCGCTGGCCCCTGGAATGGATTTGAGATGGATATATCCATTAAAACCCTCTTCTTCCCGAAGTTTTTTGGCCACGGCGATCAAGCGTTCCATGGTATAGTCCGGATTTTTAAAAATACCAGAACTCAAAAACAGCCCTTCGATATAATTTCTTCGGTAAAAGTTAATAGTAAGGTCAACGACTTCTTGAATTTTGAAAGCAGCTCTTTTCACATCATTGCTTTTCCGGGTGACGCAATAGGCACAATCAAATATGCAGTAATTAGTGAGTAAAATTTTTAAAAGGGAAATACATCGACCATCTTCAGTGTAACTGTGGCAAATGCCCATTTTGGAAGCATTCCCTAACCCTTTGTTTGTATTTTTTCGATTACTCCCACTGCTGGCGCAAGAAACGTCATATTTGGCCGCATCAGCCAAAATGTTCAGTTTTTCCTGAATTCTTTCAAAATTCATAAGTTTTGTAATTAATCCAAAAATATGGAATATTTCCTAAATATGGAAATAATCCAATAATTCTTTGGAAATAATCCAAATTTTATATCTTTGAAGGGAAATGGAAAATGAGATAACCGTAAAGCGTTTTACAGAAATCCGCAGGGACAAAGGGTTCACACAAGCTGAATTTGCCAGTTTGTTGGGTATTTCCAACACCACGGCAGATATTGAACGGGGGAGAACAAAGCTATCCGGTAAGGTGGTCGCGGAGTTGTTAAAACAATTTAAAATCAATCCGCTTTGGCTTTTTGGCGAAAGTGATGAGAAGTATTTAGAAACTTCCCACACTAGTGTGATTCCCAAAGTAGTCACCGTGGATAATGCCGATAGGGATAACATGGTATTGGTGAACGCGAAAGCGGCGGCGGGTTATCCTCAAAACATCCAAGATACAAGTTGGTACCAGCAATTGCCTGCATTTGACTTGCCCATTCCAGAGTTTAGGAACGCTACCTACAGGGGAGTTCTAGTGGAAGGGGACAGTAAGTTGCCCAATTTAAAGCCGGGCGAATGGGTCTTGGCCAGGGCTATTGAGCATATCGACCATGTCAACTCCAACAAGATGTATGTTGTGGTGCTCCGAGACGCTGTTATGGTAAAGAAAATAGAAAAACGACCCAATTCAAATAACATTACTTTAGTTTCCTTGAACGAGACCTATCCTCCTTATGATATAAAACCATTTCAGATTCAGGAAATATGGGAAGTGAGCAGTAAACTTACTTTTAATGTGGATGCCACTACGGAAACAGGACTTTTACGACAGTTGCAACAGTCTATGGAGGAATTGAAGCGACAAGTGGGACAAACCAAGCATTAATTACAGATTCTTGCCTATATTAGAGAGGTGACCAACCTCTTTTTTGAATGAAAATCTTTTTTTTGGGAGTATATAGTCTGGTTTTGGTCCTGAATTGTGGGGCCCAAACCCAGCGGGACACTCTGGTGGTAGGGTATACTTCAGCTGCACCTTTTATCATTACAGGTAATTCTGGATTGGAAGGAATCAACGTTTGGCTTTGGAAACGTGTTGCGGAGGATTTGAACCTTGACTACGTGTTGAGACCAATGGTTTTCTCCGAAATGTTGGACTCGCTTAAATCTGGCAATCTGGATGTTAGTATCAATCCACTTACCATTACCAGTGAGCGAAGCAAGGCTATGGAATTTACGGATTCGTTCTACGCTTCCCATTCTACAATAGTAATCGCGAGAGAATCCTCATTTCAGAAAATCAAGAGATTTATCGCGTCTTTTTTCCAAGCAAATTTTATCCGGGGATTTTTAGTGCTATTTGTGCTGCTATTGTTTTTTGGAGTTTTGATTTGGCTGTTCGAGCGGCGAAAGAATCCAGAGCATTTTCGACCGGGTAAAAGGGGACTTTGGGATGGTCTTTGGTGGTCCGTTGTCACTTTGACTACCGTTGGATATGGTGATAAATCCCCAATTACACGTCTTGGAAAATTGACCGCTTTGGCACTTATGTTCAGCGGATTGTTATTTGTGTCGGGCTTGACCGCCAGTATCGCATCCAGTTTAACCGTCAATCAGCTGTCCAATGAGAATGGTAGCTTTAACGATTTCAAGGAACGGACAGTGGGCACTATTAAAAGTTCAGAGGCCGATGACTTTTTAAAGGTTCATTTTTTTAAGGATGTACATACGTATCCCAGTCTTGTTCCTGGTCTTAAAGATTTGAAGCAGCAAAAGTTGGACGCTTTTATTTATGATGCCCCAATTGTGAAATACCGAATCAAAAAGGACTCAAGTTTTCAAAAACTAGAGGTGCTCCCCCTTAAATTTGATGTGCAGTTTTACGCGTTTGGTATTAGAAAGGACCAAGTAGTTTTAGAGCAGGCCATTTCCCAAAAAATTTTGGAAATCATTGAAACTCAGGAGTGGCAAGTTATCCTTTCCGAATTTGGCCTTTCTGAGCTTTAGTTGTACACTCGTATGATTTCGCCTGTGCCCTTTCCAAAAACGCTTCGCATATAGGCATCGGTCACTTTTCTCATAGGGATGGGCGTATGTCCTGGAAAGTAGTCCTTGTACCTTTCGTAAGCATCCTCAACAAGACCGGAGGAAACGACGTTGATTCGTTGGGCATTTTCCAATTCCAATGCGGCTGCAAGCACAAAACTGTGAATGGCACCGTTTACCATAGCTGCACTTGTCGTTTGAACTACGGGGTCGTCGGCTAGAATGCCCGTGGTCAACGTGAAAGAGCCACCTTTTTTCAAAAAGCTTTGTCCTAGACGTACCAGGTTTACCTGCCCCATCAGTTTACTGTTCAGGCCTATATGAAAATCTTCCTCGGTCATCTCCTTAAAAGGCGCCCATTTTGCTTCTCCTGCTATGCAAATGATAGCATCCAGTTCCCCAGTGTTTTGAAACATATTTTTTATAGATGCACTGCTTTCCAAATTTACCAGAACCTCGCCTTGACTTCTCGAAGCAATGATAATCTCGGCTTTTTCAGAAAGTGTCTCAACGACTTTTTTTCCGATTGTGCCCTGACCTCCTATGACAACAATTTTCATCTTTCTTCAGTATATGCTTTTACATCACCCATTTTTAAAGTGAAAGGGCCAAGTTTGTGGGATTTGGGCAGGTGTGCCCCACTTTGGGAAATGAACCAATCCTCCCAAGATGCTTCCAGACCACCAACTGGTATAATTTGGACCCACATTTTGTAAGCTTTTGGTAATCCTTTTTCATCCAAAATCCATAAATAACTATCTCCTGGAGTAGTCCCGCCCAAGGCATAGGTAACCAGAAGGCCTTCAGTCCCATCCTCTAAACCTACGATGGCCCGTTGCGTTCCCTTGTCAAACACTTTATAAGGAGCTACCAACCAAAACGAGTCGTTGTTAAAGTTTTTGAGAGCTTTTTCAATAAGTTTTTGTTTTTCTTCGGACCCAATAGGTCTACCTTTTCGCGATACCTCACTTTTATCGAGATCGGTGAGTTCCAAGTACACGGTGATTTCATCCCAATTGATTTTTACTTGACCTGTTTGCTTGTCCCAGATGTAGTTGTTGGTACCGTTTTGAAAAGACCATTCCAAAAATCGAGTTTTTTCATAGGCGGAGTGGTTTAGGGCCGCCAGCATTTTATGTGCCAGAGCGTCTGCCGCGGCACCTTCTTTTCCCTTGGGCAACTCCTCATGCATCCACCAACCAAAAATCACCAAGCACACCATTACGGCGATTAGGAGAATTCCAATTCGTTTAAAGAACCTTCTCATAATTTATTTTGTTGGAGATGATAGTTGCCAATTCGTGCGCAGCTTCAGGTTTGTTCCTGAACCATAATTCAGGTTCGAAAATTTCCAGTTCTGCGAGGGCCCAGTTCCCTTCATTATCCCTGAATATATCGACGCGGGCATAAACCGGTAGTTCTGGACAAGCATGGACCACCGTGTTCGCAAAATCAATCTCTGTTTTGGAGGGGTGGTACACATGAACGCTGCCCCCGTAGTCATCTTGAACCCTAAAATCCCCGGCTTTAGCTCTTTTTAATACGGCATGAGAAAATTTCCCTTGAAAAAAAATCAGGGATAGCTCTCCTTCGGAAACAATATTGGCCTGGAATTCTTGAAGCATCATGGCTTCCTTCGCAACCAAATTTTGAAAGCGCCATTCAAAATCCTCTATTTGGTTCCTATTTATTTTGAACGTATTTCGTGCGGCTCCGGCGATACAAGGTTTAAGCACTACATCCACAGTGTTGAAAAGATGTTGTTCTTGGGCCTTTTGTATCCCTTCACGCAGTGATAATCGGGAACCTTTTTCTACAAAAAACGTTTTGGGAATATTGATTTTCTTGGAATGGAGTTCTTCCAAATAGTGCTTATCGATATTCCAAGTGATTAGTGGGGCGCTGTTGATAAACCGCGTCATTTCCTTTGTTCTATTCAACCAACGGAAGAACTCATCAAAGCGGTCGAAATAATCCCAAGTAGCCCTGAACAGGGCAAATTTGGCAGATTTCCAGTCAAATTGTGCATCATCCCAAGCCTTTCGAACAACGCTGAGCCCTTTTTCCTGAAGTGCCTTTGCAACCAACTGGTCTTCCAAAATAACATTGGAGATGTAGTTATTGTCCGCTTTGGGGACGAGATATCTGGCATCCGTAAGAAGAACCACATCATACATCCCGTCCACCTTTAAAACCCTAATGCGGTGTCATCTCCCCGCTTGTCCGCTCCACCTTCCAATCTACCATCTGGAAGCACCCGAATCGCATCTACTTTTCCGATAATAGGGGTTCTGCCCTCCAAAATATGGTATCCTTTTTCTTCCAATTTGGACTTTAGCTCTAGAGAAAATCCTTCTTCTTCAAATGTGACCATATCGGGTAACCATTGGTGATGGAACCTCGGTGCATTTACCGCTTCTTGCATGCTCAAGTTAAATTCATATACATTTAAAATGGTTTGTGCCACTGCTGTAATAATTGTAGAACCTCCAGGAGTACCTACCACAAGGTATAACTGTCCATCCTTTTCAACAATGGTGGGTGTCATGCTACTGAGCATTCGCTTTTGCGAAGCGATGCTATTGGCTTCGGCCCCTATTAACCCAAACATGTTAGGGACCCCGGGTTTTGCACTAAAATCGTCCATTTCGTTATTTAGAAAGAAACCCAGTTCCGCACAGTACAGTTTGGAGCCATAACCACCGTTCAATGTTGTCGTCGCCGAAATGGCATTTCCAAAGGAATCCACAATGGAGTAGTGGGTGGTTTCACTACTTTCAACAACCTCTACTTCACCATGGGAAACCTCAGAGGATAATGTGGCCTTATCAAAAGAAAAGTCTTTCATCCTCTGTTCCAAGTAGGAATCGCTCAAAAGTACATCCAAGGGTATATTTACAAAATCAGGGTCTCCCAAAAAGTAATTCCGATCCGCATAGGCCCTTCGGGAAGCTTCCGTAAAAAGTTGAACGGTCTTTAAAGAATTATGCCCCAGTTTAGAAATTGGATAGGGTTCCATCATTTTAAAAATCTGGTTAATCGTAACCCCTCCGCTACTTGGGGGACTCATGGAAATAACTTTTAAATCTTTGTACGTAAAAACAATGGGTTGCCGCCATTGGGCTTCGTACAGTCCAAGGTCTTCTTCTGTAATAAAGCCCCCTTTTTCTTGGACAAACGATGCCAGCTTTTCGGCAATTTCTCCACCGTAAAAACCTTTCTTTCCATTTTTCATTATGGTACCCAAAGTATTCGCCAATTCAGGATATTTTATGGTATCACCTGGCTGGAAAGCTTTGGCAAATTTTGTAGAATCCCCATTGACTTCAACGAAACGTTCCCGGTAACTCTCCAGTCGCTTTGCTTGCTTTTCCGTAACTACTACTCCCGCTGTGGCCAGTTCAATCACAGGTTGGAGAATTTCATTTAAAGGAAGCGTCCCAAATTTTTCATGGACTTCCAAAATACCGGCCACCGTTCCAGGAACTCCAACTGCCGTCGCACCAACTGTGCTCATCTTGGGAATTACGTTTCCCAACGAGTCCAAATACATATCCTTATGTGCCGATAATGGCGCTTTTTCACGATAGTCCAACCCACCGATATTCCCATCCTGCTTTCGATAAACCATAAATCCACCTCCGCCTAAATTGCCCGCGAAGGGATAGGCCACCGCCAAGGCCATTTCTGTTGCTACCATGGCATCAAAGGCGTTACCTCCCTTTTTCATTATCTCTGTTCCTATCCTTGATGCTTCTTCCCGTGCAGAGACCACCATAGCTTTTTCAGTGACCAGGCCCGTTGGAACGGCTGGCTGTTTTTTACATTGTAAATACAGGGTGCCAAGCGCTAGAAGAAGTATACGTTTTTTCATAAATGATTTATTTTTTCTTGCGAAAAGGTAACTAATTCTTTAAAAAAATCGGTGAATTCGGATTCAAATGCAGTGTAGTGTTCTTCTAAATCCAAAATGGCCCTATTCATTTTGGAACGATTTTGGGTTCTTCTGTCCATGCCTTGAAGCACTCTCGAAATACCTTCTAGTTTCGCATAGCTGTAGAGCCAATCGTCCGCTACCATGTACGGTAACATGCGCTGCGTTCCCAAAGGTAGAATAGCGTAATTGTCCTTCAGTAAATCATAAAAGCGATTGGTGTAGCTTTTTAGAGGTACCGTGGAATACAAGTTCCAATTTTTGGCCAAAAAATGATCGTAATAAATATCTACGATTACTCGACTATAATGGCTATAGTTTTTGTGCAGGCGTTTGCTGCTCAGTTTGGGAATGGGGTGGGCATCCGTAAATGTATCAATCTCGCGATGAAGCAATATTCCCTTTTGTACCCGTTCCGGAAAATGTTTGTACTTATTGCCCCGAATATGGTCAGCAAAAAAATTGCCAAGTGTTATTTCCGCATCATCAAAAGAAAGGTAGATATGGGCAAGGAAGTTCATGCTAGTTCGGTTGCGGGATATCCGCTAGTTGGGCATTATCAAATTCTTCCTGGGTCGTATTTGTGTTGGAGTCAATTTTGAATTTCCAACGATTCTCTTGATAAACAAGTACCGTACTCAACTTTCCATAACCGTAGCGATTGGGTTCATTGGATATTTTGGAAATGAGTCTATAGTATCCGTTATCATATATGGTATTTCCAACTTTTTGTCTGTTGGTAATTTTAAACTCAAGTTCCAGTTTTTGGCCGCTTTCCGCGGATTTTTTAAAAAAGGCACCGAAATATGCGCTTATTTTCTTGTTACCTACTATAGAATTTGGGGGAGAAGAATCATACAAATTGAGAAGTACGCCATCTGTTGTATAAATAGCTTCCAAAATTTTGGCATCAAAAGCTTTATAGGCTATGCTGAAACTCTCGTACACCGCATTGGGACCTGTTTCTTTTTCTTGGCTGAGCATCACCATGGGCAAGAGCACCACAAACCAACGCAAAATGTAAAATTTCATTTGTGTTCGTATTTAAAGCGGGAATTTACAAAGACAAAACATAGAATCTCGTCTATCCCTATATATTTGCAAAAAAATAACCATGACGCTTATAAAATCTATCTCTGGAATTCGTGGTACGATTGGAGGTGCAACAGGAGACAACCTCACGCCAATAGATGCGGTCAAGTTTGCCGCAGCGTATGGAACTTGGCTAAAATCCTATTCCAAGAAAGAGAAACTGACGGTTGTGATAGGACGTGATGCCAGGCTTTCGGGTGAAATGATTCAAAATTTGGTGGTATCCACCATAATAGGTTTGGGAATCGATGTCTTGGATTTGGGGTTGTCCACAACTCCCACTGTGGAAATAGCGGTTCCCCTTGAACATGCGGATGGTGGAATTATTCTGACAGCGAGTCACAATCCAAAGCAATGGAACGCCCTTAAACTATTGAATGAGAAGGGTGAGTTTTTAGATGGAGAGCAGGGAAAAAAAATATTGGAAATTGCCCAGCAGGGCACTTTTGATTTTGCTGCGGTAGATGATTTGGGTAGTGTGACCCAAAACAATTCGTATATGGATATCCATGTTGAAGAGGTGCTGAAATTGGATTTGGTCGATAAAGGGACCATTGAAAAGGCAGGTTTTAAGGTGGTGGTTGATGGTGTAAACTCCTCAGGGGGTATTGCCATCCCTAAATTGTTGGATGCTTTAGGGGTTGAAACCGTAAAGCTATATTGTGAACCCACAGGGCATTTTCCGCATAATCCTGAACCTCTCAAAGAGCACTTACAGGACATTTGCGACTTGGTCATCAAAGAGAAAGCAGATCTTGGTATCGTGGTTGACCCAGATGTGGACCGCTTGGCCTTTATTAGCAATACTGGTGAAATGTTTGGAGAAGAATATACCTTGGTAGCTTGTGCCGATTACGTTTTAAGCAAAACACCGGGAAATACCGTTTCCAACCTTTCTTCCACCAGGGCTTTACCTGATATCACCCACAGGCACGGAGGAGTGTACGCTGCCGCTGCTGTAGGAGAGGTCAATGTCGTTGCCAAAATGAAAGCGACCCGTGCGGTCATCGGTGGGGAAGGCAACGGCGGTGTTATTTATCCGGCAAGTCATTACGGAAGGGATGCTTTGGTAGGTACTGCCTTGTTCTTAATGCTTATGGCCGAAAAAGCTTGTTCTGTAGCCGAGTTGCGCGCTAGTTATCCGAGTTATTTCATGAGTAAAAAGAAAATTCAGCTGACGCCAGATTTGGATGTGGATGGCGTTTTGGAAACGATGTATCAAAAATATCAGGAAGAACAAACATCTACCGTGGATGGGTTAAAAATTGATTTTCCTGAAAATTGGGTGCATCTCCGAAAATCAAATACAGAACCTATTATTCGAATTTACACAGAAGCCCAAAGTCAAGACAAAGCGGACGCTCTTGCCAATCGTTTTATTAAAGAAATTCAAGAAGTAGCAGGGTTATAAGAACTATCTAGCGGACCAAGTGAAGGAAATCTTTGTGTTGGCTGGACCAGGTAAACCTTATTGGAAAATCAACTTTTTGATGTTATCATTCCGAGACCCAGTCCAGAATAGATTTTTTGACCAGTTCTTCTTGGGTCCAAACGATAAAATGATTCTCATTTTCTAAAGAAATGGTCTTTAAGCTATCCACCTTACTGAAGTTCTTCTGCATAAAAGCTACATTTTTGTAAGGCACAAGTTTATCTTTCTCTCCGTGGATAATAAGTGTTCTTGTCCGAAGCTGACTCAATTTTGGTTGTAATTCTCTCAATTCTTTTTTTAACATCCATAACTCATCATTGGATGGTTTGAGGGCTCCCGGCACCAAGTATTTTAAGGGAATCCAGGTAAGGGGCACTCTCCATTTTTCCGGTTTTTCCGCATCGGGGTCCAGTGCTCCGGCCAAAATTACCAGGTTCTTGTAGCGATTTGGAGCCTCTAATGCCATTTTTACCACCAGAGGTCCTCCATACGAATGCCCTATCAATGTGGTTGGTTTGCCATTGTCTATTTGTTGGAAGAGCTGGTTGAGCCATTGTGATTGCTCCTGTAAAGAAGCACTTCTTCGAAAATCACTTTTACCAAAACCAGGACGGTCTGGCGCAATGACCCTAAACTTTGAGGTCAGCGAGGTATCCGCTAAATAGGCTTTGTAAGCATCCCAACTTCCGGGAGATCCGTGAATAAATATAAGGGTGGGGGCATCTAGTTATCCAGTTTGTATGTAATGTACCTTTTTTTCATCAAGTTGGACCGTATTTGAAATGTAGTCTACCTTATTGTCCCTAAAAAAAGCCGCTGTTTTTTTGGATGAAGTTCTCATGGTCATGCAAGAATTGGCAAATAAGAGATAGCCCATCACAGAGAGCAAAAGAATATAACGCTTTTTTAGAATTCGCCTACCTTCGTTGGGTTTCGCTGTCATTCATTACGGCTTTGGGTACTTTATCTTTATGCTTCCAGCGTTTGTGGGTCCAAAAATAATAAGCAGGTTCTTCATTGATGGAGGCCTCTACTTTTTGTAAAAACCGTTTTGTAAGTTCAAAGGGGGGTAATTCTATGGGGCGTTCCGAGAGTAATTCAAATGACCCCTGGTAATACCCTCGGGCTCGTTTGGATACTTTTAAATAGACGGCAGGTAAATCCAGTTTTTGGCACAGCACTTCGGCACCGGTGTGCACCGGTACCGTGATTCCCATAAAAGGGGTCCAAAGCTGGGCCTTTTTGGGCATTGGGGATTGATCACTTAAAATACCATACATGCTGAGAATGCCATTCTTTTTGTTCGACATCACAATTTCTCTTGTGTCCACTGTGGTGATTAACGTAGTTCCAAATTTTTGTCGAATAGCCCGGACCATCTTATCAAAATGGACGTTTCCTATTTTTTGATATATGGCATAACCTTTTGAAGCGATATGGGCATCCAGGGCAATCACCCATTCCCAGCTCGCATAATGGGGAAACATCAGCATAACACTTTGGTTCTGATTTTCAAGCTGGTGAAGCACCTCCAAATTTGAGAAGACAAATCTTTTTTGCAGTTGTTCCTTGGAGATGGTCATGGTCTTAATCATTTCCAGGAACATATCGCACATGTGACGATAGAAATTCTTTTCGATTATCAATCGTTCACAATCCGTTTTTTGGGGAAACACGAGCTCAAGATTACCGCGGACCACTTTTTTTCGATAGCCGATAAGATAGTACAACAGAAAAAAAACGCCATTGGACAGCACATAAAGCAGTTTAAATGGAAGCTTTGAAACTAGCCAAAGTAGGGGATAAGCTATACTGAAAACCACAAACTGCATGGGTAAATCTTGTGGGCAAATATAGCTATATTTGAATCCAAAGCTTGCACGATGTACAATTTACATATGGCGACCATTGCCATTATCGCAGCCAATGTTTTAGTTTCTTTAAGGGGCTTTAGCGATACCTCTTTTTTTGAACGTTATAAGTTCAGTATAGCCGGGGTTAAGGCAGGGCAGCGGGAAAGAACGCTCACTTCCGGTTTTCTCCATGTTGATATTTCCCATTTATTTTTTAACATGTTCACCCTGTACTTTTTTGCCAATACCGTAATTAACTGGTTTGGCGCCATTAAGTTTCTTATTATTTATTTTTGTAGTCTTTTGGGAGGCAGTCTTTTAGCGCTTTTTTTCCATAGAGATGAACCTTATTACAGTGCCGTAGGTGCCAGTGGTGCGGTGACCGGTGTACTGTACGCGGCCATATTGTTGAATCCTGAAATGCGATTGGGGATTATGTTCATTCCCATACCACTGCCCGCCTATGTTTTAGGTATTGGGTATCTCTTGTATTCCATTTATGGAATGAAAAGTAGACTTGGTAATATTGGTCACAGTGCCCATTTTGGAGGTGCCATTGCGGGTTATGCCGTAACGCTTCTTTTAAAGCCGGATTTACTGATTACCGAAACCTTTATCGTTGTTTTATTGGCCATTCCAATCACAATTCTTTTTATTTTGGAAAAAGTAGGTAAAATCTGAGACGGAAGGCAATAAAAAAAGTCCAAAGAAACATTTCTGGACTTACTTTCTGATAGTTGTCCGTTCTTTTAGTTCAAAAGTTCCGCGACCTTTTCTTCTAGAGCAGGACCTCTCAAATTTTTAGCGATAATCACTCCATTTTCATCCAAAAGAAATGCAGCGGGTATCGCGTTGATGTTATATAACTGTGCAATGGGATCTTGAAACCGTTTTAGGTTGGAGATATGGTTCCATGCCAAGCTATCTTTGGCGATGGCATTTTTCCAATCTTCGGCCCTGGAGTCCAAAGAAACGCCAACCACATTCAAACCTTTATCGTGATACTTCTTGTACACTGAAACGATATTGGGATTTTCAGCGCGACAGGGTCTGCACCATGCTGCCCAAAAATCCACTAAGGTAACTTTACCTTTAACGTCACGTAGTGCCAATAAATCCCCATTTGGGGTGGGAGCGGAGAAATCCGGGGCAACACTACCGATATCAGTATTTTTCAATTTGTCAAGTTGCTCTTTCAATTCCTTTCCGGGGCCGGAAGCTTTTATTTCAGGGGTGAACGTATCATAAATCTGTTGGGCTTCATCATTGGGAACGGCTTTGCTGAAAAGGAGATTGCCCAAAATCAACGCTGAGATGATGGCGTCGGGATTTTCTTTGGCAAAATCGATATTGAACGTTTTAACATCCTCTTGAAATTCAAGAAATTCTTCACGTAGTGCCGTTACGGTTGCCGTATCCTGGGCCCTGGATGCTTCACCCATATCGCGCTGCATGGAACGGGCGCGTTCCGCCATTCTTCGGGAACCCTCCAAAAACTTCATAAAAAGCGCATTCTGCTGTGTTCCTTTTACCTGGGCATAGTTCATACTATCTTTTTGAAAATTGACATCGATTGTTCCGTTTTCAACAAAAAGAGGGACATTGCCTCGGGTCGCTTCGAGAAAAATATAATACAACTTCGGTTTTTCCTGCGTTCCGGTAAAGCTGAACACACCGTTTTCAATCGTAGTAGTATCCAAGTCTTGGAGTTTTTTCAAAGAGTCTGTGGTCTTTAAAAAAACTTTTGTCCCATTTTCAACTTCTCCCCGTATTTTGGCATTTATCAGATAGGTATCTGGCTTAGAATCGCATCTAATTATGAAGATGAGCGCCAAAAGTATAGTTATCGCATTTTTCATTTACTTCTTTTTAAA
>NZ_CAKZYF010000138.1 GCF_937884665.1 uncultured Allomuricauda sp. | reverse complement strand
AATCAAGGATGGGAAAAAAATTGCTATGAAAAAGAAAATTAGATATTGGTTTCCCAACATCGAATCAAATATACGTTTTTTATTTAAACAGAAAACGAATAATCGCTATGAGAACATATCTTTAACCTTTTCAAAGAAAGATTTATCAGATTTTTGGGGTTTTGGGACGAAATTCTCATCACTTTGCATGCGCTCAAAAAATTCCCGTTGTTCCCTGTTCAATTCTTTCGGGGTCCATACATTGACATGTACCAAGAGGTCCCCACTGCCGTATCCATTAATATTGGAAACCCCTTTGCCACGTAGGCGTAATATTTTTCCTGATTGTATTCCGGGTTCCAGCTTAATGCGCACCTTACCTCCCACAGCGTCTATCTCCTTGGAACTTCCCAGTACCGCTTCAGAAAAACTGATGTACAGATCATAATGGAGATTGTCCCCCTCTCTTTTTAAGGTGGCGTGTTCTTCGGTTTCTATGGCAACCAGTAAATCCCCGGCGATTCCATTACCGGGAGCTCCGTTACCCTTTCCGGATACCTTAAGTTGCATTCCTTCTTCAACCCCTGGCGGTATTTTGATGGATACGGTCTCTTCAATCGTAATAAGCCCTTGGGCATCGGCACCACTTGGACGTTTATCCATTATTTGACCTGCCCCACTACAAGTGTTACAGGTGGTAGAGGTCTGCATTCGACCCAAGATCGTGTTGGTGATTTTGGTCATCTGGCCACTACCATTACATGTTGGACAAGATTTATAGGTAACTCCATCGGCCTGTACTTTCCGTCGTACCTTCACCTTTTTCTCCACACCATGGGCTACCTCTTCCAAGGTCAGTTTTACTCGGATGCGGAGATTACTTCCTTTTACACGGCGCTGTCCGCCACCAAAACCACTGAAACCACTGAAACCTCCACCAAAAGCACTCCCAAAAATATCACCAAACTGACTGAAGATATCTTCCATGTTCATACCGCCACCAAAACCAGCTCCGCCTTCAAAGGCGGCATGCCCAAATTGGTCATATTTGGAGCGTTTATCAGGGTCGCTCAGTATTTCATACGCTTCGGCCGCTTTTTTGAACATTTCTTCCGCTTTGGCGTCCCCGGGATTTTTGTCAGGATGATATTCAATGGCTTTTTTCCGATAGGCTTTCTTTATCTCCGCCGCGGATGCACTTTTGGATATTCCCAATATTTCGTAATAGTCCTCCTTCATACGTTTTGTTTAATTGCCAACCACCACTTTAGGATGTCGAATGATACGTTCCCCCATCTTGAACCCTTTTTCAATCACATCAATGATTTTACCTTTCATTTTTTTATCGGGTGCGGGTATCTGGGTAATCGCTTCATGTACTTCCGCGTCAAAAACATCCCCCGCTTTGACCTCAACCTGTTCAAGGCCCTTATTTTTTAGGGTTTCCTTTAATTTGGTGTTAATAAGCTCAACGCCTTTGTACATTTCTTTATCCTCGGATTTTGATAACTCCTTGGTGGCACGGTCAAAATCATCCAAAATGGGCAAAAGGGAGACCATCACTTCTTGACCTGCAGTTTTAAAGAGTTCCATACGCTCTTTTGACGTGCGCTTTTTGAAATTTTCAAACTCTGCAAAAAGACGCAAAAACTTGTCTTTTTCTTTTGCTAGCTCACCGCGAAGCTTTTCTTCTTCAGAAATCTCTTCTTCATGGGGCTCCTCAACGGTCTCATTTATATTTTGGTCATCCAGTTCAGGATTCTCAACAGATTGTGTATCCTTTACGTCTTCTGGCATTTCCTCAACTTTACTCTTTTTATCCATTGTCAACGGTTTCATTTAATCGTTTTTTCAGAGCGCAAAAGTACTGCCATTTGTATGAAAATGTCAAAATGTCATTGGAAAACAAAAAAAATCCGCCAAAAGGCGGATTCCAATTTAGATTGCATTGAATCAACTAAACATATTCCTTGTCCAGCGCTACCACGGTAGAAGTCTGTTTTGATTTTTTAGCACCCAATAAATGGTGCAAGGCAGCGCCAATATTTGCATATTGAAAAGTAAATCCTTTTTTCTCGATACGTTTACTACACACACGCTGACTGGAAAATAAGAGATAGGCCATTTCCCCAAGCATCGTATTCATCATAAACTGCGGAACGTTGGGAAAGACCAAGGGTCGTTTTAAAACTTTGGCCAACTCTTTGGTCATTTTCGCATTTGTTACAGGGTTAGGGGCCACTGCGTTGTACGTTCCTTTAAGTTTGTTTGAGATTATAAAAAGAAAAATC
Source organism: uncultured Allomuricauda sp. (assembly GCF_937884665.1). Lineage (GTDB taxonomy): Bacteria > Bacteroidota > Bacteroidia > Flavobacteriales > Flavobacteriaceae > Flagellimonas. The sequence continues at coordinate 26,370 of NZ_CAKZYF010000138.1, read as the reverse complement.
TGAACCAAATCATCAATATGTATCCATGATTGCCATTGTTCTCCATTACCCATAATGGCACCCACGTAGTTTTTAACCGGCTTGACCATTTTGGGCAAGGCTCCCCCTTCATCAGACAATACGATACCTATTCGCACCGTAGCCACGTTCAAAGGAAGCGTTTCAAATTCTGAGATACCTTCTTCCCATTTTTCAACAACGTATCCCAAAAAGCTGGAATCAACATCTGGCTCTTTTTCTTCATAAAGGTCCGTATGAGAGCTTGGATAGATACCGATGGCCGAAGCTGATATGAAATGTTTAACTTTAGAATTCTTTGATTTTTCCAATCCTTTTTTCAAGGTATCCAGACTGTCCAGTCGGCTAGAAAGTACCTTTTGTTTGTAGGAAGACGTCCATTTCTTGGCGATGGACGCGCCAGCGAGATTGATGATCACGGTGACCCCTTCGAAACAATTTAAATCTATATCATTGGAAGCTGGATTCCAAAAGAATCCTTTGTGATTGGGAGACGAAACAATTTTCTCCTTTTTGGTCGTTAAGTAGTTCACGGGCACGTCCTGCTCCAAAAGCGCTTTGGTAATTGCTCTACCCACTAATCCTGTCGCACCAGTTATTAAAACCTTCATGACCAAAATTTTAATAAAAGTAAGGGATCAACGTGCTGTTTTTGAGGGATTAATTTAGGTTTAACACAATTGTTTAAACTTTAAGGAAATTTATGACACACTCGGTCCAAGACTTTAACAGTTGTTTGACCACTATCCCGTTTTAATGGCACGTAACATTTCTCTTTTCCCAGGAGGACCCTCTAAACGTTCTACACGAAAACCAACCTTCTGCATGGCCCTTCTAACACTGCCTTTGGCACAATAGGTGACCAAAATGCCCTCTTTTTGTAAAATACGATGCATGATTCCGAACATTTTTTCAGTCCAGAGTTCAGGTTGTACCCTTGGCCCAAAAGCATCAAAGTAAACAAGGTTGAACAAATCACTCCCTGAAATCTCACAAAAATCCTTTTTTTGCTTTTCAAGGACAAAATGCGCAGCTAGAACTACTTCTTTTTCCCAAGGAGTCCGATGTATCTTTTCAAAAACATTTTTTAAATCCCCGCCACCAAGATTTGAGCTATAATCCAATTGGTGGATTTCCTCCATTTTTACCGGAAAGCGTTCAACGCCAGTGTAAGCAACGGTCAAATTACGTTTTTGGGCCTCTAAAAACGTGATTATTGCATTAAGCCCTGTCCCGAAACCTATTTCGAGGATATGGACGTGTTTACGTCCTAAATGTAAGAGGCCCTTTTCTATAAATACGTGATATGCCTCCTGAACAGCTCCGTGTTTGGAATGATATTGCTCGTCCCACTCCTCAATTTGAATCGTTTTGGAACCGTCCCCGGTCCCAATTATTCTACGTCTCAATTTTAGTCGGTGATCAAGACCCCATCGGCCTCAAAGCGCAATTGTTGGAGCGGCGCGGTAATCTTTGCAATTTCTTCGGGAGAATCTCCCCTATCCTCTGCGTAATGTTTTTGGTCCTCAACAGAAATTTCATCTTGAAAGAGAATGCCATTGACCACTACATTTTTATCAGAAGAATCGGTGGGGACGAAAAAACCATAATCCTTGAACTTCACAAATACTTCTTGCTTATTTTCCAAGGTTACTTTCATCCAACAGCCCTTAACTTGGCATACTCCATTTATCTTTCCGGTCAATTGGGTCTGTAAAATACCTACTTCACTTAAAGCGCCTTTGGCTGCATCAGGGTCTACTTTTGGCAGCACCTCGAACGCTTCGCCATAAAAACTTCCGTCCTGGGTCGCTTGTGCACCAAGGGACACACAAAAAAACGTTGCCAATGCCAAAGCAAAAATGTTAAAAAATCTCATAATCCGTATGTTTTGAGTTCTTCTTAAAGAAGGATACTAATTAGAAATCAAGCTTAGTTCAAAACTAACAATAATTGGCTAATTTTAAGGTCTAAAATGTGATGAGATGGATACAATGGTCAACACGATTTCTGTAGAAAAGGCTACCACCTCCAAAATTCATGATGTTGACTTTGACAACCTGTCTTTTGGAAATACCTACACAGACCATATGCTGGTCTGTGATTTTAAGAACGGGACATGGAATACCCCAAAAATACTCCCCTATGGTCCCATCACATTGGATCCTTCTTCCAAGATATTCCATTATGGACAGTCCATTTTTGAGGGAATGAAAGCTTACAAGGATGATAGCGGTGGAGTATGGTTGTTCAGACCACTGGAAAATTGGAAAAGGTTGAACCGATCGGCAAAAAGACTGGCCATTCCAGAGCTTCCGGAAAGCCATTTTATGGAAGGCTTGGTCTCCCTATTACAATTGGAAAAAGATTGGGTACCCAAAAATCCAGGAAGTTCCCTTTACATAAGACCTTTTATGTTTGCCTCTGGTACAGGTTTTCACGCATCACCGGCAGATGAATACAAGTTTATTATTGCTTTGGCACCGTCCGGAGCCTATTTTTCCGGCAAGGTGAAAGTAAAAATTGAAGAAACCTATTCGCGCGCCGCTAACGGCGGTGTAGGTTATGCCAAGGCCGGTGGGAATTATGCAGGACAGTTCTACCCTACCCAACTAGCGGTTGAAAAAGGATACCAACAGGTTATATGGACGGATGATAACGAACATAAATACATTGAAGAAGCTGGGGCAATGAATGTATTCGTTCGTATAAATGATGTGCTTGTTACCGCACCCACCAATGACCGCATTTTGGATGGTATTACCCGAAAGAGTATTTTGGATATCGCCAAAGGTGAAGGAATCCCCACCGAAATACGAAAAATATCTGTTGATGAAGTAGTGGAATCTGCCAAAAACGGATCATTAAAAGAAATGTTCGGTGCAGGTACGGCCGCAGTGGTTTCTCCCATAGCTGCTTTCGGTTACCAACAGAAAGATTATGAACTCCCAGAGATTTCAAACGGTTACGCAACCCTTTTGAAAAATCGAATTACCGACATTCAATACAACAGAGCGGACGATCCGTATGGTTGGAGGTACAAAGTCTAAACCGAAAATAAACCTAGGGGCTATTTTCTACGATTCAAGAACAGATTGTATGTTGGGCTTAAAGTAATTTGGCCCTTTGAGTACTTTTCCATCTTCCCGATAAATAGGCCTGCCATCTTCTCCTAGTTTGCTCATATTGCTTTTTTGGATTTCTGCGAAAACCTCTTCTATCTTATGTTGCATCCCATGTTCTAATATGGTTCCGCAAAGAATATAGAGCATATCGCCCAAAGCATCGGCGACTTCAACTAAATCCCCTTGGTTAGCTGCTTCCAGATATTCCCTATTCTCCTCATCCATGAGTGAAAAACGCAGTTGATTTTTTGAGGTCCCCAAGTTGGCCTTAGGTTTTTGGAGTACACCTAATCCAAATGCGGTATGGAATTGCTCTACCGCTTTTATCTTACTTTTCATTTTTTACGAATTGACTTAATTTTGCTAAAAATAGAGAATATGTTTAGTCCAGGTCAATTAATTTTCGCCAGTTTATTCGTTGTTGCCTTCATCGGAGTTATGATATTCTCTTACCGAAAGGACAAAAATTTACATAGAAAAAATTACCGTGGAGTAACTTGGGTGATGTTTTCGTTTTTGTTATTCGTTATTTTTCTCTTTCTAATTAAATATTTCCTTAAAAATTAACATATATATTGATTTACTTACAAAAATTTACAACTTTACAACTTATTTAAGCGAATGAAACGCTACCATTAGGAAAACACGTACTTTTGTTCTAGAACAACCTCTTAATAAATGGTAGCTTTTTTTACAGTTTTGTTCCTCTTGCTGGCATTGAATGCTGTTTTACTGATTTTCAGCGTTAACGGAGCGACCAAAATTTTTCGAAAGTCTTCCCAAAAAGCTCAGGAAGAATCAGTTACCCAATTACTTCCAAAAGAAACCTCGAAAGTCAAATACAAAAAAGCGGTTTAAGTTTGTACTTTTAGAGAATGAAACACGCTCTTTTGGTTTTTCTGGGAGGCGGTATTGGCAGTGTACTGCGCTATCTAATAGCAAAACCGCTCAATAATTTCCATCAACACTTTTATTTGGGAACCTTTGCCGTCAACGTTATAGGCTGCCTTGTAATTGGTATTGTTATGGGGCTAGCTTCAAAAAATGAGCTTTTTTCGCAGCAAGGTGTGCTCTTTTTTGCAACGGGTGTTTGTGGTGGTTTTACTACCTTTTCTGCCTTTGCTTTTGAAAAGCACGCTTTTCTAAAACAGGGTGATTTTCTTCCCTTATTTATCTATCTTTTTTCAAGTATTTTTTTAGGTGTTTTAGCTGTCGCTTTGGGTCTGTGGATTACACGAATCACAGAATAACCTGGGTACTTCTTTTTCATCCAGTCTTATTGAACCCAAAAAAAAATCGATAAAAACTGTTCCTCCTCAATTCTTTGATTTAACAAATCCTTAGTAAATCGTAATAAATCGCCCACAAAATAACATACCCCTAAAAAATCAGGGGTATTTTTTTAAAAAAGATAAAAATAGCCTTCGTCACTACAGGTTTATCATGGTCTCCTATCAATTCCTATATATTTGGATGTTCAATTAACTACTTAAACATGAAAAAAATTGAGGCAATTATTAGAAAATCAAAATTTGATGAGGTTAAAAAAGCACTTCATGAAATTGAGGTAAACTTTTTCAGCTACTGGGACGTAACGGGAGTGGGAAATGAAAAACAGGGCCATGTTTACCGAGGTATTTCCTACAGCACCACGGATATTCAAAGACGCTATTTGGTAATCGTGGTTTCAGACAGCTTTTTGGAACGTACCATAAATACGCTTTTAGACTCTGCTGGCACGGGAAATGTAGGAGATGGGAAAATATTTGTCTCGGATGTCATCGAAGCCTACCGGATAAGAACCAAGGAAAGCGGTAATGCTGGTATCAATTAATATAAAAACTGACTAACACCATAAAATTATGATTGTTGAACAACAAGAAGCAGTAGAAAAGGCCCTCGAAGCAATACAGAAGGATATGGGAGCCCTTTGGATAACCCTAGCAGCAATTCTGGTGTTCTTTATGCAAGCCGGATTCACACTTTTGGAAATTGGCTTCACACGAAGCAAAAATTCAGGAAATATCATCATGAAAAACATTATGGACTTGGCTATAGGCTCGTTGATGTTTTGGGCTATCGGCTATGGTTTGATGTACGGCAGCGGTCTGATTGCCGGCGGATGGTTAGGGAGAACCAGTCCGGCGGACCAAGGTTACTTTTTTTTCAGCGCTTCTGACTGGTACAACTTGTTTTTTCAAACTGTATTTTGCGCTACCGCAGCAACCATTGTGTCGGGAGCCATTGCTGGAAGAACCAAGTTCTCCACATATCTCATATTTTCTGCTATCCTCACCACTTTAATTTATCCCATATCAGGAAGCTGGTATTGGCCATTTGATGACAATGCTTGGTTAAACACAGCCGGATTTGTAGATTTCGCCGGTTCTTCCATAGTGCACGCTGTTGGTGGTTCTGCCGCCTTAGTCGCCGCAATTCTGGTAGGGCCCCGAATTGGAAAATACGTAAACGGCAAGGCCCGCGTAATCCCTGGACATAATATGACGTTTGGAGCATTGGGGGTGTTTATCCTTTGGCTGGGTTGGTTCGGTTTTAACGGAGGTTCCCAACTTGCTTGGGGCGGCATCAATACCGTAGGGGCGACCAGTGTTATCATCAATACGAACTTGTCAGCTGCCATAGGTGCCATCGCAGCATTGTTTTTCAGCTGGATTCGCTACGGAAAAGCAGATATTTCAATGACCTTGAACGGTGCACTCGCAGGACTTGTGGGCATTACGGCTGGTTGTGCAGCCGTTAATCCAGGAGGGGCTTTGGCCATTGGACTTATTTGTGGAATTACGGTGGTATTATCTATTGAATTCATCGATAAAAAATTAAGAATTGATGATCCTGTGGGAGCCATTTCGGTACATGGGGTATGTGGGTTCTTGGGAACCGTGCTCATAGGGTTTTTTGCATTGGATGGCGGACTTTTCTATGGAGGAGATGCCAATTTATTGTGGGTACAGACCTATGGTTCCTTAGCCTATATTCTTTGGGCCGCAGTGGGTACCTTTATCGTATTGTTCATTTTAAAGCAAACCATAGGTCTTCGTGTTTCCGAAAAGGAAGAACTAGAAGGTCTGGACCTTCATGAACACGGTATGGAAGCGTATCCAGAGCAAATCACCACACAAAATTAAATCTTTGGGAAAAACGGAGTGTTCTGCGGAACACTCCGTTCTTTAAACTTTTCACAACCTAACGAAAAGGATGCCACAAAGGAAGGTTATCCTGTTCAAAAGTGCCCAATGTGCACTTTACCCACGAAAACCGATAATCTAGGCTTTATAGTTCATATATTTTGACGGCACATGAGGATATCGAAGAACTACCAGGCATTCTTTTGGCATCTATCGCAGTACTAAGTGATCAGAATGCTTCAATGAGGTCTATTTTACGTGTAATGGCGTTTCTTTATTCTTTTTTAAAATCCTTTACCCCCGCTCTCACGTGAGTTCTCAAATAATTCTGCTTTGGCACCAAGGGACAGGAATATTTTTTGTTGTAGACGCAATACGGATTATAAGCCTTGTTAAAATCGATTACGATGGAATTTCCTTTGGGAATGGTTAAGTCGATATAGCGTCCCCCTGCATAGGTTTCAACTCCATTGGTATCATCCAAAAAAGGCAAAAACAGATAGTCTTCATACTTCTTTTGGTCAAGCAAACCAGGAGTTTGATAGATTTCGAGTTGGTGCTCCGCCCCATTCAATACAAAATAGGCAATGCCATAAAGGACTTCTTCACTTTTTTCATTGGTATTGGTGGACATCAAAAAGGGAACAGCTTCCGGAGTACGTTCAAATTTAGCTTCGATTCGATAGGATAAATTGGGTTCAAAAAAGGATAAAGTTTCAAAGTCTTTTCGAAATCGATCCGGTAAAGGAGAGGTTTCGGGGTCCTGAAAAGTCGTATTCATCTCTTTCTGAAATTCGAGGATTTCAGCAATTTCAGGGGAGCCAGAACGCACGTCTTCCTTTTCATCATGGTATTTTTTTCCGCGTCCGCAAGAGACGATAAAAACCAAAATCAGCAACCAATAAACTTTCATATTGATATTTAACGTCAAAATTAGGACAATTCCGTCGTAATAGTATCTTCGTGAACACACAAAACTTTAGTACTTAGTACCATGCCAAGACTTTTTTTTCTACTGTTCTTTTCCCTTTTTTTCGTTGCCTGTGCTACAAAACAGGAAGAAACGGCGTCACCGGTCCAAAATTCTGAAAGAGAACGCCCATCCTTGAAATCAGGCTGGTACAATGTGGCTTTTTTGATCATGGATGGTGTGTACAATACAGAATTTACAGCACCTTATGATATATTTCAGCACACGCAATACCGAAAGCATATCAGGGCAATGAACACCTTTACAGTTGCTAAAACCTTAGAACCCATCGTTTCTTTTGAAGGTTTGCGCATACTTCCTGATTATGATTACACGCGCGATTCCATTCCTAGAATAGACATTCTGGTGGTCCCCAGCGCGGAACACCATTTGGACTCTGATTTAAAAGATACGGTTATGCTAAATTTTGTAAAAAAAGTGGATAAGGAGGCATTGTTTGTTACCTCCCATTGCGATGGCGCCTTTGTTTTGGCAAAAGCCGGACTTTTGAACAAGGTGCACTCCACCACTTTCCCAAGCGACATTTCGAAATATCGCGAGATGTTCCCGCAACTCAAGGTGAAGGATAGCGTTCTTTTTGTGCATGACGGAAAATACATAACTTCTGCTGGGGGAGCCAAGAGCTTTGAAGCTTCGCTCTATCTATGTCAGTACTTGTATGGCCGAGAGGTGGCGGAGTCCCTAGCGGCAGGTCTTGTAATTGATTGGAATTTGGAAGAAATCCCAAAGCTTATTCCTTAATTCTGTATCTGGCATCTTTTAAATATTTTGCAATCAATGCGTTGAATTTCGGATTAATACGCAACAAAGCCGTGTTTTCCAAACTATACAGTTGTTCCATATCTGTAAAGTCTCGTTTTAGGGCTTCTTCCAGATAGAAAAGCGCTGTCCCGAAATCCTCGTTCTTTGCGCTCAAGGCGATTAGCTTTAAATAAAAGTCAAAATTGTTTGGCTCGGTCAACGTTTTCAACATGTAGAGAAAGGCGAGGGCGTCTTCATCCACTAGTTTTTCAGATTGTACCAATTCAATATAATCTTCTGCGAGGGCATTGACAAATCGTTTCAGGCGGTTTCCCATCTGTTTTTCAAAACTCTTGGAACCCTGGATAAACTTATCCAATTCCGTCATTTGATAATTCCACCAACCTAGATTGTTGAAGTTATGGGTTCGGACATCCTCCTCCATATAAAATGCGTAGTCATCCTTTAAAAGGGATTCCTTGAAAAAGGTCGAATTCTCGGTTCTGCGCATTGCTTTGAACGTTTTGTTCTTGCGAATCCACTTTTGAATTTCGCGCAGGGAATCTAGATTTTTATGTGCCCTGTAAACAGAGAGTATTTCCCCTAAATATTGCTCAGCCAGAAGAAAATTTTGATTACTTCTTAAGGTATTTATTCGTTGAACATCGCCGTCATACACTTGGTTGATAAAAAGAGAATCTTTCGCCAGGACGTTATCGCCCATCGCTTTTAGCGTAAAAAATTGAAGTGCTTTTTGAATCAGGGGATTTGCGGGCCAATCCGAATTTTCATTATGAACCAAGATTTGATTGGGAAACCGAAGCCGGTCCAGAACTTTCTTCGCTGACATAAGCTCGGTAAAGGCATAATCGTTTTTACCAACTATCCCGATGAAATGGAATGGGCGTTTTAAACTAAGCGCATCCGTATTGGAAATGGGTGCGCCCACTGAGATAACCCCATTGATCACCTTTAAAAAAAGTGGTGTCAAAGAAGCATAGCGGGCTCCTGAACCCCTTCCAGCAGCGTAAACCCTATTTTCATATACCGGGATAATCTGCGAAACCCGTTCCAAGACTTTACCCGTTTTTATCATGTTTTTGGTAAGGCTCGTGGAGTCCTCAATATGAACCGCTGCCATGACATATCCTTCCTTTTCCACTCCTTGCAGAAATAGGGAGGTGGTCTGTTTTTCTTTACCGTCCAAATCGATTACCAAAAGTAAGGGCCACTTTTCCCGGGTATCGAACTGTTTTGGGAGATATAGGGAAAATGTGCCGGGGATGGAGTCGTTGATCTTTAATGAGTCAATGATTTTTCCTTTCTTCAGACTAAGCTGCCCAAATGCAATTTTCAGGATAAGGCAGGCGATGAGGAGCGGAAGATTCTTTTTCATAGCAGTTCAATCACAAAAATCCGGCCAAAAAGCAGGACCGAAGCAAACAACCTAAAAATACAGCTTTAAATGGTGCAAACCTAGTAAGGTTGTATGGGAGCATGGCTTATCACATTGGACAAAACGATATGGGTCCGACACTCACCATAGGTAATCAGTTCATCGATAAATCGCTCCAAATGCGCTTGATCTCTTAGGACCACTTCCATTATTATGTTTTCATTGCCCGTAATGCGATAGCAGTTGATGACCTCATCATAGGATTTTACTTTTTCGAGAAAGGGTTTTAGTTTTCCCAAGAACGCCTTGAGCATAATAACCGCTTTGAGTTGGTAACCCATCTTTGTATGCGACAACTGTACTAAGTAACCATCAATCACGCCCATATCCTCCATTTTCTTTACGCGTTCTGCAACGGCTGGAGGAGTTAGCCCAACTTTGCGCCCTATACTTGCCAAAGATTCTCTTGCGTTCATCTGCAGGCAGTTAAGAATTTCCCAATTTAAATCATCAATTTGCATAACAAATAAAAATACATGAACAAGTTTATAATCGAAAGCTAATTTACAATATTACTTTATAATACAAATTTGATATCGCGTTCGAGTTAGTAATTTTATATTCAAGTTTTGCTTCATCAGAAAATGGAACCTACTCCTTTCGATTCGCATGTTATATACAGCAAGTCTTTAGCCATTAAAGACCTTAGCGAGGCGGTCGCGTCCTATTTTTCCACAAATCGAGATTTTTTTTCAAAAAAGCGCTATGGAAGCTTTCGGGATGATTTATCCAAATCCTTGGTAGTTGATGCTTCATTGATAACAAAGCAAATAAAAATCACTACTTCAAGCAGCTCGCACAAAGCCCGAATGAAAAGTTTGGCCTTTATTAACGTAATGACCCAAAACATCTTAGCATACTGCAACGGACTTGAAAGAGATGGGGTCAAGGAAAAAGAATACCTAAACCTTCTGCGTCGTGAAATCAGAAGTTTTAGGATAGCTTTCAAAAAATGGCGCAAAACCATCCAAAATGGAATGGATTGATTCTCTAGAAAAATTCGCTACATATTTCTTCTGTATTGACCGCCAACTTGGAACAGGGCCTTTGTGATTTGCCCCAATGAGGCATACTTGGAAACTTCCATTAACTTTTCAAATATATTTTCGTTTTGAGCTGCCGTGCGTTTTAGTTCTTTCAAAAGCAGCTCGATATCTTCAGCATTGCCTCGATGCAAATTCTTCAAGGTCTCGATCTGATTTTCTTTTTCCTCATCGGTGGCGCGAATTACCTCATCTGGCAAGACCGTTGGTGAGCCCTTTGAACTTAGAAAAGTATTTACACCGATTATAGGGTATTCCCCAGTGTGCTTCAATGTCTCATAGTGCAAGCTTTCTTCCTGTATTTTGGAACGTTGGTACATGGTTTCCATAGCGCCGAGCACACCACCGCGTTCCGTGATTCTATCAAACTCGAGCAAAACGGCTTCTTCCACTAAATCGGTCAATTCTTCTATAATAAATGAACCCTGCATGGGATTTTCATTCTTGGCCAGCCCCAGTTCTTTATTGATTATCAATTGGATTGCCATGGCCCTTCGTACTGATTCTTCTGTTGGAGTGGTAATGGCTTCGTCGTATGCGTTGGTATGCAATGAGTTACAGTTATCATAAATGGCATACAGCGCCTGAAGGGTAGTCCGAATGTCATTAAAATCGATTTCTTGTGCGTGAAGACTCCGTCCTGAGGTCTGTATGTGGTACTTGAGCATCTGCGCTCTGGAATCAGCCTGATATTTATCCCGAAGTGCCTTTGCCCAAATCCTACGGGCAACACGTCCGATGACGGCATATTCTGGGTCAACCCCATTTGAGAAGAAAAACGAAAGATTGGGACCAAATTTATTGATGTCCATGCCCCGACTAAGATAATACTCCACATAAGTAAAACCATTGCTCAAGGTAAAGGCCAATTGGGTAATGGGATTCGCCCCTGCTTCTGCAATATGATAACCACTAATGGAAACCGAGTAGAAGTTACGCACCTTTTGTTCTATGAAATACTCTTGTACATCCCCCATCAAACGCAAGGCAAACTCCGTAGAAAAAATACACGTATTTTGCGCTTGATCTTCTTTTAAAATATCGGCCTGGACCGTGCCCCTGACCTGGTACAACGTTTCTTTTTTGATAGCCTCATAAGTTTCCATAGGTAAAACCATATCCCCGGTCACTCCCAAGAGCAATAGTCCCAATCCGTTGTTTCCTTCCGGTAGATCTCCCAAATATCTCGGGCGGATCGCTTTCTTTTTTTTATAAATGGAATCTATCTTCGCTTCAACTTCTTTTTCCAAACCCTTTTCAAGGATATATTTTTCACAGTTTTGGTCTATGGCGGCATTAAGGAAAAAAGCGAGTAACATGGGAGCAGGGCCATTAATGGTCATACTTACAGAGGTCATCGGATTGCTGAGATCAAATCCTGAGTACAGTTTTTTAGCGTCATCCAAACAGCAAATGGAAACTCCCGCATTTCCTATTTTGCCATAAATATCAGGTCTTTTGTCCGGATCACTTCCATATAAAGTAACTGAGTCAAAGGCTGTTGAAAGCCTTTTAGCAGGCATATCCAAACTTACGTAATGGAATCTTTTATTGGTCCTTTCGGGGCCACCCTCACCAGCAAACATACGGGTGGGATCCTCTCCCTCTCTTTTAAAGGGATACAATCCAGAGGTAAAAGGAAATTGCCCCGGTACATTCTCTTGTAACATCCAATATAACAGATCACCCCACGCTTTATATTTAGGAAGGGCCACCTTGGGAATTTGGGTATGTGAAAGCGATTCCGTGTGCGTTTTGATTTTTATTTCCTTGTTCCTCACGTTAAAAACGAAATCATCCACGGAATACGTATCCTGTGTATCTTTCCATTTTAGCAATAAATCCCAATGATGGGAATCTAAATCCATCTTTACCTTATCAAACGCTTTGAGTAGTGTTTTAAGTAAGTTTTGGGTCTCTTCATCTTTTGTCCGTTCTAGTAGTTTTGTATCATCCAAACCTGATTTGGTAAGAAACAAAGGAGAGACCTCATCCATATCCAGTCCAAGTATGGAACTTATGGTTGTGTAAATGCCATAGAGTTTTTGAGCGGTTTTTACTTGTGCATTAACGGAACCATCGTAGGCGCGATTACTTTCTGCGATTTCAGATAAATACCGGGTTCGTGCGGGGGGAATGACAAAGATTTTTTCCAGCATTGCAGTGGAAATACCAAGACTAGATACCAAGTCAGCGTTTGTTTTGGTCACTAGTGTTTCCATCAAGGTTTTGTATAACCTGTTCATGCCTGGATCGTTAAATTGTGAAGCGATAGTTCCAAAGATGGGCAGGTCATCCATGGGCACTTCCCATAATCCATGATTGCGGATGTATTGCTTTTTTACATCTCGGAGCGCATCCAGTGCCCCTCTTTTATCAAATTTGTTGATAGCAACCACATCTGCAAAATCCAGCATGTCAATTTTTTCCAATTGCGTTGCTGCTCCAAACTCAGGAGTCATCACATATAACGAAACATTACTGTGTTCTAAGATTTCTGTGTCGGACTGGCCGATTCCAGAAGTCTCCAAAATAATGAGATCGTATTTCGCAGCTTTCAAGACCTCCACGGCCTCAGAAACATGTTTTGATAGCGCTAAATTGGACTGCCGGGTTGCCAGCGAGCGCATGTACACCCTTTGACTATGAATTGAATTCATTCGGATACGGTCACCAAGTAAGGCGCCCCCTGTTCTTCTTTTGGAAGGATCAACGGATATAATTCCGACGTGTTTTTCGGGAAAATCAACCAAAAAACGCCGAACCAGCTCATCTACCAAACTCGATTTTCCAGCACCTCCCGTACCCGTGATTCCCAAAACGGGCACATCCGCCTTTAATTTTTGAATACTTTCATGATAGTAAGCAAATAAATCCGGTCTATTTTCGGCCAGCGAAATGAGTCGGGCAATAGTGTTCGTTTGTTTTTCTTCCAATACTTGCGTCAGGCACTCTTTTTTCGTAAGGTTTAAATCAATAACTCCCGTATCGCTTCGCTCCACCAAATCATTTATCATACCCTGAAGTCCGAGTTCACGACCGTCATCTGGAGCGTAAATACGTTCAATTCCATAGGCCATTAGTGCCTCGATTTCCTGAGGCAAAATAACGCCGCCGCCGCCGCCAAAAATCTTGATTTGTCCAGCATTTCTTTCTTGGAGCAAATCATACATATACTTGAAATACTCGTTATGCCCCCCTTGATACGAGGTCATGGCAATTGCATTTGCATCTTCTTGTATCGCGCAATCCACAACTTCGGCAACACTCCGGTCATGTCCCAAATGGATGACCTCTACACCTGTGGCCTGTATTATTCTGCGCATAATGTTGATGGCAGCGTCATGCCCATCAAAAAGTGAAGCCGCGGTAACAATTCGTATTTTGTTTTTGGGTTGATAAGGCTTCGGTTGCTCCATCATCAATTATAGGTCAAAATTGTATTGGCAATTTACGAAAAATGCAATGAAAAATTGATTTTACTTAGGATTTTATAAAAGTATTATCCAAGACAAACTACTTTTTTTCGATATCATAATTTTATAATGGAAAAACCGAACTATGAAACTTACCATTCTCATCCATTGTCAAGACCAATCGGGTATAATCCATTCCACAACAGGTTTTATTGCAGACCGTGGGGGAAACATTATCTATTTGGACCAACATGTGGACAAACAGGCTGGAATATTTTTTATGCGGTTGGAATGTGAATTTACCGCGCCCCACGATTTTAATGAATTTCGAAATCTATTTTCTCTTCAAGTGGCAAAAGTATATAGGATGCAGTGGAGCGCTTACCAAGATGGGGAAAAGCCAAAAATGGCACTTTTTGTATCAAAATACAATCACTGTTTATATGATATCTTAAGTCGCTATCGTTCGGGTGAGTTGGATGTTGACATTCCATTTATAATGAGCAACCACAACGACCTTCGCTATATTGGGGAACAGTTCCAGATTCCTTACTATCACTACCCCATTACCAAAGCTACCAAATCCAATGTGGAGGATGAACAGCTCCTTCTTTTGGAAAAGCACCAAATTGATTTTATTGTGCTGGCACGATACATGCAATTGGTATCTTCTAAAATTATTGATAGGTATCCCAACGGCATCATCAACATTCATCATTCATTTCTACCCGCTTTCGCCGGTGCCAAACCCTATCATGCAGCTTTTGAACGGGGCGTCAAAATTATTGGGGCCACCAGTCACTATGTAACCGAAGTCTTAGATGGGGGCCCTATAATAGAGCAAGACGTGGCTATCGTTTCCCATACCCATTCTGTCAAGGATTTTATTGCAAAAGGAAGGGATTTGGAGAAAATTGTTTTGGCCCGGGCCATCAAGCTACACCTTTCGAGGCGAACCATGGTCTACAACAACAAGACCGTTATTTTTTCTTGATTTTCACTCTAATTGCGAATTTTCTTGTGCAGAAAATGTAATTTGAGATAAAATTTGAAACACTGACCGCTATGAACCGTATACTTCTTTGTTTATTTCTCATTTTTATCGCTACTTCATGCACTGAGCTACAGCAAGTTGTTAATCAATTGCCTCAAGGCACTTCTGGAATTGGAAATGACGAAATTGCAAATGGCCTAAAGGCGGCCCTGGACCAGGGCATAGACAGACAAGTGAAAAAATTAGCACTAAAAGATGGCTTTTTTAAGAATGAATTGGTTAAAATTCTTCTTCCTGAAGAACTAAAAAAAGTTGATAAGACCTTAAGGGATGTGGGACTCGGAAATTTGGCGGATGAAGGGCTTCGGATTTTGAATCGGGCCGCGGAGGATGCCGTTGGAGAAGCTACCCCCATTTTTGTGAACGCGGTAAAGGGTATTTCCTTTGCCGATGCCAAACAGATATTGTTGGGGGCCGATAATGCGGCCACTCAATATTTACAGCAGTCCACCAGCACACAACTGTATGGAAAATTCAAGCCCAGAATTGAAACGTCATTTAAAAAAGTTGGGGCGGATAAAATCTGGAATACCTTGATCACAAAGTATAACAACCTGCCCTTAACGGGTGATGTTAACCCAGATTTAACGGAATATGTTACCCAAGAGGCATTGGAGGGTGTTTATACCATGATTGCAGTTGAGGAAAGGGAAATACGGGAGAAAGTTTCCTCAAGGACAAGTGATTTATTAAAACGGGTATTTGCCTTACAAGATAGACCTTAATTTTTCCTTATTTGCACAATATCAGGAAAATACCTGCGTTGATGTATTATAGTTACAAGGCAATTATAACAAAATCCTAAAGTTAAGTTAACCTTGTCAAAGAGGTTAAAAAAGAATTTTGTAACAATTATCTGAGTTAGCATTTTTTTGAGTTAGTTAGTTTTAACCGGTGTTCGCACCGGTTTTTTTTTGCCAAGCCTTCGTGCTCCCACCCTTTTTTTAAAAGTTTTCCATTTCAAGAATTTATCTGAAGTAAATTATTATCGGGAATTACGGTATTTAATAGATTTTTAACATTTTAAGGAGGCTAAATAAGTAACTTGATTTAAAGCTAATTCATTTAAAGAATGGGGAGGTCAATAGTCATTTGGGTCTTTTCGCTAGGCACACTATATGGTTATGCCCATGTCGCTTCAACCGTCGAAAAAACACGGGCAACATCCACTACTTCTTTCAAGGATTCCATCAAATGGGCCGACTATTTTTACAACATACAGCGGTACAATAAGGCTATCCCACTTTATAAAAAGAATTTAGAAAATCCAAATGTCGCCAGGACAAGGATTTTAAAGAGATTGGCCCTGAGCGAAGCTGCTTTGGAGAATGCTTCCAAATCCACCGCGAACATCAATAAATACCTACAACTTGAATTCAACCCTAATTTTTTACTGAACGAAGGGTTTGATCCTATTCGAAAGACCCGTGAATTTCAAAGAATATCAAGGCATATCATTCCCAAGGTTACTACCTGGTCCATTATGTATCTTTTTGTGGCCATCATCGGTTTTTATATCGTGCTTTTGATAAGCTTAAACCAACAGATACATCCACTATCCCGGCTACTGATCGCCTCCTTTATTTTTATCCATTCCTTTTTTATCCTTCACATCAGCATCAACTCGGCCAATTACTTTTTTGAATACCCCCATACCTATCTAATGTCTACCTGGGGCATATTTCTGTACGGACCGTTGTTGTATTTCTACATTAAAACAACATCCTCAAAGTATACGTTTAAACCTTGGGATATAGTACACCTTTTCCCCACATTACTGCTTGCGGCGTACCTCTTTTCCGAGGTGTATACCATGACGGGACACAGTAAAATTGTAACGATGTTATCCCGAATGCAAAACGGCATGGGTCCACAGGACTCCGATCGCCTTGTGATTCTGGTATTGTTGAAGATACTTTCGTTGATAGTCTACGGATTTTTTATTGGTAAGGCCTACTCTAGGGGCAAAAGAGAGCGACTACTGGATGAAAAAGGTTTAAAATGGCAGAAGAACTTGTATACTATTCATATTCTTTATGTCCTTACCTACACCGCTTACGGGATGGTGGTCATAAATGGAAACTCCAATGGTTGGTTATATGATCTTTCTACCGCGAGTATGTCTTTAATGGTGGTTTATGTTGGGTACTCGGCCAATATTCAACCCAATGTCTTTAGTGGGGTCTATTCGTATAGAACCAATAAATTGTTTCCGAAATATGAAAAATCCGGTCTCACCCCAAGTTTATCGCTGGAGTTAAAAGAACATCTTATCCATCTTTTTGCGGTTGAAAAAATCTACAGGGAGAATACGATAAACCTGGATATGGTGGCGCAAAAGCTGGATACGACACGTCATAATGCCTCCCAAATTATCAATGAACACTTCCAAGTCAGTTTCCACGAGTTCGTAAATATGTATCGTATTAAGGAGGCCAAGGAATTGTTGACCGATGACAGTCCTAAAAAATTGAATATCATAAATGTAGCCTATGAAGTAGGATATAACAATAAAGTGACCTTCAACAAAGCATTTAAACGAGATACCAAGCTAACACCCACCCAATATCAAAAAACGGCCACCAAAATACCTAAGTAAGGGTAAAAATTGAGCGGATGAAGTAACCCTTTATAAGGTTTTGTGCTATAACAAACAGAAAAATATACCTTTAATTTGAAAAACAGCCCTTGTATTCTTCACAAAAAGCGTTGTCTTAAGAATTGGGTTTTTTGAATTAGTCGGCAAAACATCCCTGGGCTGTTTTATTTTCTTTGGTACAGGCCGTCAAAAACAACGGCTATCTGTTTATCTTTTTCCATTACTTCCCATAACTGCCGTACGGTACCGTTTTCATTATGAAACCAGGTAATCTTATTTTTAAGCATTTTGCCTTCTTTCTCGAATTCATCAGAAACCATGACCATTTTATTCTCTTTTCTATTCCCGTACAACTTTAAAAGTCCTCCGGAATTATCCACCCATACTTGTTCCCATTGACCAGCGGCGGAATTATAAAAATTAATGCTCGTACCAGTATATCCCTTTTGGGTACTTGTCCAGTTTTCTCGAAGAATGCAACCATTCTCTTGTTTTGTAATGATGTTTTCTCCTGCAATGCTACCTTCTGCATTGGTCACGACCCAGATACCGACCCAGAAATCGAAGGCTTTATGGTTTTCGGTGCAACAAGTACAAGAGGAATCATTCTGCGCCAAACCCGCAGTAACAATCAATAAAAAGCCAATTAAACCGATTCTACGTACCATTCTGGCCGTGATGATATAAATAATCAATGACTTTTTGGTTAAAAATCAACGGCTGCTCCACATTTACCACATGACCGCAGTTTTCAACAACATATAAAACAGATTCTTTCTGGGACTTAACCACTTTTTGAATGGTTGGAAGGAATAAATAATCCTCCCCTCCCATTATATAAAACGTGGGTATGCGAATATCCGCCGCCCTAAAAAAACGCAATAAGGGATTAATTTCGGAAGCAAGTTTGAACCACCTTATAAATTCTTTTTGGTAAAGCTTTTTTGCCTCCCGAACAAAAAGTAGTCGCGATTCTCTGTGATTCTTATTGGGCATTATGATAAATGCAAAAAACTTGTACAACCATAAATAAGGAACCACAGACTTAAAAATGATCCCCAATCGCATAAGCACCTGCGACCGAAGGTTTAGCTTGAGTATAGCACCTCCCATAACCATACTGCTGATACGATGAGGATGATTTTCCGCCAAATTTCTGATAAGGATAGTCCCTAATGAAATGCCGATGAAATGTGACTTGTCGATACCTTCATGATCTATCACTTCAACGATATCTTCGGTAATAGAATCAAAAGTATACTTATCATTGAATGCGTCCTTTAAATTGGGTTTGGAGTTACCATGCCCCCTTAAATCCAACAGAAGGACATTGAAGTGCCTTTTAAAATCCCGGACCTGTTTGTACCAAATGCTGGAGCTGCCCCCCGCTCCATGAACGAAAGTAACCCAGTCTTTAGAAGACACATGCTCATATTTGGTATAGTGCAACACGGCTATTCTGTCTAAAAGTACGTTAATTTTTTTCTAAGGAAACCCAAATACGCGCCCAAGAAAAGTGATTCTTGTTAAATTTTAGATAAAGTACTTGATTTCTAGATGTATACAACTCCTTCCCCTCATCCAAATGTACGTTTTCAACGTATCTTTGATAGAACAAATCTTTTAAAATGCAGAAGCAATATTGTAGAGTAGGAACCGTAACACCTGTAACCGGAAGCAACCAGTCGGTTACAACTTTGGAATTCAGATACCAGCACTTTTTAAAAAAAGCGGCTGATGCCACATACCGAAACACAAATCTTGGCGAATTTTTCAGTCGCAAAGCCGAAGAGCTGAAAAAAATATTGGAAAGTATCAGATAACTCAAGAAATAGGCTTGAGGTGTAGCTCCATTTCTTTTTGAAGTCTCAACGCCGCTTCGCGTGCCCTTTTGTCATAATCCCTACCTTGAGAAGAGTACAAGATTCCGCGTGACGAATTAATCAGCAATCCCACATTTTCATTCATCCCATATTGGCATACTTCCTGTATACTTCCCCCTTGAGCGCCTACGCCGGGCACTAATAAGAAGCTGTTGGGCACCAAACTACGTACTTCCTCCAGAAAAGAAGCTTTGGTTGCCCCAACAACGTACATCAAGTTTTGCGAATTTTCGTATTGGGATGACTTTATCAAAACCTCTTTATACAATGCTCTATCCCCTAAATTCTTGGTCTGGAAGTCAAAAGCTCCGGGATTGGACGTTAGGGCAAGCAATATGGTATGCTTATCCCCAAACTTTAAAAAAGGTTCGATGGAATCCCTACCCATGTAAGGCGCAACCGTGATAGCATCAAAATTTAAGGTACCGAAAAATGCCTCGGCATATCTAGAAGCTGTATTTCCAATATCTCCCCTTTTCGCATCTGCGATAGTGAAGATCTCGGGATACTTTTCATTGAGATAGTCCATGGTCTTCTTCAAGGCTTGCCATCCCTCAATGCCGTACGCCTCATAAAATGCAATATTCGGTTTATAGGCCACACACAAGTCATGGGTCGCATCAATGATGGAGGTATTGAATGAAAAGATAGGGTCTTCACGGTCCAAAAGATGTGGAGGGATTTTATCCAAATCTGTATCTAGCCCAATACACAAAAAGGACTTTTTTTGTCTGATTTGATCGATTAGGAATTCCGTGGTCATGCTTAGAAAATCTCTGAGGCTTCTTTCAATTTTTCAGTATTTTCCACCAACATTAGCTCATCTATTATTTTTTGGACATCCCCATTGATTATGTTCTGCAAGTCGTAGAGCGTAAGACCGATTCGGTGATCTGTAACCCTACCTTGGGGATAATTGTAGGTCCGGATTTTTGCGGAACGGTCACCACTGCTCACCTGAGAGTTCCGTTTTGCGGCATCCGCCTCTTGCTTTTTGGCCAGTTCCAAATCATAAAGACGTGAGCGAAGGACCTTAAATGCTTTTTCCTTGTTCTTATGTTGCGACTTCTGGTCCTGGCATTGCGCTACCAAACCTGTGGGAACGTGCGTAAGTCGTACCGCAGAATACGTTGTGTTGACCGATTGTCCTCCGGGTCCTGAGGAACAGAAATAATCGATTCGAACGTCCTTAGGGTCAATTTGAACATCAAAATCCTCCGCTTCGGGGATGACCATGACCGTAGCAGCACTGGTATGAACCCGACCCTGGGTCTCCGTTTGCGGTACGCGTTGCACACGATGAACGCCCGCCTCAAACTTTAGCGTACCATATACGTCCTCTCCATTTACCTCAAAATGGATTTCCTTATATCCCCCGCTGGTTCCTTCATTCAGGTCAATGATATTCGTCTTCCAACCTTTGGATTCGCAATACTTGGCGTACATACGGTACAAATCTCCTGCAAAAATACTTGCCTCGTCCCCTCCGGTGCCCGCCCGTATCTCCATGACCACATCCTTTTCATCTTCAGGGTCTTTAGGTATCAACAAAAGTTTTATTTCCTCTTCCAATTTTGGGAGTGCTTCTTTGGCCTCATCCATCTGTATTTTTGCCATTTCCACCATCTCAGGGTCGCTCCCATCCGCAATTATTTCCTCAGCTTCTGCGATATTATTGGTCAAATTCACATATACTTCGCGTTTATCAACCAAGGTTTTGAGGTCTTTGTATTCTTTATTAAGTGTAACATATTTCTTCTGGTCTGCAATGATATCCGGTTGTATTATCAAATCAGAAACTTCGTCAAAACGTTGTTTCACAATGTTCAGTTTGTCAAGCATAAATCAATCTTCGTTGAGACCGTGAAGTTACAATTTTTGCACGGATTGGTTTTTAGCGAATGGTCCACTAATTGCCCACAAAAGTAGTCCCCAAAGTAAGGATAAACGCATTGAGACCATCGCTTCTATCGTACTGATTAAAACGCAAATCGATACTTTTTAAACCGAAACTCAGTACCTTGGCGTTAGCAAAAATATCTTTGTACTGTATTCCCATACCATATTGGTGGGCCTCATAATTGGACAAATCATAGTCCGAAGTATAAAATTCAAAGGTGGATAGCGCCGCTTCCTTTTCAAAGAAATAATCAGCGGCGGTCTGGGTGTAAAATCTGTAGTTGGGATAGATGGTGAACTTATCCGAGAGTTTTACTGGAGCCTCTAAACTGGCGGTATGGGAGACTATTCCCCAATCGTCCCAATAAAACCGATAATAGGAACGTAATACAACAATATCATTGAGAAAATAATTCAACCTTCCCCCAATGGGAAGTTTTATTCGCGTGTCCGGCAGGCGCTCCACGTCATCCCCAAGTTGAAAATCATCGATGAAAAAGTCTTCCACATCCCCAAAATAAACCCTTTGAAAGGGTGTACTCAGCAGACCATTTTGGGAAACGACATCGGCAAACAAGGCGCCTTGTAAGCGTTTACCCAATATCTGCGAGAAGTTCAGTGAGAGGGAATAGGAGTTTCTATCTTCATTGTCAAAAAGATTAAGGGATGGATCATACGACCCGTTCCCCACAATTCTATCGTCGAAAAATCCAGGTCTTAGCTCAATAGGATAGATAGCGTCCCATCGGTCCAAAAACACCCGGGTAGAGATGGACACTTCCGTATTTTTTTCATTAAAAAGTCGCGTGTAACTTCCTCCAAAACCAATAGAGGTATAATCGTACTCATCCGAAAAATAGGCATTAATGCTCCATATTGTATTTCGGTCCGGTGAACTGTGTTGATATGATGGATTTATATAGGCTAGTAAATCCTGTCTAGATTGACCGGAAGAAGCATCAAAGGGGGTAACATTGGGATTTGAGCCATCAAGCGGATTCACGTTACTGGAAGATGCGGAGGTATAGGCAGATAGACCAACATCCACCGTGAGCACATCATTTTCATTGATAGGTACCCTCAGCACAATTGTGGAGGTGGCATCCGTAAGTTCTTCCGTTCCCTCACCCCCGGTCACCGCCGCATTGTTTCCATCTTGTTCGTAATAACTAAAGAGAAAATCAATCTCACTGCTTTCCAAAACTCTTTTTGTGTAAGTGGCACCTGTTTGCTGACCAAAAAAAAGGAGGTGGGACAATAGAAAGAAGCATAGGATGGCGTAGTGTGGGGAAAGATTCATTTCGTTTTAGTTGCAACCGCAGCCTCCCCCTGTTTTACCTCCATTCGCCCCTGCCGATGCTTCCCTATAAATCTGAAAATTGGTCTCAAATCGTTCTGTGCCTTTGGCTCCCAACTGCATTTCTGCATCGTTGAGATAAATCATATCGTATTCCCGAACGGCAACACAGGAACTCGTTAAGAGTAGGGTGGTAAATAAAAGTATGAGGTTTCGCATTTGTTCTAAAGTTATTGATTTTTCTCGAACACGATGCCGGTGCTTTTGTGAATCTTATTTTCGTCATCCACAATGACCGCCTCAACGCCATCCAACTGATTTATCATGTGAAGTCCGGTATCCCTGCCCATTACAAATACTGCGGTGGCAAGTGCATCGCAAAGTTCCACGCGTTTTGCAAAAATGGAAACACTGCTCATCCCAGATGTTGGGTATCCTGTTCTAGGGTCAATGATATGGGCGTATTTTTTTTCATTGAAAACAATATACTTTTCGTAGTTCCCGGAAGTGGCTACGGAGGACTCTACCACGGGCAACCAACTGAAAACCTTTTCCCGGTTTAGTGGATTGGAGATACCCACCATCCAGTTTCCGCCGTCTGCCTTGGTGCCCCAAGTAGTAAGATCGCCCGAGGCATTTATAATACCTGCTTTCACTTGTTTGGATACCAGAAGTTCTTTTGCTTTATCGGCAGCGTATCCCTTTCCTATAGCCCCAAAACCGATTTTCATTCCAGGTTTGGGCAAAAATACTGTCTGTTTGTTTGGGTTCAGCACAATTTTCTGATAGCCTATTTTCGCTATGGAATTTTGGATTTCCGCGGTGGAAGGAAAACGCGTCATACTTCCGTCGAATTGCCAAACTTTGTCAAGGGAAGCATAAGTGATGTCAAATGCTCCATCGGTAATCTCTGAAATCCTTATGGAACGTTCTATCAACGAAAACAATTCTCCGCTTACCTGCACGGGCCTTATTCCCGCATTTTTATTTATCTGGGCGGTTTGCGAATTTTCATCCCAGGAAGAAATCAGTTTTTCTACCCGCTTTATCTCAGAGATAGCTTCGTCGATATTTATGTATCCAATATCTTCGTTGGGAGCCACCACGGTAATCTCAAACCGGGACCCCATCAATTTCAGTGTTCGCTTTACGGAGACATCCGTTTGCGCCATACCCCAGAACAGCGTCAAAAAAAGACTGTATAGGAGTATGAATCTTTGTGTCATTTTAAGTACCCATTCAATAAATCAATATAGTCTTGTGGTGTTTTTCTTCGGTCGAAACCCGTTTTTCCCAGAATGGATTCCTTGGCATCCAACACCACTACCAAAGGAAAATATCCTTTGGGATTATAGCGCTCAGCTAGGGATTTGTTCATATTCGTTTTTTCCGCAGGCAGTAAATTTTTCTTTTTCCTGGGAAAATCAGCATTGTACAGGACATAATTTTCAGATGCGTAGTCCAAAAAGGTTTCGGTATCGAGAATCGTTTTTTTGAAACGGATGCAAGGACCACACCAATCGGAACCCGAGAAAACCAAAATCACCGGCTTCGTCTCTGTTTTGGCCAAGGCCATTGCATCTTTATAGTTTGCTTTCCAATCTTGGGAGAATCCCATTTGAATCAAACCAAATAGCAAAAAAAACAGTATTTCTTTTAGATGTTTGGTGAAGCGATTGTTCATGTAAAGACGTATGCTGGTTGTACTTATTTTTTGGATTTTAATGAATCCAACCTTATTCCATTGTGGAACGTTCATAGATAAACCCACCAGACTGCTGTTGCGTCCATCCGGTAATCTTTAAGTCCAAGGCAATTTTATCCTCTACCAATAGCATTACCAAATCCACATCAATGTTGTCCTTGGGTTTACCCAAAGTGGCCCTAAAGCGGTCAAACGTTAGGTTTTCAATGTTTGCTGTGGTTCCTTTTGCCCATAGGGTACCTTCTGGACTTAGGTCCATATCTGCGGCCTGCTCTGTAACCGCATTATAAATTTGTCCGCCCGAAGCATTGCCACGTGTTATCCAAACGTTGTCCGTAATTCTATCTTGATTTTCGGCCAAGGTAGGGTCTGCTCCCGGGGACTTTTGAAACGTGAGGGTAGGTCCGGTCCATATTGTAAATTCTGAAATTACCGGAGGTTGTACAGAAGGTGGCGTTTCGTTTCCTCCATTATTATCATCACTGCAGGCCACCAAGACCATCAAAAAGGCCCATGCCCAATTTTTTTTTCTTTTCATAGCTTTTAAATGAGGGTTTTTATAAAAACGTGGGATTTGTCCAAATCGTATGCTAGTATTCGAACTTCCCATATATACTTTCAATCGTTACTTTTTTGGTAGGAGACCCTTCCACCCTTCCAATAACCTGGGCGTCTACCTTAAAACTTTTGGATATGGAAATAATAGTTTCTGCGATGGACGGGGCCACGTAGAGTTCCATACGATGGCCACAGTTGAAAACCTGGAACATTTCACGCCAATGGGTTCCGGATTGTTCTTGAATCAATTGGAACAAAGGGGGAATAGGTAATAAGTTGTCCTTTATCACATGTAATTCCTCTATAAAATGAAGGATTTTCGTTTGTGCACCGCCACTACAATGAACCATTCCATGAATGTCACTTTTCGGACAACGGTCCAATATTTTCTTTATGATCGGGGCATACGTTCTTGTCGGCGACAAAACCAATTGGCCCGCATCCAAAGGAGAATCAGGAATTGAATCCGTCAGCATCGTATTTCCAGAATATATCAATTCCTCTGGAACCAATGCATCATAGCTCTCTGGGTATTTTTGGGCCAGGTATTTCGAAAAGACATCATGTCGTGCTGAAGTCAGGCCATTACTTCCCATACCTCCGTTATAACGGGATTCATAGCTTGCTTGTCCATAGGAAGCCAGTCCCACGATGACATCTCCTGCCCTTATATTGGCATTATCTATTACGTCTTCGCGTCGCATTCTGGCAATTACGGTAGAGTCTACAATAATGGTACGCACCAAATCTCCCACATCTGCCGTTTCCCCTCCTGTGGAATGAATCGTAATCCCGTGTTCCCCTAAATCAGAAATAAGCTCCTCTGTCCCATTGATTATCGCCGAAATCACCTCACTCGGAATCAGATTTTTATTTCTACCTATGGTAGAAGAAAGTAATATAGTATCGGTAGCCCCTACACAAAGTAGATCATCTATATTCATGATCAAAGCGTCTTGTGCTATCCCTTTCCAAACATCGAGGTCACCGGTTTCCCTCCAATACATATAGGCCAGCGAGGATTTTGTTCCTGCTCCATCGGCGTGCATCACTGCACAATAGTCATCGTCTCCTGTTAAATAATCCGGGATTATTTTGCAAAAGGCCTTGGGAACCAGTCCTTTGTCAATATTCTTAATGGCGTTGTGGACATCTTCTTTAGAGGCTGAGACACCCCGTAAATTGTATCGTTTGCTATTTTCTGAGGACATATTTCAGCTTTCGGCAAAAATATAAGAAACCCCTAGAAAAAACTGGTTTCCCCACTTTATTTAGTGAACAATAGCTTCGAATACTTTACGAAGGGCCACAAATCATCAGGAACAAGCTTCTCCAATTTATCGGATTCTTCCCGGATAGTCTCAAAATAGGGTCGAACCCTCACGCAGTACGCCTCTGCTTTTCGATTAATGGTTGAAAGTGTATTTGCCCTTTTTCGC
>NZ_CAKZYF010000137.1 GCF_937884665.1 uncultured Allomuricauda sp. | reverse complement strand
TGGGCCCGTTCAGACTTATCGTGTACTGCCCCGTGGTCGTGCCCGCCTCGGTGGCCAGCGCATCGTTCGCCGTTATCGTGGCGACAGGGAGTGCCACATCATCACTGGTGATGGTCACCGTTGCGCTATTGTCGGGCGCCGAACCCACCGTGTAGCCCGTGCCATTGGAAAGGGTCAGGACAACCGTCTCGTTCGCCTCAACCTCCGTATCGTCGATAGGCGTCAGGGTCACCGTTGCGCTCGATTGTGATATGGGGATGTTGACGCTGCCACCAAGTGCCGTAAAATCGTCTCCCGAAGTGGCCGTGCCACCGACCCCGTAGTTCACCGTGATAGGACCGGCAGTCGTATTGGGCCCGTTCAGACTTATCGTGTACTGCCCCGTGGTCGTGCCCGCCTCGGTGGCGGTATTGTCGTTTGCTATTATGGTAGCAACTGGGTCATCGTCCTCGATGAATACATCCGCTCTATCTTCTGTCGCTGAACCAGAAATAGGGAACAGGGTAGGGTTACTCGAATTGTCCATACGAACTCTAACTACTTCCTGACCTTCAATGTCTGTATCATCGACGGGTGTTAGAGTAATTGTATTGGTCTGCGCACCATTTGGAACCGAAATAGTCAGGGGTAGTGCGACAAAATCGTCACCAGAAGTTGCAGTGGAAAACCCTCCTATAGCATACAAAATCGTTACTGCTGAACCCGTTCCGTTAACCGCCCCTAGGTCAATGGTATATTCTCCTGTATCTAGTCCACTTTCTGAAGCGCTGTCATCTGTTGCCGAAATAGTAATTACACCCGTGTCATCATTATCAATAGTGACCGTTGCCGTATCCGAAATATCCACCGCGGCCAAAGTACCCGAGAGATTGGCCATGGTAATGGTCAGGGTTTCATCCAGTTCTACCCGAGTATCCGCTGTGGGAACTACATCAAAAGTTTGGGTCTCTCCAAAGAATCCACTAAAATTAACCAGAAGTCCATTGACTTGGGCATAATCGCCATCAACAAGCGTTGCTGAACCGTTATTTGTAGAGACCTCCAGTGAAAATCCGCCTAAAACAGCTGTATCCAAACTTAAAGTGACCTCGATGGCACCATCATCTTCATCTCCGGTGACGTCGGCAATGCTGACAGTTTGCCCAAAACTAAAAATAGTTCCAAGGAAAAAACCGAATACGCCAAGAATAAGTTTTTTACTCAGATGGAAGTTTTCAGAATTTGAGGTTTTTTTCAAGAAAAATAACATGACCGAATCCCGGTTTTACGTATAAAATTCTTTGCGTGCGTTGGTCAATTTTGGTGAAGGCCAATATTACGAAAAAAAGGAGGATTCGCTCAACTTTGTAGTTTAAATCTAAGTTTCTTAGGTAAACTACTTCCAATGTCCGTCAAGGTGCATTTTTAAAGGATTGCCGAAGCGGTCTCCACACTAGAATCAATTTTTCGGACAAGCCCTTGTAACACCTTTCCGGGACCAACTTCTGTGAAAGTAGATGCTCCGTCTTTTATCATCTGTTGGACACTTTGGGTCCATTTGACAGGCGCTGTCAATTGAGCTATCAAATTTGCCTTGATTTCCTCAGGACTCCGCGTAGCAGTGGTTGTAACATTTTGATAAATTGGGCAGACAGGTGTGTTAAATAAGGTCATTTCTATCGCAGCGGCCAACTCCTCACGAGCCGGCTCCATTAAAGGTGAATGAAAAGCACCGCCGACAGGAAGCAACAATGCCCTGCGAGCACCGGCTTCTTTTAGTTTTTCGCATGCCGTATTCACAGCTTCCACCTCGCCGGAAATCACCAATTGTCCCGGACAGTTATAGTTCGCAGGAACCACGGTGCCTGCTATTTCATCACAAATTTTTTCCACAACTTCATCCTCCAGACCTAGAACAGCGGCCATAGTGCTAGGTTGAAGTTCACAGGCTTTTTGCATTGCTCTTGCACGTTGTGATACCAGTTTCAGGCCATCTTCAAAATTCAGGGTATTGTTTGCTACCAAAGCTGAAAATTCACCCAAACTATGCCCAGCTACCATATCCGGTTTAAAAGTATCTCCCAAGACTTTACTCAATACTACGGAATGGAGAAAAATTGCAGGTTGGGTCACTTTAGTTTGTTTTAGCTCCTCCATGGTCCCTTCAAACATGATATCGGTTATGGAAAATTCCAAGATATCATTGGCTTGTTCAAAAAATTCTTGTGCAATGGGATGCTTTTCATACAAATCCAAACCCATTCCCACGAATTGGGCACCTTGTCCTGGAAAAATATATGCGTTCATTGGTTTTTATTTAGTTGTTTGCAAAAGTAGGCATATTTTAAAATGCCTTAGGTTTTGAACCAGCTGGCATATTTTACATAATTGTTGGCAATTCTGTCGATTTCCCCAGACATCAGTTCGGCACTTATGTCCTTGATTTTTTTAGCGGGCACCCCGGCATATACACTTCCTCCCTTAACATGGGTTCCTTTGGTAAGCACCGCGCCTGCTGCAATAA
The DNA here is from genome assembly GCF_937884665.1 of uncultured Allomuricauda sp. GTDB lineage: Bacteria > Bacteroidota > Bacteroidia > Flavobacteriales > Flavobacteriaceae > Flagellimonas. The sequence goes on along the minus strand of NZ_CAKZYF010000137.1, from coordinate 26,161 downwards.
TGGAGTTACTTTCCACCAGGCAGTCATCCATCACAATACTACCCATTCCTACAAGCACATTATCCTTGATGGTACACCCGTGCACTATAGCATTGTGACCAATAGAAACATTATTGCCGATATTGGTCGGTGCTTTTTGATATGTACAATGAATTACCGCACCATCTTGTACATTGACCTTATTCCCCATTTTTATGTAATGGACATCTCCCCGCAACACGGCATTATACCAAATACTACAAAAATCACCTACAAGGACGTCCCCTACAATTACGGCATTTTCGGCAATGAAACACTCCTTGCCCATTTGTGGGGATTTCCCCCTTACTGATTTTATAATCATAACCTCTTATTGAAAATATGCCAAAAGTGTGGGTTTTTTTGATGCTGAAACGGAAAGCTCCTTCCCATTCGAAAGTACCACGCTGCCTCCTTTACCTTTTTTATACCGGACCACTTCGCCCACATTGACCAGATAGGATTTATGGATACGGGCAAAGGGATAATCGGATAGTGCATCTTCAAAATACTTAAGCGTTTTGCTTACCAAAATTTTCTTATGCTCCAAAAATATCTCGGTATAGTTGTCATCGGCTTTGCAGAAGAAAATGTCCGATACTTCCAGCACCTGAAACCCATCTTGTTGCGGTACGGTAATCTTACCTTCCGCTTTTGTAGATTTGGCCTTTAGCACCTGCCCTTCCAATGCATTTTCTTTTTGCTTTATTTCCTTTACATGCTCCACTGCTTTTACCAATTCGTCGATGTTTATGGGTTTCATCAAGTAGTAGGCGGCATGGTTGTTCAGAGCATCTATGGCATATTGGTTGTATGCAGTAACAAAGACAGTTTCAAAAGTACGGTCGGGAACTTTATCCAGAAGGTCGAAAGCATTCCCAAAAGGCATCTCAACATCTAAAAAAACTAAATCAGGCTGTTGCTTTTGGATAAGCGCCAGACCTTCTTTAATATTGGAAGCCTCTCCCAAAACATGTACAGTATCACAGTATTTGCCCAAATAGTTCCTAAGAATCTCGCGACTGGTCGCTTCATCTTCTATAATAATAGTTCGAAGTTGGGTCATTATTTCTTCAATTTTAGTGAGACTTTGGTCCCTGTACCGTTCTCGTCATAGTCTGTCACGTTAACCTCTATTTTGTTTTTATACATCCCGTTCAGTATTTCCAAGCGTTTTTTAATATTGCCCATGCCCTTGGATTTTTGTTTTTTCTGATTCTGGGTTTTAAGCTGAGCTGATTTTTTTCTTCCTATGCCGTTGTCAACTATTTCTATGGTTAGGGTATCGCCCCCCAAGGAATTCATCTGAATTTTCAAAAAACCTTTAGTTTTTTTATACCGAAGCCCATGCCAAATGGCGTTTTCCACATAAGGTTGGAGCAACATGGGGGGTATTTGAAACGCTTCAATATCAATGGACGAATCCACATCAATTTGATAATCAAACTTATCTGAAAAGCGGGAGTGCTCTAACTTTACGTAAAGCTCCAGCAGTTCCAATTCCTTGGAAAGCGGGATAAAGTCCTCCTCTGAGTTCTCCAATACACTGCGCATCAATACAGAAAAATCACTTAGGAACCGGTTGGCACTTCGTTCATCGCTTTTGGCAATGAAGTTGTTCACTGAATTGAGGGCATTAAAAATGAAATGGGGATTCATTTGGGTCCGCAACGATTTCAAAGCCAGCAGGTTGTTGGCCAATTGTTGTTGCTTGTTGCTTCGGTAGAAGAAAAATGCCGTGGAAGCCAAAAGAAATATTCCCATTAGCAGGGTATATATGATCCATTTTTGTCTCTTGCTGGTCACTTCGAACAATTCTTGTTCAGTAAGTGCCAAATCGTATTTGCTCTGGGACAATTGCCGTTCTTGTTCTAAACTTGATATGCGATTCTGTTTGGTGGCAATCTCCCTGTTGAAACGGGCCGCCCTCGAAATCTCTTGCTCTTTTCGAACATAAAGACTATCCACAACGGCAACATAATTCTGGTAAGATTCCAAAGCCCTTCCAAATTCTCCTTTGTACTTATAGACTTCTGATAGTTTTCTAGTAGCATCTTTTTTTACCACAAGGTCATTGTCCGTATCTGCCTCAACAATGCTCCGCTGTAGATAAGGTATCGCCTCATCCAATTTGTTCTGGGAGATGTAAGCGTTGGCAATTTTATAATTGATACGTTGTGAGGTAATCGTGTCCGAGTTAGTTTTAGAGATATTCCCTTGATTTACTCCTTCTTTGGGAAGCTGTTTCAACTCGTCCAAACTTTGTTTGCGCAACTGAATTTCCTCATCAAACCTATTCTTTTCATTATAAAAATCAGCAATTTTTTCATTCTCCTTGACCACCCTTTGTGGGGCAGCGGCCCTAGATAGATTTAACGAATTGGCATAAAAGCCTTCGGCTTCCACCAGCTTATCTTGACTGGCATAACTATCCCCTATTTTTGAGTTTAAATCAATGATTTTTGGCGAAATCTGGTTCTTTTCGGCAATTTTCAATCCTTCCCGATAAAAGTCCTCGGCCTTGGCAAAATTGGACAAGCCTCTATTTGCATCGCCCAAGGTCTCATAGAGCGTTACCCTTTGGGACGGGGTTAAATTCCTGACATTTATGAAAGGGGTCAACTCGGATGCCGCTTTGTCAAACTCCGTATTGTTCACGTACGCTTGGGCCAACAATAAATGGGTCTTGGTACTCTTTCGAGCTGCCAAAGCGTCTTTAAAATTTGTAATGGCCAAGTCATATTGCCGGTGAAAAGCGTATATTTCGCCCAGAGCGGAAAGAGATTCCGAAAGTTCGGTCTTATTCCCTCTTTTACCGAGATTGGCAATCGATTTTGCAATAAAATCGATGCTCTTTTCCAAATCTTTCTGCTTGTAGTAGTTGGCCGAGTCCAGATAACGGCGATGGTTCAAAGCACTGCGCCCAACTTTCCTTTTTGAAGTATATTCTTTTGGAGCCTGTACATATCCCTCCACTAAAACATCTACCTCTTCATCCGACGTAATGCGGTGCTGAACGATTTCAAAATCCGGGCTTTCAAAAATAAGCACATCACCAATGGCCGCTTTTATCTTAAACGCTCCCAAAGCGTTGGTCAGCGTATACTCCCCTTTGTCCGTAGATACCTCGACACCGGCTATTGGCGTCAAATTTTCCTTCCCCCTTACGGACCCTTCTATAGTAATCCGTACGCGATCGGATTCCGCTTGAGCCCAGCTGGAAATGTACGGGGTCAACACAAAAATTAGTATGTACAAAGACTGTTTCATTAGCAAGGATACGCTGTAAACTTAGAACATAATGACGGGTTTAAAAAATGTCCTCCTCGTTCAAAACGCCCGAAATCATAGTGGATTTCATGTATCACGCAGTCATGTCACCAATTCACTCACCAAGACGGGTCTTTCCCTCATTTATGGTTTTAGGACAAGAAAGAGCGTTCTAGTTTTAGTCCAAATTCAAAAATATTTAATCATGAAACGAATCAATTATATCATTGGACTAGGGGTTTTTGCGTGTACCGTAGGAGCTATTTATGGTTGCAATTCCAAACCTGGCAATGACAATAGAATTGCACTCACCACCAAATATGTAACCGAAAAACCGACGAAACAATACGTTAAACTGGCCCTATTACTGGACACAAGTAACAGTATGGACGGACTTATCAATCAAGCGAAATCACAACTTTGGGATATTGTCAACGAATTTACCTATGCGCGGTGTGGGAATCAGGTCCGACCTGAACTTCAGATTGCCCTTTACGAATATGGTAACGACAATCTTTCTTCCAAAGAGGGCTACATTCGACAGGTCCTGGGCTTTAGCAACGATTTAGATGAAATTTCAGAAAAACTGTTTTCATTGACCACCAATGGAGGAGAGGAATACTGCGGAACGGTCATCCATACCTCACTGAAACAATTGGATTGGGGGAAAAATGCCGATGACCTAAAAATGATTTTCATTGCGGGCAATGAACCTTTCACCCAAGGAAAGTTGAGTTACAAAGACGCAGCCTTGAACGCAAAGGAAAAAGACGTTATCGTGAATACCATTTTCTGCGGAAACTATCAACAAGGTATTTCCACCAAATGGAAAAATGGGGCGATACTCACTGGCGGGGAATACATGGCCATAGACCATAACCAACAAATAGTGCACATTGAAACGCCTTACGATGATGTAATCATCAAGCTGAACACAAAGTTGAACAACACCTACATTTCGTACGGTTCCCTGGGCGCAACAAAAGCTGCCGCGCAGGCCACACAGGATTCGGAAGCGTATTCCATGAACAAGGGAGTGGCCGTGAAGCGTTCGATAAGCAAGAGTTCTCGACTGTACAAAAATTCCAAATGGGACTTGGTGGATGCGGTTGAAGAAGACAAAGTTGAATTGGAAAAAATAAAAGAGGAAGACCTCCCTAAAGCGTTACAGGGAAAAACTGAAAAGGAGATGAGGGCATACATCGAAAGTAAAAAGCAGGAACGTTTAAGTATCCAAAAACAGATTAAGGCGCTCAATGCAAAACGAGAGGCCTACATTGCCAAGAGTCAAAAGCAACAGGTTGGAGAATTGGAGAATGCCTTATTGAACGCTATCAAAAATCAGGCAGCTAAGAAGAATTACAGGTGGGATAAATGATTGAATGTCTTAGTTGTTTTGGATGGTCCGTTGTTAGCAGCGGGCCATTTTTAGTTATTCGCTGCTGGACAATAACAGTCATACCGCTTTTCTTGGTCTGTTTGTCCAAAATCATAGCCTAGGGTAATCTGGTGAAATCCACCGTTATCAAATCGGATATCCCCGGATTGGTACGAATAATTGTAGGAGAATAAGAAATTCTTGTAGTTGATGCCCACTATCGGTGTGAAAAGTTGCAAACGCTGCTCGCCAAAACCTCCATCTTGCTGAAATTGCGCGCCATCAAAACTCCTCCTATAGGAAAGGCCGCCCCAAATCGTTGCCGCGTCGCCCACATCACGATATACTTTTGCGTTGATGTCCACGGTCGCTTCTTCGGTAAATTCTGTCAATTGTAGTAAAACGGATGGTTCAATCCTTGTTTTTCTCCCGAATACATAACCTGTGGAAAACAAATATCTTCTCAGATTGTCAAATTCGGCGGCACTGTACAAATCCCGACCACTACCCAAAATATTCAATATGGCGAAATGTGCATAGAATTCCATGTAGTTATAGGATGTTCCAAAATCCACATTGAAATAACTGGTCGTGTTCTTCACTCCAGATATTACAGGGTCTGGTACCACCGAACGAAATTCGGATTCATCTAAACTACTTAAGATGGCACCGGCACTTAATCCAAAAGATAACTGGTTCAAGGTCCTAAAATCTCCTGCAACTTGTATATGATGCGCATAAGTAAACTTAAATCCAGTTTGTGTATGGTACCCGTTGGAATCATTAAAGAGAATGGCGCCCACCCCACTGCGCTCTCCTACCCTAAAATTTCCGTTCAAAGTCTGGAGACTGGGAGCCTCATCTACATTGAACCACTGCTTTCGTGCCGTCAAGCGTATTTTTCCCCCTTCACTTATTCCCGCCATAGAAGGATAGACCAAATAATAGTTGTCCGCTAAATAATCGAAATAAACAGGAATACCTTCTTGGGCTCTTGACGAAAGGATACAACAGAGAACGAAGGTCGACAGTATTAAATAGCGTCTCATGAAACGTTTGGGGCTATGGTTGATATTTAAAGACAATCAAACATTCTAATAACGGTATAAGCAGTACATTATTATACCAAGTTGCCCTTCATGGTTTACTTTGGTATTTTTGTGAAAAGTCTAAGCTATGAAAGAATACAACATAACGGTAGTAGCGACCAACAATCCGAAAATACTAAAGTTCGAGACCAATCACTTTTTGGTCAAGGATAATTACGAGTTCAAAAATATAGACGATGCCAAAAATTCTCCTTTGGCACAACAACTTTTTTATCTGCCCTTTATCAAAACAGTATACATATCGGGAAATTTTATCGCTTTGGAACGATTTGACATCGTGGAATGGGACGATGTAAAGGATGAAGTGGCCCAACAAATGGTGGAATACCTTAACGCTGACCAAGTTGTTGTAAATGAAAGTTCCGCTCCAAAAAAAGAGGCGATAACCGTATATGCCGAGGTTACCCCCAACCCTGCAGTGATGAAATTTGTCGCCAATAAAAAAATAGTCCCGGGCATCTTTGAATTTAAGAACATAGATGAGGCCAAGGACTCCCCAATGGCACAGGCGCTTTTTCATTTTCCTTTTGTAAAGGAGGTCTTCTTTGACGAAAATTACATTTCCCTTACCAAATATGACATGGCCAGTTGGGACGAGGTTACCTTGGAACTCCGCGAATTTGTAAGAAATTATTTGACAGATGGCAAAGCGGTTGTCAATGAAACGGCTGAACCACACATAAAATCAGGACCACCTACGCAAGAAGAAGCAAAAGATTATGATGATACTTCCTTACAGATTATCGATATTCTCGAAGAATACGTAAAACCTGCGGTGGCCAGTGATGGGGGGAATATTCTTTTTCAATCCTACGAGGAAGACAGTAAAACGGTCAATGTAATACTTCAAGGGGCCTGCAGCGGATGTCCCTCCTCTACCTTCACACTTAAGAATGGAATAGAGACCATGCTGAAAAACATGATGGGTGACAAAATCAATGAAGTTGTGGCAATCAACGGATAATTTGCTTTTTCGTATTTACAAGCGAGTACACTTTTTTTCCTAACTTATATAAATTTTAAAAACAAGAACCATGGCAGTCTTAAAAGTAATTGAAGTATTGGCAAATTCCGAGGAAAGTTGGGAGCAAGCAGCAAAAAATGCGCTGGACCAGGCCTCAAAGTCCGTGAAAAACATACGCTCCGTTTATATCAATGAGCAAAGCGCTTCTGTTAAGGATGGAAAAATTGATGAATATCGGGTTAATGTAAAAATTACCTTCGAAGTAAAATAAGCAAAAAAAACACCTGAAGAAAAAGCGCCGTGCAGGCGCTTTTTTATGTATCGTTATCACCCGCAGATGAACTACAGGCCCTTGACCATTCTTTTATTGTTTCTACACCTGTTTGGTTGTGCCCCCAAAAAAAAAGAAGTGAACTACAAACATACAAATGCACTTATACACGAAACCAGTCCCTATTTGTTACAGCACGCCCATAATCCCGTAAACTGGGAAGCTTGGAAACCAGAGGTTTTGGCACGGGCCCAAAAAGAGGACAAACCTATCCTTATCAGTATTGGATATGCTGCCTGTCATTGGTGCCATGTTATGGAACACGAATGCTTTGAAGACGAGCAAGTGGCCCAAATAATGAACACAGATTTCATCAACATAAAAATAGATAGAGAAGAAAGACCCGATGTGGACCAAATTTACATGGACGCCATTCAGTTGATGTCTGGGAACGGTGGATGGCCTTTAAATATTGTTGCTTTACCCAATGGAAAACCGTTTTGGGGAGCCACTTATGTTCCAAAACAGAATTGGATAAAATCATTACAACAGCTATCGGACCTATACAAGAATGAGCGCCCCCGTGTTGAAGAGTATGCCGACAAGCTATCTCAAGGAATAAGCGCGATAAATTTGGTGGAAAATAAAAATGACAGCGCAGAATATACCTTGAAACAGTTGGATACATCGGTAACAAAATGGTCTGAATCTTTTGACACCTATCTAGGCGGTTATAAAAGAGCCCCTAAATTCATGATGCCCAATACTTGGGATTTTTTGTTGCACTATGCCACAACAATCCGTCCAGAATTAATGGAATATGTGAACACTACACTCACCCGAATGGCCTACGGCGGTATCTTTGATCATGTAGGGGGTGGATTTTCAAGATATGCAGTGGATACAAAATGGCATGTTCCCCATTTTGAAAAAATGCTCTACGACAATGGGCAATTGGTGAGTCTTTATGCAAAGGCTTATGCATCTACCCAAAACGATTTGTACAAAAAGGTGGTGGAAGAAACCATCAATTTTGTGGTTGAGGAACTAAAAGATGAAAATGGCGGTTTCTACTCCTCCCTTGATGCGGACAGTCTGGACGAAAATGGAAACCTGGAAGAAGGTGCCTATTACGTTTGGACAGAAGCCGATTTAAAGCGGCTCCTAGGAGAAGAGTTTTCCATGTTTTCAGAGTTCTATTCAATAAATTCCTATGGACTATGGGAAGATGGAAAGTACGTTTTAATTCGTGATACATCCGAAGCAGAAGTTGCAAAAAAATATGGGATAAGCCGCACTGAGCTTAAAAATAGACTGCAAGTTTCCCTGAATGTGTTAAAAAAAGAGCGTTCTAAACGGGAAAAACCTCGACTGGATGACAAAATCCTGACCTCTTGGAACGGACTGATGTTGACCGGGCTTGTTGACGCCTACCGTTATTTGGGAGATGACCGTTATCTTGATTTGGCCCTGAAGAATGCCCAGTTTATTGAAAAAAATATGCTTCGGGAGGACAATTCCTTGTTCCGAAATCATAAAAACGGCAAAAATAGCATTAATGCTTTTTTAGAGGATTACGCGACGATTATTGAAGGGTTTCTTGCACTATATCAGGTCACTTTTGACGATAAATGGTTAGAGCATGCCAAAAACTTATTGAATTATACGAAAGTGCATTTTCTTGATGAAAAATCAAAAATGTTCTTTTTCACATCGGACCAAGACCAGTCCTTGATACGAAGAAGTATAGAAACGAACGATAATGTAATCTCAGCGTCCAATTCCATCATGGCCAAAAATCTTTTAAAATTTCAGAAACTATATCCCAATGAGGGCCATGGAATTCTAGCCGGACAGATGTTGGCCAATGTGCAGGAAGAATTTGACCGAAGTGCATCCGGCTATGCCAATTGGTTACATCTGGTACTTTACAAAACCATAAATTTCCATGAAATAGCGGTAGTTGGCGATAACCACAAGGAAATAGGCAAAGACATTGCATCCAATTATCTGCCCAACAGCATTTTGGTAGGTTCTGCAAAAGAAGGAAATTTAGAGTTGCTCAAAAATCGATATAACGAGAATGAAACCTTGGTCTATGTTTGTATAGAAGGGGCCTGTAAACTTCCGGTAAAAAGTGCCGAAGCGGTTTTACAACAGTTGAAAAATGAATAAAATCTTCAACCATTTCAGAATTTAAGCAACGGTAATGTAGTTTTGCCATTTAAAACGTACAGGTTATGGACGAACTGAAAAACCTTGAAAAACATTTAGAAAATGCCATCGAATGGTTTTGGGACTTTATACCCAATCTTATTCTGGCGATAATCATTTTTATTGTCGGATGGTGGTTCGTTCGCTTGATAAACAGGCTCGTTGCCAAGTTTTTCGATAAAAAGGACTACGAACCTACTTTGGAAGGCTTTATCCAAAGCTTTATCAACATTTCGTTGAAAGTACTCTTGTTTGTCGTTGTAGTGACCCAGTTGGGTGTAAAATCCTCTTCTTTGGTAGCGATGATCGGGGCAGCAGGATTGGCCATAGGTCTTGCCCTTCAAGGTTCGTTATCCAATTTTGCCGGCGGTGTACTCATTTTGGTTTTTAAGCCTTTTAAAGTGGGGGATTGGATTTCCGCACAAGGTGTTGATGGCAGTGTGAAGCAAATAACCATTTTCAGTACCAAGCTCAATACCTTTGGAAACCAAGTCGCCATAATTCCCAATGGTCAACTGTCCAATGGGAACATTATCAATTATAATGCAGAGTCCGATCGTCGGGAAAATTACAAAATAGGCATCGGATATGGCTCCAATATCAAAAAGGCAAAAGAGATTTTGTTGGCTATCTGTGAGGAAGATAATCGTATTTTGAAAGACCCCGCCCCCGAAGTATATGTGGATAGCCTTGGGGACAGTTCCGTCAACCTGACCCTTCGTTTTTGGGCACCCAACGATGTTTTCTGGCCCGCGCGATTTTCGGTCATCGAAAAATCCAAACTACGTTTTGACGAAGCTGGAATCGAGATTCCATTCCCACAACGCGTGGTACATGAAGCTGCTACGGATTAGTCTTTTTCCCATGTAATACAAAATCCTTCAGATAAAAAGGCTCAAAATAGGCCAAATCTTCAAACTGCTTCTTTTGATATTTTTTAGAAGCAATGGCACCCATTTCGTTCGCAGAAGGTATTAGGTCAGCTTCAAAAACAAAATTGGAATGCCTCAGCACTTCCTTACATTTTGAGGCGCCATTTCCGATGATATGAACTTTTTTAACTCCGGCAAATGCTTCAAAAGAATTAGGGCCAATAATTTCTGCTTTTGTTTCCCTTATCTGCTGATACTGGTCATCATAAACGGCAGAGTACACCTCCATTCGCCGAGCATCCAAAACAGGAATAAGAATTTCACCTGCTCCAACCTCCACTTGCATTGCCATACTTTGAAGGGTGGGTATCGATAGTAAGGGAATTTCCAGAGAAAAGCAAAATCCTTTAGCCGCGGAAACGCCAATGCGAAGCCCAGTGTAAGAACCGGGTCCCATACTTACGGCAACAGCATCTAAATCTGAAAAAGTCAGTTCAGCCTGCTGCAAAACCTCTTTTATGAAAACGTGCAATTGTTCCGAATGGGAGTACTCAACCGCCCTGTTTTCTTTTAAAAGCAGTGTGCGCGCATTTTCTGAAACGCTTACTGAGCAGTTGGTGGTTGCCGTCTCTAAATTCAGTATTAGGGCCATGGACCCACAAAGATATTAGTTTAAGGAAATAGGTATGCCAAAATAGAATTCCAAAATTTTGAGTCTGAAAATATAATCGTATTTGGTACGGATTACATCTGCCTTGGCATTGTCCAACTGCGCTTGCGCCTGCCCAAAATCAAAGGCATTCATCAAACCTACAGCAAACCGTTCTTTGGCATAATCATAGGCCAAACTTCTGAATTCCAAAGTTTTTTCGGCCGCTTCATAGGCTTTGAAAAAGGTGGTCACATTCACATAAGCTTGTTGAATGTCGGTCTCCAATTGTAATTTTTCTTGTTCAATTTGAAGTTTTTGACGTTCTAAATCGATTTTCGACCGCTTTACGTTTTTACGTGTACTCCAACCATTAAAAAATGGGACATCAATCCGAAATCCGTAGGCCAGCCCATCAAAAGTATACAACTGGTCGATAAAGGGAATGATACTTAAATCAGCTGGATTCAAGTTTTGGTCGGAATATCGGGTATTGTAATTGAGGAAGGCGCCAAGTGTGGGATAGTAGGCACCTTTCGCAATTTGCAAATCCTTTTCCGCGAGTTCCATATTGGCCTTGGCCAATTTGATATCGTTCCGAAAGGTCAACGCTTTGTCAAAAATCACTTTAGCTGAATTCTTCAAAATATCAGAGGGTGGAATTTGATAGGATTCATCCACCACATCAAAGTTTTCATAATCCGTGATCTGTAATAACTGCGCCAAACTTACCCTGGATATCAATACTTGTCCCTCACTATTTACAATTTGCTGTTCTTGGTTGGCCGCCGTAGCTTCAATTTCCAATAAATCCCCACGGGGAACGACACCGGATTCCACCAGTTCCCGGGTTCGTTTCAAATCTTGTTCCGTAACTTCATATTGGGCCTTAAAGGTTTTCAATTGTTCCTTATTGGACAGTACATCCAAATAGGCATTGGCCACATTGAGACGAATATCGTCCTTTAAATCATCTAAACGGTACTGATTGGCTATCTCATTCATTTTTGCCCGTGCCAATTGGTTATAATTCTGTAGCCCATTGAACAAGGTGACCGTAGAGGTAACGTTCCCCCTAAATTCTAGCTGCGTATTCACCGGTTCCTGCGAAGTTGGATTAAAGGAAAGCCCTCGGTTCTCCGTTAGCTGCGCATCTCCGTTCAAGTCTGGTAAAAGGCCACCAAATGCATCCAGTTTGTCTATTTTGGCGTTTTCAAGATCAAGTTCAAACTGTTCTACGCTCAAATTGTTTTCAATAGCATATTCCACGCATTCCTGAAGCGTCCATTTCTTCATTTGTGCCTGCGACGCACCAATGACCAAAAGTGCTATGATTATTGTAAGTCTATTTTTCATTCGTTTTTTGATTGTATCGATTTAATATGGCATTAGTTGTTGCCTTCATCTATCCTTTTTTTGTCCGTATCTTGTTTGATGGGTTCGGTCTTGTTCCATTCTTTGACCGCATCCCCTTCATCCAAACCCGAAATGATTTCGACATTAATACCATCAGAAATACCAATTTCTATTTCCCGACGTTCGAATTCTTGCTCTCCTGTGGCCACTTCCACATAGGCCTCATTTGTATCTTTATCAAATTGAAGCAAGGCTTCGGGAATGACCAAAATACTGTCTTTCTTCTCCAAGGTCAAGGATGCAGTGGCACTATAGCCAGCCCGTAGCATGAAATCTTCCTTTACAGTGACATCCCCTTCTATCTTGAACTGTACAGCCCCTGACTCTTCCACTCCTTTTGGAGCGATAAATCTCAAATTGGCATCCATCTCTTGACCTTCAATGGCCCCCAAGGTAATTTTCAAAGGCATCCCTACAACAAGTTTCCCGACTTCCCCCTCGTCCACTTTTCCTTCGAATATCATTTTCCCCAAATCGGCGATGGAGGCAATCGTAGTTCCATCATTAAAATTGTTACTTTGAATCACCTGATCACCTTCTTCAACCGGAATTTCGAGTACCGTGCCGTTTACAGTGGCCCTGATATAAGTATTGGCACTTGAAGAGCCACCCGCCGAACCGCGCAAAATAATCTGATAATCGTTCCTTGCATTCTCAAGTTCCAATTTTGCTTGATCATAGGCGAGCTTTATGTTTTGAAAATCCTGAGCCGAAACCACTCCCTTATCGAAAAGTGTCTTGTTTCGATTAAAGTCCAACTCTGCATTTCCCAATGCCACTTTTGCGTTATTCACCCGGCCCCGAGCTTGGTAGAGCGACTGTTCATTTGGTACGACTTTGATGGTGGCTATCAAGTCCCCCGCTTTTACATCCGACCCCTCTTCTAAATAGATTTTATCGATAATCCCAGATATTTGGGGCTTTATTTCCACTTCGTCTTCTGGAATCACTTTACCGGTCGCTACAGTTTTTTTCTCAATACTAGCAATGAAAGGTTGATAGGTTTCATATTCGGTAACGGACTTGCTGTTACTTTTTATAAAGAATGTTGCAGCCCATAAACCACCGATTATGAGAAGGCTAATCAAAATCCATTTTACGTATTTATTCATGGTTTACTTAATTATTTGGTTTTATCTCTTACTTCTTATTCTTCTCTGAGTGCATCAATAGGTCGTATGCTAACGGCGCGTTGTGCCGGAACCAGACCAATCAAGATTCCGAGGACCACCATGAGCAACATCGACCCCAAAACGTAGGGAATGGGAACGGTAGGATTCGTATATGGAAACTCCCCTCCGGCCTGTTCAGCGAACACGCCTATTAGGGCCAATGTTCCTGCACCTGCAATAATTCCTACAATTCCAGCGAGAAGGGTCAATACCAATGCTTCCAGAACGATTTGGTTCCTGACTTCGGACGGTGTTGCTCCCATGGCCCTTCGAACCCCCAATTCCTTTGTGCGCTCCTTTACCGAAATCAATAAAATATTACCTATTCCAATAACTCCGGCGAGAATAGTGGCTATACCGACAATAAGTGATAGAAAGGTAAGTCCATTTGCGAAACCAAAAATCCGCTTGAAAATCTCACCTAGATTGAAAGAGCCTATCGCTTTCTCATCTTCCGGATGTACGTCGTGTATCCTTCGCAACACTGTTTTTACGTCTTGTTCTACTTGAACAACATCCACAGAATCGTAGGCCGCCACGGTGAACCATGCCACAAAATCTCCAGTATTGTAAAGCTTTTGATACGTAGTAAATGGAATAAAAATATCACTATCGTTATCAAGAGGTCCCCCACCTAAAAATTTGTGAACACCCACCACTTGGAAGTTGACGTTATCGATATTGACGTATGTGCCCAGAGGGTCCTCATCCTTGTTATACAACTCCTTCTGCGTACGTTCCCCAATTACACATACTTTTCGGGTTTGTTCTATATCGTCTTCGTTGATGAACCGACCACCGTCATATATTTTTTTAGTGGCTATTTTTGTGAATTCCGGAAAATCTCCAAAAACAGAATAATTACCTGATTTAGTACCTCTTTTGATCAAACCAGGACTAGACCCAAATATACCCCTTACATTTCTCGGCGCAATTGCCATGATTTCGGGAACTTGTTTACGCAAAACATCGGCATCGGAAAGTTTAAGTTGAATTCGCCTACCTGTCTTAAATCCGCTATAGGGCTTACTTGTGTTCTGTGCCCAAATAAACATGCTATTACGGGCAACATCTTTAAACTCTCTTTCAAAGCCATTGTCAAGACCCTTTGAAGCACCTGAAAGACCTATGTAAATATAAATTCCGATAAAAACACCGACCATGGTCAGCAGGGTTCTCAATCGATTTTTACGAATTGATTGAAATATTTCACTCCAAGTATCTCTATCAAGTAGCTGTTTCATCTTATTCGTCCCTTAAGGCCACAATTGGTTTTATTTTAGATGCCCGTCGTGCAGGCACGAATGCGGCCACCGCACCGCATACCACAAGCAGTATGGTTACAAAAACTGCAAGGCCCACATTGATTCCAGGTTTGGTAATAAAATACCCTTCCTCCAAAGTTTCGCCAGATATGGCATTCAAGACGACCACTCCAATCAACATACCCAAAAACCCAAATATTGCGGTAATAAAAATCGACTCTAACATAATGGTGTTGGTAATACTCTTTGGAGTTGCGCCCAAAGCCTTTCGAATACCGATTTCTTTTGTACGTTCTTTTACCACGAACAACATGATATTACTGATACCAATTATCCCTGAAATAATTACGGCAAAGGCAATTGCTGATATTATGATTTGAAGTGCCCCCGCAAATTGCTGGTTCTTTTTTAACTCGTCCGCAAAATTCAATACGTTAAAGGCCCGGTTGTCTTTGGGGCTGATATCTTTTCGTTGTTTTAAATAGGAAAGGAGCTGTTTTTCAAACTTTACCGCACCAGCATGTCCAAGCGTCTCCCTAAAAGCGACCACTAAATCGTCAAACTCATCTTCATTTCCTTCCAAAAATTGGCGTGTGGTATAGGGAATATAAATGAAGCGTTCCTCATTGTCACCCCCCTCATCTTGAAACACTCCGACAACCTTAAAAGCGCTACCGTCAACATCGATTATTTTTCCCATGGCATCCTCTCCTTCGAAAAGATCAATTTCCACCATTCTTCCGATTACGGCATATTTGGTTTTATCTTTTAAGTCTTGGGTATTTACATACCTACCTTTCATCATCAGGCTGTTTTCAGCCAGAAGATGCCCAGGAGCTACCCCCCGAGTATAATAAAAATCCGAGTTTTTTTTGTAGGTAATCAAGTTTCTTCGTGAAATTTTTGGGGTCAAATAATCTAAAAATGGGGCAAAATCTTTTTCTATTGCTGCTAAATCCGAGTTATCAAACTCAATATTTCGCTTTGCTTTATATCCAGCATAGGGCAAACTGGTCTGGGTTGCCTCAATTTTCAGGATGTTTACGGCATCTTCTCCAAAAAAAAGGTCAAAGGTGTTATTGAGCCCGTTTCCCATTCCAAAAAGTGTAACGAAAATGAAGATGCCCAGGGCCACGGTAAACCCTGTCAAAAACGTGCGCAGTTTGTTTTTGCCGATGGCTTCGAATATTTCTTTCCAAGTATCCCTACTGAACATATTCGGAAGCCCTAACTTGTTCTACTTTTTTATCTTCTACAATCACACCATCCTTCAAATGCACGATCCGTTTGCACATATGGGCAATATCTTCTTCATGGGTCACGACGAGAATTGTATTTCCCTCATCATTGATGTTCTGAATCAAATCCATTACCTCGTACGAGGTTTTGCTGTCCAAGGCCCCTGTAGGCTCATCAGCTAACAGCACTTTGGGTTCTGCCGCCATAGCACGTGCGATGGCAACCCGCTGTTTTTGCCCACCAGAAAGCTCACTGGGCAAATGTGTGGCCCATTCTTTCAGACCAACCTTATCCAGATAATTGAGTGCTTTCTCCTGGCGCTCTTTACGCCCAACACGCTGATAATATAAAGGCAGCGCTACATTTTCAATGGCATTTTTGTAATTAATGAGATTGAAGGACTGAAATACGAAACCCAAGAATTTATTTCGATATTGGGCCGCTTTGGTCTCGCTCAGATTCTTTATGGGCACCTCATCCAATACATACTCACCTGTATCCGCCAAATCCAACATTCCTATAATGTTGAGCAAGGTAGATTTACCAGAACCTGAAGAACCCATAATGGCCACAAGTTCTCCTTTTTCCGCTTTAAAATTGATTCCTTTCAGCACGTGAAGCGAGTTGCTTCCCATTTTGTAAGACTTATGAAGGTCTTTGATTTCTATCATGATCGGTGCTATTAGCTATCTACATTGTAACTTCTGTAATAGGACTTACAAATCGATATTTTGTTACAAGATTGAATCCTTTTTTTAATACTTATCAGTTGGCATCAGCTTCATCATCCAGGATATTCCAGACCTTAACCTCATCATTTTCTGTAATACCCGATTTTACTTCTACAAAAATCCCATCACTTATCCCCAGTTCCACATCTTTCCTTTCAAATTGTTGGTTGCCCTTGGCGATTTCCACATAGGGTTTTTTAGTTTCTGAATCAAACTGGACCAAGGCCTCCTTTAAGGCCAAAGTACTATCTGCCCTCGCCAAGATAATGGATGCATTCGCACTTAGGCCAGCTCGAATAAACGTCGTATCCGCTTTGGTCAGGGTTCCTTTAATCTCGAATTGGATAGCGCCATTTTCCTCAACTCCTTTGGGAGCTATGTAGTCCAAAATTGCATCAAAGACCTGATTTTCAATAGCGCCCACCGTAATTTCCAAAGGGAGTTTTTCCTTGATTTTTCCAACTTCGGACTCATCTACTTTTCCCTCAAATATCATTTTTTCCACATCTGCGATGGAGGCAATGGTTGTTCCTTCATTGAAATTATTGCTCTCAATCACCTGATTCCCTTTCTCCACAGGAACATCCAGGACCATTCCGCTGACCGTGGAACGGATCAAAGTGTTGGCCGCATTTCCATAACCCCGGGTGGTACCGGTCTTAATAATGTCAAAGCTTTGTCGGGCTGCCTGGTAGGTTTGTTTGGCTTGGTCAAAGGTGACCTCTGCCTGTTCCATATCTGCTTTGGAGATAACCCCTTTATTGAACAGTTCCAACTGTCTGTCATAGTTTCGTTTTTCGTTGTCCAGTGTTATTTTTGCATTGTTGATGGCGTTTTGTGCATCGGTCAAAGCAGTCAAATTAGGCACTACTTTTATTTTTACCAGAAGGTCTCCTGATTTTACATAATCTCCACCTTCCACATAAACTTCATCTATCACACCGGATATATTAGGTTTGATAAGCACCTCCTCCAAAGGTTTTATGCTTCCCGTAGCTATAGCTTTTTTTATTATGGTCTGTCGGGAAGGTTTTTCGGTTTCAAATACCACAGGGTTTTCCGAATCTTTTTTATACAGATAATACATGGACCCACTAAATACGATAAAGATTACGACCAGTATTATGATGGTCACTGATTTTTTCATGGCTTAGTTATTTTGATTGATTGAATTATTCATTTCGCAACGCTTCAATAGGACGGACCTTTATGGCACTTTGGGCCGGGATGAACCCCGCGGCCAATCCAGAAATAATAAGGAGTAAAAGTGCTGAGGACACCACTTGAACACTTACACTTGGGTTGATGAACATATCGACGGGTCCGGAACTATCCAAAAGCGAATTGATTCCATAAATCAACAAAGACCCAAAGCTGACCCCTGCCATCCCAGAAATAGAAGTTAGAAAAATGGATTCCAATAACACCTGTTTTCTGATAGACCAAGGTGATTCGCCAAGTGCCCTTCGTATTCCAATTTCCTTGGTGCGTTCCTTGACCACGATCAACATAATGTTGCTTACTCCGATAATACCTGAAATTAGGACAAAAGTGCCCACTACAATGGCTATCCATCGCATACCCGCAAACAGGCTCTGCACCCTGTTGAACTGTTCATACAGATCAAAATACCCTATGGCCCGGGTATCCTCTGGATGTACTTTGTGCTTTGTCTTCATCACGTTTACAATTCGGTCTTTTAGCGATGAAATGGAAGTGCCGTCCAGGGCCGTAATGGCCATCCAACCTACTTCTTCACCATAATTGAAGGCCTGGGAAAAGGTTGTAAACGGGACATAGATTTCCTTTTGGGACTCAATTTCATCATCATCACCATTCTTTTTGTAGGTGCCCACAACCATAAAGTTCACTCCCTGAATTCTGATATAGGTGCCTATCACTTCCTCACCTTTGTCATAGAGTTCATTGCGGACGCCTTGTCCAATGACCGCTACTTTCCGTTTTGAATCAATATCATTGTAATTGATAAAACGACCTGAGGTTACCTTCATCGGTTCTTGATTGATGATTTCAGGATAATCCCCATACACATCAAAAGCACCTGTTTTTAAGCCCCGGACCACGTTGTTTCCTCCAGACCGAAATCCTCCCAATTGGTTTCGAGGGGATATAAATCTCAGATTGGGAACATTGTCCCCTATGATTTGGACATCTTCTCGCTCAAACTCAAAATTTCTATTTTTGGGCAATCCTTCGTAGGCCTTCGTGGTACGTCTGGTCCACATAAACATGGTATTGGTGGCGACATCTCCAAAATCCTGTCGAATTCCATTTTCCAAACCTTTACCCGCGGCCAAGAGCAACAGTAAAATAAAGATTCCCCAAAAAACACCAAAAGCGGTTAGAACGGTCCTGAACCAGTTTGTGGTAAGTACTTCCAATATTTCTTTCCAACGATCTCTACTGAACATAGTATCTTATTCGTCCCTTAATGCTTCTATTACTTTGATGCGCGCTGCGCGCCATGCTGGGAAAAATCCTGCCGTGGTCCCCGAAAAAATGAGCAACAATACGGTAGCCACCGCCACTTTTAAATCTACCGATGGGTTTAGTACGTATTCTATTTCAACATGTGGTCCCACAAATTCCAAAAGTAACATACTGAAGACCAAACCGCCAAAACCTGAAATAGCCGTAACAAAAATAGCCTCATGTAGAATCATTCCCACTATGGACCAGGGCTTGGCGCCCAGAGCTTTTCGAATCCCAATTTCCCGTGTCCTTTCTTTCACAACGATGAGCATAATATTACTAACGCCCACCACGCCCGCGATAATGGTACATACCCCTACGAACCAAAAAAAGAGTTTAATATTGTTCGTAAGTCCATAAAACCGTTTGGCCTGTTCAAGAGCATTCCCGAATTCCATGGCTGAAGTATCATCTGGGGAAACCTGATGCTCCTTTAACAAGTAGCCTCTCAAGCTATTTTCAAGGGCTTTTGCCGTTGCTACGGCTTGCTCAAAATTATCCATCCTGGGAATGGTGTATTCGAGACTGTTGACCTGTGTTTCTCCCGTCATAATGAGTTGTGCCGTGGTATTGGGCATGATAATCCGTTCTTCTTCCTCATCGATCATCTCACTGTAGACTCCAACAATCTTAAAACGGATCCCAGAAATATCCAGAAATTCCCCTATGGGCGAGTCCAAATCCCGGAATACGTCATCCCGTATTTTTTTACCGATTACCACGACTTTTTTATAGGCTTTTTCATCGGTTTGGTTGATGTACCGCCCTTCGACCATTTTAATATTCTCCACAAATTGAAAGTCTGGATTCGCCCCAAACAAATCATAGGCCAGGGATTCCGGGCCATAGTTCACGGTGGCACCACGTACATATACCCGAGCCGTACCATATTCTATAAGGTCGTTGAAATTGTATCCAATGGTTTCAAAATCCTCGTTCATAAATCGGATACGTCTCCCTGGATTTAATCCATTGTATTCTTTTGATGTGACTCCCGGCCAAGCAGATACTTTTGTAATGGCATCCTCCTGAAATTCTTTTTCGATACCATTCTGCATACCATTGCCAAATCCCAGTAAAATGACCAATATGAAAATACCCGAGGCCACGGATAGCCCGGTAAGGAAAGTACGTAATTTGTTCTTTCGGATGGTGTCAAATATCTCTTGCCACCTTTCTATGTCGAACATTGGTTTGGTGTTTGATGATTGATGAAATATGTTCGCATACTTCAATACGACTCTAAGTAAGGTCTATTGTTACAGTTGTACCTAAAAAAAATTGTTAATTTTTTTCCAACCGCTTATTTGCGCATTCTTTTGTAGATGAAAAAAAACAGGGCTGCCACCAGAACGTAAGGTATGGCCATTAAATATACTATTCCGTCGTTGAGTGCCTCCGCTGTTTCAGCATCACCCTCACTTTCTACAACAGCCCGACACATAGCACATTGAGCCTGCAGAACATCGGGCAAAAGAAACAATAAAGCAAATATCGCAATAAGGGTCAACTTTGTTTTCATGGTTTCAATGGGCATAATAGGGTGAAATCATAAGATAGACCACCACACCGGTAACGGCAACATATAGCCAGATAGGGAAGGTATATTTTGCCCATTTTCGATGGGATACAAAATCTTTAAGATAGGCTTTGGAGTACGTAATCAAAACCAAAGGTATTACCACAATGGAAAGGATGATGTGTGTAATCAGGATAAAAAAATACACATACTGGATTGCGCCCTCCCCTCCAAATTTAGTACTCTCGGAAGTCATGTGATAGGCAACATACATCACCAGAAACATTGCAGATAATGCGACGCAGGTAGTCATCAAATTTTGATGGCGTTTTTGTTTTCCATTTTTTATCGCGACAACAGCCAACACCAAAAGAACCGCGGTGATCCCATTAATGGTAGCATAGATGGGAGGTAAGAAAGACAGCGGTTCGGCATTGGGAATTTTATACCCAAAAAGCAATGCTACAACCAAGGGAACTGCAATGGATACGATTGTTATCCATCGGTTATATTTTTTTGCTTTAAGTGAAACTTCTTGCATTACTTCTCCAATAACAATTTTTTGATATCCTCTTTTAGCATGGTAATCTGTTGAGGCTCGCCTTCGGAATTCACTCCTTGCTTTTCGGTAATCGTGCCCCGATAATAGATCAGGGGATTACCAAAGGCATCTTCTCTGCTGCGGATGTTCCCTTTCTTGTCGATAAGTGCAAACATCCCTGAATGTTCAAACCCACCTGGAGCCGTCTCATCTTCGGTTACCGGTACGTAAAAACCCTGCTGTGCCAGTTGATAAATAGAATCCCTATCGCCGGTCAGAAAATTCCAATCCTTGTCCGTGACCCCATTTTTTAAGGCATATTCCCGTAGTACGGCGGGGGTATCATAGCGAGGGTTGATGGTAAAGGAAGCGACCCCAAAATCATCATAATCCGAAAAGGTGTTTTGAATCTCGACCAGATTTTTTGTCATAATGGGACAAATAGTAGGGCAGGTAGTAAAAAAGAAATCGACCACATATACTTTTCCCAGATAATCGTTTTGCGATATCAGTACACTATCTTGGTTTCTAAAGCTAAAGGCGGGCACTTTCCGCTTTTTACCTTCATTGATAACGTAGCCCACTTCCTTTCCCAGGTTGGGAATGCTCATCCTATCATTTTCAACTACAGTACCGTCCTTCAGCCGTTTGGATATCTCATAGACCGCAAAAATTCCAAAAATCAGAATTATTGCTGAGACCCAGACATAGGTGTACTTCTTTTTGCTATTTGCTCCTGTCGGCATTGTTCTTTTTTAGGGCAAGACGGTATTCGGCTAGAATGATTTTTACGTCATCTTCCATCTTATTGTTAAGTTCTGCTACTGACGTTGTATTAAAACCATATTTTACACCCTCGTCCTCATCGTCATTCCTGCCTCTTAAATTTCTATTTTTATCAATAATGAAAACATAAGGTGTCCCTAAATCCATATCCAGTTCCAAGTTGGTTTTCAAACTGGCAAAGAAAGATTTGATATCACTTTCAGCACCGAATACAAAATTCCACTTTTCCACTTCGGAGAGGGCCCCTAAATCTTCTTTAAGTTCAGATACTGCGGACTCATGCCCTTCCGGAACTACCATTAGCATCTGAAAGTCATTAAAATCACTAAACCGCTTGTATATTTTTTGGTTGAGATTAAAGGCATTTCCCTTCTTCCTTCCAATATTATTTCCCAGGAAGCCCAGAACGGTAATCCTATTTTCGAGTTTTGAGCTACCTGAAAATCCGTCGAGTTCCGGAATATTTTCGGTGAGCACGGGCAATTTTCCAAAATTGTTGACACCTGATGCAAAAAACAAATAGGCGACCAAGGGGAAAATGAAAAGAACAACGAGAACAAAGGTCTTTTTCATAGCAGCAATACGCTTACAAAAATAAAAAAGACGGCATCCAAACCGTCTTTTATATATGTTAATAGTTTCTTAGAAATCCCAAGCGAGAAACCCGTCTTTAAACACATTGTAGATATAATCGGCCTCAAAAAGAAGGATAAAAATCAGATAACTTACCAGAAAAATAGGAGTCCAAACAATGGCCCTGCGCAACGAACTTTTTTCATCTCGTAAGTGCATAAAGTCCCATGCTATATAATACGCTTTCACCAAAGTCAATATGATGAATATCCAATTTAATAGCTTCATCCCCAAGAAATACTTTTTAGTAAGGAATTCGGGTTTGATAATACCAAGGGCTACTTCTATCGCAGTCACGATTGAAAGAAAAATCAGAACGCCCCAGATTTTTTGGGTATTGGACTTAAACTTCAACAGTCCCCTAAAAATTTCTAATTTATGTTCGTGTCCCATTTGAATTACTTTTGCTTATTTCTGTCGTAAAACTGAAAAATTAAACCAAATAAAAGAAGGTGAATACAAATACCCAGACCAAGTCAACAAAGTGCCAGTAAAGGCCCACCTTCTCTACCATCTCATAGTGTCCTCTCTTTTCATAGGTCCCAATAATCACATTGAAAAAGATAATGACATTGATCACTACTCCAGAAAACACATGGAAACCGTGGAATCCGGTAATAAAGAAAAAGAAATCCGCGAATAACCGGCTTCCGTATTCATTTCGAATCAAATTTGCCCCTTCCACAACATATACCGCTTCATTCAGTTTGGCCAAAGATTCTTGTCGCGTCAAAAGGGTTTTCTCACCTTCCTCATTGATGGTCTCCGTACGAATTAGAATGTTGGGGCTGGACTTAAAACCTTCTACTACTTCATTTAAAGAATAAGAGGTCCGAGAACCTTCATTTTGATACCAAATTCCGTTGTATCCTTGATGCTGGACACGGTCTTCGGGCAAGGTTTGTGAAAAATCGGCCAGAGCGGCCCGTTTCCCTGTTTCCGCATTTACAAATTGAAGTATCCTCCCACCTTTGGTCTCCAAGGCCCCATAATCGCCTTTGATAAAAGTGGCCCATTCCCATGCCTGTGAGCCTACAAAAATGGCCCCACCGATAATGGTCAAGAACATATAAAGAATGACCTTGCTCTGTTTTCTATTGTGGCCGGCATCCACGGCAAGTACCATGGTCACGGACGACATGATAAGGATAAAGGTCATGAATGCCACGTAATACATTGGGTAATTTCCATGAAAGAACGGCACGTGGGTAAACACCTCATCCGCGATGGGCCAAGTCTCAATAAATTTAAACCTAGAAAAACCATAAGCGACCAAAAAACCGGAAAATGTGAGTGCATCTGATACGATGAAGAACCACATCATCATTTTTCCATAGCTGGCACCTAAAGGTTGATTGCCCCCACCCCATACACCATCTTCTGTTCCAGTCGTTACCGTAGTATCCATAGAATCTTGCGTTTTAATAAAACTTTAGCAAAAATACGTTTTTTACCCCTATCGTTAAAGACATCGTTTTAAGAAAACCGAGCCTTCAAAAAATTATTTTACGAAATACATAAAAAGTATCAAATACACCCAAAGGAAATCCAGAAAGTGCCAAAATGTAGCTCCAAGCTCCAATCCCAGTATATTCTGGGAACTGTACTTGGCACGCAACTGCTGCACCAAGACAACGATAAGCGAAATCAATCCCGCAACTACGTGCACAATGTGGACCGCCGCGATCAGGAACACATAGGACATTTTAATATTGCTTGTAGGCCCAGTGAAATAATACCCATTTTCCAACATTTGCGAAAATCCCCTGAATTGGAGTAATATGAAAACCACACCCAGAGCCAAGGTGACCATCAAAAAAAGAGTGCCTCGCTTTTGGTCGTCCTTTTTTACGGATAGTTTTGCCATCCAGTATGAAAAACTGCTCAGCAGAATGGTAGCGGTACTCCACAAAAAGGCTTGGGGCAATTCCAAATCACTTATCCAATCGGTACGCTTACTGCTCACAATGTAGGCACTGGTCCATCCGGCAAATCCCATAATCAAGCTCACAATGCCGAACCAAAGCATCATTTTTTTGGCCCTGCCATTTTTTTGTTCTACGGTTCCTTGGGTTAAATCCATGCTCAGCCTATCAGTTTATCCACAACGAAAATGATTTGAATCAACGATATGTAAGTAACACTGACCAACATCAACTGTCGTGCGGACGAGTTATCTTTTTTCACGTACAAGCGAAGGGCAAAGACCAACATGACCAATCCGCAGAAAAGCACCAAGGCAGCTGCCGGTAAGCTCAGAAACAGACGTCCCGTGAAACCGAAAGCGGGCATTACGGAAACCACTATCATCCAAAGGGTATATAGTATTATTTGCAATGCGGTGCCCCTATCTTTTCTTCCAGTAGGCAACATTTTGAAACCTCCCAGTTTGTAGTCGTCATCCAACATCCAGCCCAAGGCCCAAAAATGGGGAAATTGCCAAAAAAACTGAATCATGAAAAGCGTTCCCGGTTCTATGCCAAATTCGTTCGTGGCCGCTACCCAGCCCAACATAAACGGAATGGCCCCCGGAAAAGCCCCTACAAAAACCGCCAAAGGGGTTTTGGTCTTAAGGGGGGTGTAGACGCTGGTGTACAGAAATATGGAAATGGCACCAAAAAGTGCTGTCTTCGGACTCAAAAGATACAATGCCCAGACACCTAAAAGAGTCAAGACGATAGCGATGGCCATCGCGGTGTAAACGCTCATTCGACCTGAGGGGATGGGACGGTTTCGGGTACGTTTCATCAAAGCGTCCAAATCGCGCTCAATTACCTGATTGTACGCATTGGAAGCCCCCACCATGCAATATCCGCCAAAAGCCAAGAGAAAAAAGGAAATGAAGTCAACTTGGTTTGCGGCCAAAAAGTAGCCCGCAATGGACGAAAAGACAACGCTTATCGCCAATCTTGCTTTGGTGATTTCTTTAAAATCAGAAAGAAATAGTGAAAGTGATATGTATTTTAAGGAGCCTTCGGCCGTCTTCATCCAGAATTGATTCGATTGCAAAGATACTATCGGAAAGCTTTTTTTCCAACCCTGGGTTAGGGTTTGTGCATTTTCAGGGATTCTTTTTGGACTGTTTGCCGTTCAGAATGGCAAAAAAATAATTGTCATTTCGAGTCGGAGTGAAGCTAAGGTGAGAAATCTAAAAAACACTATCGTTCAAAAAATCCGTATCGGGATTGAACTCTTGAAGCAATTGCTCTTTTTTGGCCCTGCACCATTTTTTCAGTTCCTTTTCCTTCGGATGGCATCCGAAACGTCATTGAAAGATTCGTAATACACTAAATAATAGCAGTTGTACTTTCCCGTAAAAGAACGTTTTACTTTTCGAATATCCGGATAAAGCTGGGACAACCTTCTTTGAAGATTATTAATCATACCAAAATATAAAGTGGTCTTATAGGTATTGGTAACCATGTAGACATAGTAGGTTTAGAACATGGGTAAAAGTAAGAAATAGATTTCTCACATACGTTCGAAATGACTGAAAGAAAAAGAATGTCATTTCGAGCTTGAATGAAATGAAAGCGAGAAATCTCATGCTGGTTTTAGATTTCTCAATCGATGCTCGTTCTACGCCCCGGGCTTTGAACGATGAGCATCTCATTTCGAAAT
>NZ_CAKZYF010000136.1 GCF_937884665.1 uncultured Allomuricauda sp. | reverse complement strand
ATACAAAGTCCTCATAGATGCGCAAAGTATTCGTAGAATCTTCCGGTGAGGCACATGTTGTGGCTTCTTTCAACAACATCATTATCTCTTTGACGAACAAAAAAGGGGATGTAATCTCTTGGTCTTCAGCTGGTAAAATGGGTTTTAGGGGTTCCAAGAAGAACACGCCTTATGCTGCCCAGGTCGCTGCTGAGGATTGTGCAAAAGTAGCTCATGAAGCTGGCCTTAGAAAAGTAAAGGTTTTCGTCAAGGGACCTGGTAATGGTAGGGAATCCGCTATTAGGACCATACATAATTCAGGTATTGAAGTCACCGAAATTGTGGATGTGACCCCGCTACCGCACAACGGTTGCAGACCTCCAAAAAGAAGAAGAGTTTAATTATTTATTTATGAATGGCCTTTTGGCCTTGAAGGTGCAGCAAGATTATCGAAGGATAAGCCTTAATTCATAATCGCACTTTCAAAAAAATTAAAAGATGGCAAGATACACAGGACCAAAAACAAAAATCGCTAGAAAGTTTGGAGAAGCGATTTTCGGGGACGATAAGTCCTTCGAAAAGAAAAATTACCCTCCAGGACAACACGGGAACAACAGACGCCGTGGTAAGAAATCAGAATATGCAATCCAGTTGATGGAAAAGCAAAAAGCAAAATATACCTATGGTATTTTGGAGCGTCAATTTAGAAATCTGTTTACAGAAGCAAAAAGACGTGACGGAGTGACCGGTGAGGTGTTGTTGCAATTGTGCGAATCCCGTTTGGACAACGTGGTCTACAGAATGGGGATTTCTCCTTCAAGACGTGGAGCCCGACAATTGGTTTCCCACCGGCATATTACCGTAAATGGCGAAATCGTAAATATACCTTCCTACTCACTCAGAGCTGGTGATGTTGTCGGTGTTCGCGAAAAATCGAAATCCGTCCAAGCAATTCAAGATTCGTTGGCAGCCAATAGTAGTGTTTACGAATGGATTACCTGGAACTCTGATAAGAAGGAAGGTACTTTTGTAACTGTTCCCGAAAGACTTCAGATTCCTGAAAATATCAAAGAGCAGTTAATAGTCGAGTTATACTCTAAATAAAATCAACATTAATCCAATATGGCATTACTTAATTTTCAGAAGCCCGATAAAGTTATAATGATAGATTCAACCGATTTCGAAGGGAAATTTGAATTTCGCCCTTTGGAGCCGGGTTATGGATTAACCGTTGGAAATGCATTGCGCAGAGTGCTGCTTTCCTCTTTAGAGGGGTTTGCCATCACCTCAGTTCGTATTGATGGGGTTGAGCACGAGTTTTCTGTTATCCCTGGCGTTGTTGAAGACGTGACAGAGATTATATTGAATCTGAAACAAGTGCGTTTCAAAAGACAGATTGATGATGTTGAGAGCGAAACCGTTTCTGTTTCAGTAAGTGGTAAAGAACAATTGACCGCTGGTGATTTCCAGAAGTTTATCTCAGGGTATCAAGTGTTGAACCCAGATTTGGTCATTTGCAATATGGATTCCAAAGTGAGTATCAACTTGGAGATCATTATTGAGAAAGGACGTGGGTATGTTCCAGCAGAAGAGAACAAAAAATCCAACGCCCCTCTAGGTAGTATTGCAGTGGATTCGGTATATACTCCGGTAAAGAACGTAAAATATAGTATTGAGAACTTCAGGGTAGAGCAAAAGACCGATTATGAAAAGCTGGTTTTTGAAATCGTGACCGATGGTTCCATTCATCCGAAAGACGCGTTGACCGAAGCAGCAAAAGTTTTGATTCACCATTTCATGCTGTTCTCTGATGAACGTATTACTTTGGAGGCCGATGAAATCGCACAAACGGAGACGTATGACGAAGAGTCT
Source organism: uncultured Allomuricauda sp. (assembly GCF_937884665.1). Taxonomy (GTDB): domain Bacteria; phylum Bacteroidota; class Bacteroidia; order Flavobacteriales; family Flavobacteriaceae; genus Flagellimonas. The sequence continues at coordinate 2,533 of NZ_CAKZYF010000136.1, read as the reverse complement.
TTGCACATGCGTCAGCTTTTGAAGACCAAACTGGTCGATATGGATTTGTCCGTACGTGCCTTGAACTGTTTGAAAGCCGCTGAAGTAGATACTTTAGGTGATTTGGTTTCTTTCAACAAGAACGATTTGATGAAGTTCAGAAACTTCGGTAAAAAATCATTGACCGAGTTGGAGGAGTTGGTGATCAACAAAGGCCTTCAGTTTGGAATGGACTTGTCCAAATACAAATTAGATAAAGATTAAGCAGTCATATTTTGCTCCCCAAAGAATTGGGTCTGGTAGCAAGATGATAAAACAAAAACGATGAGACACGGAAAAAAATTCAACCATTTAGGAAGAACGGCAGCGCACAGAAAAGCGATGTTGGCCAACATGGCTTGTTCTTTGATTGAGCACAAGCGTATCAACACTACGGTTGCAAAAGCCAAGGCGCTCAAGCAGTTTGTTGAGCCGTTGATTACAAAATCAAAAACAGAGAACAACCAAACGGCTGAAAAAGGCATGCATAACCGGAGAGTTGTATTTAGTAATTTGAGGAACAAGCATGCAGTTACTGAGCTTTTTAGCACAGTTGCTGAAAAAGTAGGAGATAGACCAGGCGGATATACTCGTATCATCAAATTGGGGAATCGACTTGGGGATAACGCGGATATGGCTTTGATTGAATTGGTTGATTTCAACGAATTGTACAACGCTGGCAAACCTGCCAAGAAGAAAACGACTAGAAGAAGTAGAAGAGGGGGAGGCAAAAAGGTGGAAGCTGCGGCTCCGGTCGTTGAAACCCAAGCTGACGATTCAGAAGAATAATATGTTATTAACTATTGGAATAGTAAAAAAAGGATACGTGAGAACGTATCCTTTTTTTGTGTTCTTTTGTGAAATTGAAATTTTAAGGGGGCTATGAAATATCATTCAAAAAAGAAAGCGTTGATACTCTTGGCAGATGGGACTATTTTTTATGGAAAGTCTGTCGGGAAGAAAGAAGGTACCGCTGTGGGCGAGGTCTGTTTCAATACAGGTATGACGGGATACCAAGAAATATTCACGGACCCATCGTATTTCGGACAATTGATGGTGACCACCAATGCACACATTGGCAATTATGGAACCATGAACGATGAAGTGGAATCTGATGGGACCAAAATTGCAGGTTTGATATGCAAAAACTTCAGTTATGAGTATTCTCGACCAGGTGCGGATATGAGTCTGCTGGAGTTCTTGGACGAAAATGACTTGTTCGCCATATCTGATGTGGATACACGTGCCTTGGTAAGCTATATTCGGGACAATGGTGCCATGAATGCATTGATATCCACCCGAGTGGATGAAATAGATGCACTTAAGGAAGAATTAAAACAAGTCCCCAGTATGGAGGGTTTGGAACTTTCCTCAAAAGTATCCACCAAAGAACCCTATTATTTTGGGGATGAAAATGCAGAAATCAAAATTTCAGCATTGGACATTGGGATAAAAAAGAATATTCTGCGCAATTTGGCAAAGCGAGGTGCTTACATCAAAGTTTTCCCGTATAATACCCCTTTTTCGGAAATGGCAGCTTGGAATCCAGATGGTTACTTTATTTCCAACGGTCCCGGAGACCCAGAACCGCTTAAGGATGCGATTGCGGCAGCCCAAGAAATGATTCAATCAGATAAACCTTTGTTCGGAATTTGTTTAGGGCATCAAATTTTAGCCCTCGCCAATGGGGTTTCCACCTATAAAATGCACAATGGTCATCGAGGAATTAATCATCCCATTTTAAATCTGGTAACGGGAAAAGGTGAAATCACCTCTCAAAATCATGGTTTCGCCATAAATAGAGAAGAAACGGAAGCGAATAAAGATTTGGAGATCACACATGTGCATTTAAATGACAATACCGTGGCTGGAATCAGGATGAAAGACAGAGATGTATTTTCCGTACAATATCATCCCGAGGCTAGTCCGGGTCCACATGATGCTACCTACCTCTTTGACCAGTTTTTTGAAGCCGTAAATCAGGGCGTATCTACAACGATATAGTTTATTTTTAAGTTATCAAAGGGGGTTAATGCACATATTGATGGAGCGTGAAAGGTGGTGTTTTTATATCTTAGCCAAATTAATCTAAACCAAAAAACAGGCTTCACAATGAGCATTATCATCCACATTCATGCAAGACAGATATTAGATTCACGTGGTAATCCTACCGTAGAGGTGGATGTGACCACGGAAAATGGAATTATGGGAAGGGCGGCCGTCCCGTCAGGAGCTTCCACAGGTGAGCATGAGGCTGTCGAATTACGGGATGGCGGAAGCTCGTTTATGGGCAAGGGGGTCGCAAAGGCCGTCAGCAACGTCAATACCATAATAGCAGAAGAACTGGTTGGCACCTCGGTATTTGAGCAAAACTATATTGATGCCACCATGATCGATTTAGATGGTACACCAAACAAATCAAAGTTGGGCGCCAATGCCATTTTAGGGGTTTCCTTAGCGGTGGCCAAAGCTGCTGCCGAAGAATTGGGCATGCCTTTGTATCGCTATGTAGGTG
>NZ_CAKZYF010000135.1 GCF_937884665.1 uncultured Allomuricauda sp. | reverse complement strand
CGTTTCCATTGAAAAGAAAATCAATTCTTCTACACCTTCAATCGACCCGAAAAGAACGGCCTTGATCGAACTCCTCGAAAATCCACTAGATCTAAAAGCGTATAAGAAAAAGAAGAGAGGTGCAAATGGAACTACAAGGGAAAAGAGAATTTATGATTTTAAACCGGATACTATCGGGAATTATTATACCTATTTCTGGTTTCATGAGCTTCGCAGAAGGTTCCGGGCTGAAAGCAAATCTGCAGATGCAGTGTTTATCGATACTTATATTCTTGGAGAAGGAATAGGGACTTATGATAACGTAGAGGAAGTGCTGATTGGAATAAAGAGTCGGATTAGTGATGAGGACCTAGGGGCACTAAACTTTGTAGGAAAGACGGTTTCGGAATTGACGGCCAAATATGAATTCAAAAGATCTGAAAACTTCCATTTTACGGAAATAAAAGGGGACATTTTACTTTTACATGTAGCGGATGAAAAAATAGATTGGTTCAGGTATATAAGAACAAAACTTTCTGTTAAAACGCTCCGGGACATCCCTTCTGAATTGCTTCAATATAGAGGTTAGGGGCTCCTGATTTATTTTTCAAAAAGCGAAACCCATTCACCATTCAAAAGTCCCTTAGGATCGTCCGGAGTTGAGGAATCAATTTTTCTGTATACCATTGGCGTTAGTTCTTCTCCTAAAAAACCTAGTAGCCCCCAGTGGGCAGCTTTTTTGCGTACGATCCAATAGGGTTTATTTTTGTAGAACTCAGGTTCAGTACTTATCCTATTGTATTCCATAGGAGCCACTTCTGCACCTTCATAGTTCAACAGGCCATAGCTAGGATCAAATTCATTGTCACCAGAAATAATCACGACGGCATACCCTGTGTCATTAATCTCTCCGTATCTAAATTGGCTTATTTCCTGCCCCTGAATGTCCAACATCCCCCACAAGCCCTCTTTGCTCGCTATAATATTGCCATTAAATAGATAATCAACTTCGTCGTATTTGTATGGTTGTACCATCGTTCCTTCTTGTATCCAGAGTCCAATTTTATTGGTTCCAGGATCGATTATCTCAATGACTTTTGGAGCTGAAGATATTGAGTCATAAAAGCTTAAAAAATCATCCTGGCTTTTTGTCTCCGAAAGAAAATTATCTTCATTTACGATTTTCCATTTTCCCTCTTTTTTGGTGGCAATCCTCCCCCACTTGTCTGGTACTTGTACATAATCATAGTTTGGTTGAAGAACTTCCTCACCATTCATATTGATGAGCCCATAGCCCGAATCGCCTTGTGCTACCGCTAAATTTCTCTTGTATTGGCTTACACTTTTGTAGTAACTTCGAACCTTCATTTCGGAATCAAGGATCAATGATTTTGAACTGTTGATCAATATATTCCCGTTTTCAAGGAGCACTACATCTAAAAGTATGGGAGCTATCGTATCGGCCTTTGGAGTAATAAGACCTACTGCAGGGTAAGGGCATATATCCCCGTTGCATTCGTAGTAAACCCAGGACACTACCTTTTGAAAACCATTATCAAATGATTGAATTGAATCGATATGATATTCTTCCAAAATAGAAGCATTGATCAAACTATCAAGATACTTTTCTCCTTCTTCAACTGATTGAGAAAAGAGGAACCGGCCCGGGACAACAATGAGCCATAAAACGATAATGTCTGAAAATTTCATTTTATGTCCGTTAATTGAATGACATAACCTGAAGACCTGGATTTGGCGTTCAGTGTGGTTCCCGCCGCAATGACCTTATTGTTATCAACTACTACTTTTTTAAATCCAGCTTTGCCTAAACCATCAAACTCGAGATAGCCTAGACTACTACCGTCCTTATCAAAGTGCGATAAAAACGCCTTTGCCTCACTTTTTCTTCCCACCGCATAAAATGTGTTATCATCGCTTGCCGAAATGGAATAAACACGGAAGTTCCCTGCAGCACCCTCAAGGGACTGTTCCCAAAGCATATTTCCCCCTGGATCCATTTTGGCCACATAGGCGACCCCTTCAATGTCCTCACCTCCGATCAATAGGTCATCATGGGCATCAATTTCAACAGCAAAGGGGTACTTAAACCTAAGTTTGGTCAGGGATACTTCTTGTTTCTGTTTGCCTTTACCTGAGAAACTCCATAGAAAAGCTTCCTGCTCGTTCTCCATCCTTTGCGTTCCGACAACATATATACCCCCCTTAGATGAAGCGACCAACCCATAAGGCTTCAGTTGCTCACCCGCCAGCGCTTCGATTAGGGCTTCGGTCTTTCCTTCAAAATTTACCGGAAGAAGGAATAGGGCGTAATTCTTTGCCTCCGCAATCTGAGACCGGCCTGCACCCATAACAATATACTTGTTATCAGAAGCTCTGGAGAGTGCCATAGGTTGCTCTATATCAGGCACTCGATAAGACCAAACTACCTGCCTTTCAGAGTTGAATAAGGAAACAACCGTTTCCCCATTTTCACGTGATAAAACCAAAAGAGAAGCTCTCCAGGAAACAACATCTACAACACTACTTTCCTCTTCGGAAGTTAGCTTATGCGTCCATAAAGTATCTC
>NZ_CAKZYF010000134.1 GCF_937884665.1 uncultured Allomuricauda sp. | reverse complement strand
GCAGTACGCCTCTGCTTTTCGATTAATGGTTGAAAGTGTATTTGCCCTTTTTCGCGCTGCCGTCATCTCCTCGGTCTTTTTTCTGAGCTCTAGCAAATGTTCTCCCAGTTGTTCCAGAAGATTCAATTGGGTTTCCGCCACTTTTTTATGGGCTGCACCATATACGTCTTTGAGTCCTTTAATATTTTCCAAGAGTTCATTTTGATATCGGATTACAGCTGGAACTATAAAAGTGTACACCATTTCACTTAGAACCCTTCCTTCAATTTGAACATGGAAAATGTAGGTTTCCAGCTCAACTTCCTGGTGTGCCTTGAGCTCCACTTCGCTCATTACCCGCATGGTCTTAAAAAGGGCGATACTATGTTTATCAGTAAGAATTTGAACGGCCTCAGGGGTATTCTGGTTGTTGCTCAACTTTCTTCTCTTGGCCTCCTCTTGCCATTCCACGCCATAACCATCCCCATCAAAGCGGATTCTTTTCGAAGTTTTAATATATTCTCGTAGCACATTGAAAACCGCTTCGTCTTTTTTCAGATTTTTTTTATGGATAAGCATATCCACTTCTTTTTTGAAATCCGTCAACTGTTTGGCCACAATGGTATTTAAGATGGTCATGGGTTTGGCACAGTTGGTCTTTGCGCCTACACCCCGTATTTCAAATTTATTCCCGGTGAAGGCAAAGGGGGAAGTTCGGTTTCTATCCGTATTGTCCAACAAAATTTCTGGAATCTTCCCCACCACATTCAACTTTAGCTCCGTTTTTTCTTGAGGAGAGAGCTTTCCTTTAGAAACGCCTTCCAACTCATCTAGAACATCCGTAAGTTGTTTTCCAATAAATATGGACAAAATAGAAGGAGGTGCTTCGTTGCCTCCCAGTCTGTAATCATTACTAGCAGAAGCGATTGAAGAACGTAACAACTCTTCATAGGTATCCACAGCCTTAATCGTGTTCACAAAGAAGGCCAAAAACTGAAGGTTCTTCATCGGGGTTGTTCCTGGGCTCAAAAGATTTACACCTGTATCCGTAGCTAAAGACCAGTTATTGTGTTTTCCAGAACCATTTACCCCCGCAAAAGGTTTTTCATGAAAAAGTACCATGAGCCCGTGTTTGTCCGCAATTTCTTCCATCACATCCATTAAAAGGAGATTGTGGTCCACGGATAGGTTGGCTTCCTCATGGACGGGAGCGATTTCAAATTGATTGGGAGCCACTTCGTTGTGTCTTGTCTTTACTGGAATTCCCAATTTGGTACATTGCGTTTCCAAATCTGCCATAAAGTTTAGCGCCTTGCCCGGTATGACCCCAAAGTAGTGGTCGTCCAATTGTTGCCCCTTTGCAGCTGCACTCCCGACCAGCGTCCTTCCGGTCATTACAATATCCAAGCGGGACTGCGCCAGGGACTTGTCCAACAAAAAATATTCTTGTTCCCAGCCCAAGGTCGCGTATACTTTGCGGACATTTTTATCAAAATATTGGGCTACAGCAGTAGCCGCTTCATCTATAGCGTGCAAGGCACGTAGTAATGGGGCCTTATTATCCAATGCTTCACCCGTGTAGGCCACAAATATTGTGGGTATACAAAGGGTAGTCTTGTAAATGAAGGCGGGAGAAGTAGGATCCCAAGCGGTATAACCCCTGGCCTCAAAGGTATTGCGTATGCCTCCACTTGGAAAACTAGAGGCATCCGGTTCCTGTTGTACCAATTGGGCCCCTCCAAACTTTTCCATCGCGGTCCCATCGGGCATTATGTCAAAAAAGGCATCATGCTTTTCTGCCGTGGACCCGGTCAAAGGTTGAAACCAATGGGTATAGTGGGTAGCTCCCATGGACAAGGCCCAAGCTTTCATGCCTTCAGCGACCTGGTCAGCTATTTTTCTATCGATATTAGTCCCTTGAAATATGGCAGATTTTACTTTTTCCAAGGCCTCATTGGTCAAGAACTGACGCATTTTTTCGCTGTTGAACACATTTTTACCGAATAATTCGGAACGCTTCTCCTTACTTTCTAAAGTGTCGTGGAGCGTGCTAGGGCTTTTGGACAAGGCATCAAATCTCATAGTGGCTTTTTTTGCATCGCTAAGCTACATTAACGATTTAATAATATAAACTTCAAAAATCACTTTTTTTTTCAATCGACCCTCGAAAAAACGGGGGTAATTTAAATAATATGTCCTTACTTGTTAATTTACCCCGTCAAAGGAAATATTATCGAATGAAAAATTTATTTTTGTCAATTATAAATTTGAGAAAAGCTAACTACCTGAATTATGAGCAAATCTAAATTAGAGTATATCTGGTTGGATGGATATGAACCCACGGCCAATATGAGAAGTAAAACCAAAATTGTCAAGGATTTTAGCGGAAAATTGGAGGACTGTCCTATTTGGTCCTTTGATGGTAGCTCCACGCAGCAGGCAGAAGGTGGTTCTTCGGACTGCTTGTTGAAACCTGTCGCGATTTATCCTGACCCCGCCCGCCTTAATGGGTTTTTGGTCATGTCTGAAGTATTGAATCCTGATGGAACTCCCCATATTTCCAATTCCCGTGCCACCATAGACGATGAAAATGATGACTTTTGGTTTGGTTTTGAGCAGGAATATTTCATCATGGATACCGAAACACAGCTTCCGCTAGGATTTCCCATGGGCGGTTATCCAGGACCTCAAGGGCTTTACTACTGTTCTGTGGGAGGAAAAAACACCCACGGAAGGGATTTGGTGGAACGCCATGCGGATATGTGTTTGGAAGCAGGCATCAATTTCGAGGGAATCAACCAGGAAGTGGCTTCTGGCCAATGGGAATTCCAAATTTTTGCGAAAGGCGCCAAAGCAGCCGGTGACCAAATTTGGGTAGCCCGTTACATGTTAGATAGATTAACTGAGGAATATGGGTTCTATATTGATTATCACCCAAAACCTATCAAAGGAGATTGGAACGGTTCTGGGATGCACGCAAATTTCTCAAACGGCACCTTGCGAAATGCAGGTAACCAAGAGACTTATGAAAAAATATGTGAAGCGTTCAGACCTGTGACCAAGGAACATATCGAAGTATATGGGGAATTTAATGACCAACGCCTCACCGGTCTCCATGAAACGCAGTCCATCGATGAGTTCAGTTATGGGGTTTCCGACCGGGGTGCCTCCATTCGTATTCCAATAGCAACGGTTGAAAGTGGATGGAAAGGTTGGTTGGAAGATAGAAGACCTGCTTCCAACGCGGACCCATACAAGGTCGCTGCACGAATTATCAAGACTGTCAAGTCTGCAGATGTATAGAAATAATAGATAGATTAGTTGTTGATTTTTAATGGCCGTTTTCCTTGGAAAACGGCCATTATTTTTTGGGAAATCGCCATTCACAGGCACTAAAATCGGTCCTTTAGGGGCGTGTTCATCCAATAATCCCCGAAGTCGGGAGGTTTCGAAACAGGTTGGTACTCAAAAACAGGACTTGTTTTGTTCATAAAACTTTCGGCTTCCTTGGGAGCCTCTTTCCGACGGTTTACCCGTTGTACAAAAAACTCCCGATACTGCTGAAATTGTCGATAGGTATTCTCTCCCAAAAGATATCTATTTTCCTTGTCCGTTATGTTCCGAATCTCTGTTTTAAAGGATTTGTTGGGTTTGCCCGAATTTTCATTTTCGTCAGAGAGTAAATTTGCCATTTTTTCAAAAGTCTTGGCATCCATATCAGGAAAAAGCCGGACCTCTTTTTCGAAAACAATTACCTCCTTAAACTTGATTTTCTGATCTTTGAAAGCCCAGTCGTAGTTTTTTTTATTACCTGCGGCAAGTGCGTCAACTTCCCTATTGAACCTAACTTCGAAACATTGACAATCCCGCAACAAGACCATTTCGTTTACATCAAATTCTGGTGGCTCAATAAGCCAAAAATCGTTATGAAAGGAAATATAATTTAAATACATCTTATCATCACCTCCCCTTTGGTATTCTGTCGTAATTTCAAAAAATAGGCGCCTTTTTCCAACATTTTCTTTCCTCATTCTGGATACTAAAGTTGAACTTTCAAAGTTCCCAATAATTTCCCTTCTCTTTCCAAATACTGCGGTTGAATTTTCATATACGGAATACTTCATTTTATGAATGGCAAAATCCTTTTTTGAAATGTATAAAAGCCCCACTGCTGAATAGCCGGTCAACAACTTGGTAAATCGAATGGTATACAGTGTTTCTTCTTCGGTGTAGGTGTCTTCTTGTTTTCGAAAAAAATGGTTTTTGATCAAGTTGGTCTCCAGCCGGTTGACAAAATCATAGGAATTGATATTGTAATTGCGAATGGCATCATGAACCCGTAAAATAGTGAACTCGTTTCCCCCGTAATCCGACAAAGACGCGTTATTTATGATTTTCATTGACCTTTCATTATCCCCGTATTTATTGTCAGATAATGTATCTCGTTGAAAATTGAGATTTTCGTTTTTATCATAAATCTGAACCTTGGTGTTGAGATCGTCCAGCTTGTGAAAACCCATATCGAATACCTCAAGAATTGCTTCGTTAAGATTGATGTACTTCCCTTCGCTGAATTGATAGTCCCGATAATAGCCGATTAGCGAAAAAGGATATCTTGGGAAATTATTGGGTATTGCCTTAATAGCTCGCCTAACAATGCCCTTTGCACTTAGGGCCCTTTTTCTTTTACGGGCTTCTGTCACCTGTACCTCTCCCAATTCGATAACTCCTGGAACCAGTTTTATACTATTGGGTCCAATTTGGGAAAGGTCATGTATTGAAATTCTTCTTTTTTCATATCCCATGCTTGAAATAATCAGGGAGTCACCTTGATCCTTCAATTTTAGAGGTAAGCGAAATCCTCCGTCTTGGTTTGAGATTACTCCTAAAGCCTTTTCTTTAATTCGTATCGTTGCAAACACGACGGGCTCACCGGTAATGGAATCCACTAATTGACCTTGTAGAAAATCGAGCTGTGCCCTTGAAGTAAACGTGCAAAGGAAGAAAAGACAGAAGAGGCAACATTTGGTGATAAAGGGCAATTATCATGAATTTTTAGTTCAATGTAAGATAAACAAATATCCCATAGCAAAGCAAGAGCAAAACCCCATCCCGCCAACCCAGCCGAAGTCCTTTAGGAAAGAAAACCAAAGGAAGAATCAGGAACGAAATCCCTAGCATCCAAAAAATATCACTTGTCAGCAGGCGCTGATCTACAACTGCAATGGGAGTTATAATGGAAGTAATTCCCAGAACTGCCAGAAGATTGAAGATATTGGAACCTATGAGGTTTCCCAAGGAAATGGCCTTTTCTTTCTTGATTACAGCGATTATGGAAGCGGCAAGTTCAGGAATACTGGTTCCTATGGAGACTACTGTTATTCCAATCACGCGATCGCTTACCCCAAAAGTGGAGGCCATCCCTACGGCCCCATCAATCAACAATTCGGAACCTCCCCAGAGTGCAGTTCCACCTAGACCCAAAAACAAGACTGTTTTATAAAGTGGCAATAGCTCATCGTCCTCGGGCATATCATCCACGACCGCCGTTTTCTGAAATCGAAGTAAATACACCAAGAAAAGGAAAAGCAGGGCAACCATTATAATACCCTCATAACGAGCCAGCAAACCATCAAAATAGATAAATCCGGTAAACAGTAAGGAGGCAACCATCATCACAGGCCAGTCTGTGGTGTAAAAACTTCGTCTTACATCAATACTTCCCAAAACAACCGTGACCGCCAATACAAGACCCAGGTTAGCGATATTGGAACCAACGACGTTGCCTAAGGAAATATCGGGAAAACCGTCCAAAGCCGCTTTTATACTTACAATGAGTTCCGGTGCCGAGGTAGCGAAGGAAACCACAGTCATTCCTATCACAATTTTGGGAATGGACAGCCGTAGCGATAAAGCAACCGCAGCTTTGAGTAGCCAGTTGCCACCGATAATCAATAAAAAAAGTCCAAGAAAGATATAAAGCAGGTTTTCCAAATGCTGAATTTGGCATAAATATAGGCCAAGAATTTGTCAATGGATGGTACCGTTTTGAAAAGGTTTTCGAAAAAAAATCAGTGTGGGGAATACCTCTTTTGTATTCCACTCCCGAAACGGAAAGGCAAAAAATTGAACATTCTTGAACGAAATGCGCCTTGCTTTTCCAAAAACAACTAAAATCCATCCTTCAAATCCTACATATTATCCGTAAAATTAAAAATATAGTTATAAATAGTAGTTTTTTTCAAGTAGGTCACATAAATATTAAATGCAATAGTATTTTTTTAACTATAATCTTGTATTCAGTTGTATAGATTTTAAGCAAATTGTTTGGAAACCTGAGGATTGTCATTCTATATTCGAAAATGTAATCGGTTAACAACAAGTAGTATCAACCCTTAAAAACCAGCAAAAAGAATGATAGCCATTGTAAAATTTGTAGTAAATGTATTTGTATCACTTATTGAAATAATCCTAATTTAATTCAATTGGTTTGGAGTTGGATTTTCTAAAAGCGACCCACTTACCGATTACGCCCATCCACTCCAATCATCAATCAAAAAATCATCAATCAAAACAATCAGTCCAAACAGGAGCCCACGGATAAAGTCTAGGTCTGGATTTTATCCTTTGGTGCTTTTGTTGGATTTTGAACTACCTTTATTTTAAACGCTCTCGGAAACCCATCTGAAACCCTAGCAATCCAGAATAAAGTTTTAAAAACCTTTTGTATCCAATTCGCATGAGCAAGATTGAAAATCATCCGATGAATTATTCAAATAGGAAGACTAGTAGGTCCGAGCATTTAAATTCTGAATAGATTGATTCTTTTTTAACCCAGTCACCCGTAGATTAGGGAAGTTTCAACGTAGGCGCTTTTTTTAACAGATAATAGAAAAACCGGAAGTACCGGTCTTTCCTTTCTTTGTTGAACTTATTGTTCTGCTCCAATCTTTTTTAGAAAGGCCAGGTCTTCTTCCACCGTTAACAAGAGTAAACTAGTCGCTGTGCAAAATACAGGACTGGTAATACAATGATGTCCGCTCCAGCTGCCATCTTTATTTTGAATCTTTAGAATGCGGCCGCTCATGTTGTTGTACCAGCTTTTCCAATCTTCATCGTCGCCAACAATCAAGGACTCTCCCGTTTGCAGATAGCTCAGGAACTCTTCGCCTCCATTATTCCCAAAACCATCCAGGACCTTATCGTTTTGTGCTGTCTTCTTGGCAGACTCATACACTTTATAAGCGGTGCCATATTTTTGGGCATCTCCAGAAACGTAGCCGATTTCTTCGAGTGTTTCAGCGTTTATTTCAGCTTCAGCATCAATTCTCCCTTCTGCCTTTGCCCTATCGAAATCTGCTTTGGCTTTTCGGGCTTCTTTGGCACTGGCCCTTACACTGCCACTAACAGCGTACAAAATAATTCCAGCCCCATCGTCTGCATTGACCGAACCATCATTCTCGTTGTAGTTGTCCTTTTGATACTTCTTTGCGTTCTCCAGTACCTCTACATTTACAGAAGCCCCAACGGCTTGTGCCGCTTCAAGCGCACTATTGGCCATCCCACTCTGTAGGACTCCGGCCCAACCTGCACCTCTTTGCTTTCCACTTTTATCTGTACCCTTTTGGATACGGGAAATACAAAGGTCAAGGCATCGAACTACACGTTTTCGGTCCACGTTTTCCAAATCCCTTTCGAGCACATTGGAAAGGAACTGCGCTGCCAAAACCGCATCAATATTCTGCCCCAATTTTGTTTGGATCTGCGTGTTTTGGATTGTGGTGATGTAAGGATTTTTATCTTCGACATTTTCTATGGTTTCCAACAGATAAGCAAGTGCCCTTTTTAGGTTCTTGGAATGTGTCCCTGTTTTCAGGGTCGTACCGCTCCTTAGCAAAGCCATACCCACCATAGCTGTTGTGGCCGGATCGGCCTTTACAGCCTGTGGATTTCTAACATGTTGCGCCGAATGACTTCCAGCACCATAGCCCCCATTGGGCAATTGTGCCTCCGAAAGCCATTTAAGGCCATCACGTACGGCCAATTTTATGTTTTTATCCGAATGGTACCGGCCAAATCCCTTCGATTGCTGTTCACCCATAACGGTCATATAGACACAACCCTTTTCTGGTTTTATCGTCCTTTTTGTAGTGGACGCGGTCAACGTAGCAAAAAGCAATGCTCCAAGCAATAGCACTGCGATTGCTCCAAGTACATGTGATTTTGTTTTCATGGTAAATCTATTTTAATTTCCATTGAAACTAGATAAACCACCGACCACAGAAAATAGGCAATGCGTGTAGTACGCAACTGGGAGGGTATCCCGTATGTTTGGTTGAGGGAAATCTATTTCATTCTCCTAAAAGGCATTCAAAAAACTTGGGAATCAAACTTTAGCTATATTTGACTGACTAATAGATAAAACATGTTCTATAAAGCGCTGGCGAATCTCAATAAATTGATTTTACCTTCGTATTCCAAAAGAAGATTGGATTTGTCCAAAGCCACAAAACTTCAACTCGCCATAATCGGTTGGCGGTATTTTATAACCAAGAAGGCATTGGATAGTTAATAGGTCAAGAGGGAGGCCACTTCGATACCTTCCAGATTTTTTTTACCGTTCAGAAATTCCAGGTTAATCAAAAAGTTGCATTGAACAACTTCTCCTCCTAACCTTTCGACCAACTGGCATACTGCTTTCGCTGTACCTCCCGTCGCCAAAACGTCATCATGTACCAATACTTTTTCGCCTGGTAGTATAGCATCTGAATGGATTTCCATTTCATCATTTCCATATTCCAGACCATACGTTTCGCTCAATGTGGTAAAGGGTAATTTTCCTTTCTTGCGAACTGGGACAAAACCTGCTTTCAAAGCTACGGCCAACATCGGTGCAAAAATAAAACCTCTACTTTCCATGCCCACTACCTTATCCACGGGTTTATCGCCTACGAGTTGAACCAGTTCTTGGCCAGCATTTTTCAGTGCTTCCGTGTCATTAAAAAGGGGGGTGACATCTTTGAAAACTATTCCGGGTTTGGGAAAATCTTTTACATCCCGGATAAAGGATTTTAGATTCATCTAATTCGAGTCAGGTTTTGCAGTAAAGGTAAAAAGAAATATATTTGCAGCCCTTAATTAAGGCCTCCTAGCTCAACTGAATAGAGCACTTGATTACGGCTCAAGAGGTTGCAGGTTTGAATCCTGCGGAGGTCACTAAA
>NZ_CAKZYF010000133.1 GCF_937884665.1 uncultured Allomuricauda sp. | reverse complement strand
CTGCTGAGATTCTACCATTATATGATGATATCGAAGATTTGAACGGACCTAAAGTGGCAACGAGTGAAATCTACAGTTTGATGGAAAATGATTTGACCGCCGCTATCTCGCTATTGGAAGGTTTTGGTCGTGGTGCCAAGAATGAGATCAATCAAGATGTTGCCAGAGGAATATTGGCGTATGTTCTTGGTTCTAGAAGAGATAGTTGGGAACAGGTTGCAGCACTTACCGGAGCTGTTATCGATGGAGGTGCTTTTCCGTTGATGACCGCTGAGCAAATTGTAGGAGGATTCAATGATGTCAATATTCCAGGTTGGATGTGGGGCATCGATTTGACTTCTGAAATAGGGTTGAACCTAGTTTCATGGTGGGGGCAAATGGATTCCTTTACATTTAGTTATGCGTGGGCCGGAGATTTTAAGGCAATAGATCAAGATTTGTGGGACGCTATTCCAGCGGATGATGCTCGTAAAGCTCAGTTCAGTGATGATCCCGAAAACAGGTTTTTGCTTCCGCTCAACAAGTTTTATGACAACAATAGGGTAATTGGTGGTCAACGTTTCATCGAAACGGACTACATCTACATGCGAGTTGCAGAAATGTACTTGTTAAATGCTGAGGCGTTGGCAAGGTCTGGTAACGAAGCTGCTGCGCGTGCGCGACTAAAAGAATTATTGGATCTTCGTATTCCTGATTCTTCTTATGTGGACGGTTTGGCAGGTCAAGCGCTATTGGACGAGATTTATTTGCAGACACGAATTGAATTATGGGGAGAAGGAAAGAGCTATTTGGCAATGAAACGAAATCAAGCTACAATAGTAAGAGGCCCTAATCATTTGTCTTTCGTGGGCATTCCAATTGACCACAATGATGAAAGGCTAACGTTTGAGATACCATTCTTGGAAATCCAGAACAATCCATTCATTAACACGCAGAATGAATAGTATATAACATACAGAAAAGTAAAAGGCCATCTTTTAAGATGGCCTTTTTATTTTATAAACTAGTTGTTGTTTCAAAGTCTAAACTTTCACATTTCTTTAAAAACAAAAAATATACCTTTATCGCACCAATATCAGCGGATGAAATTTTTATTAATCGCTCTATTTTTTTTCACGGGAATTTCAGTTTTTGCCCAACAAGATTCAATACCCGCCCCGATAGCTCAAGATAGTTTGGAAAAAAAACCACCGAAAGTTTTAAATGAAGCGGAGTTTGATGCCTCGCCTTCTCAAGCTTTGGATTCCATCACGATAAAAGATTATAAGATGATATCCTATAGCAGGGACACTATTTTGTTGGACACCTCCTTGACGATCCTTAAGGAATATAAATACAATTATCTTAGAAAAGATGATTTTGAGGTGATGCCCTTTGCCAATATTGGCCAGCCATATAACACTTTGGGAGTCGCATTTTCAAATCGTCACTATTACCCCAGATTAGGAGCTTTGGGTAGAAATTTTAACTATCAGGAAACGGAGGATATAAATTACTATAATGTAGCCACGCCAATATCCGATTTAATGTTCAAAACCACCCTGGAACAGGGACAACTTTTGGATGCATTATTGACGTTCAATGTAAAAAGGAAGCTTAACTTGTCCATTGGCTTTAAAGGCTTTCGGTCGCTGGGCAAATATCAATTTAACCAAGCACAATCTGGGAATTTTAAAACAAGCTTTAATTACACTGCGGAGAATGACCGGTATTCCATACGTGGACATATCGCGGCCCAAGATTTAGAAGCAGAAGAAAATGGTGGATTGGCCAATCGTGAACAATTTGAAAACGATCCCGAAGGAGACTTCACCGATAGGGGAAGGGTAGATGTACTTTTTACAAATGCCAATAACCGTATTTTGGGAAAAAGGTATTATTTCGACCATCAATTGCTCCTTTTGGGCGCAAAAAGAGATTCTAGCATAACAAAAAAGAGTGGGGTAAAGGTGGGGCATGAGTTTATGTATGAAACCAAGCTTTATGAGTTTTTGCAGTCGTCGCCGGATGATACCTTTGGTAATGATACCTTTTCTTCACCCATTGCGGATAAGGCTCGCCTAAAAACGATGTTCAATCGTGTTTCTTTGGAGTTTCTGAACAAATCGTTTGGAAGCATCTCCGGATATGCCAGTTTCTACAATTACAACTATTTTTTCAACAGCTTGCTTATAACAGAGACCGGAACGGTGGAAAATCAATTAGAAGGTAATGAGATTGCTGTTGGTGGAAGATATTATAACCAATTTGGAAATTTGGAATTAAAAGGAGATGTCAATTATACCCTTTCAGGTGAGCTTACGGGAAATGCTTTAAATGCTACGGCCACCTACCAAATCAATGAAAATAATGCACTTTCCGGTGGGATTTACTTCTCATCTCGACTGCCCAATTTTAATTATTTGCTGTATCAAAGTGATTATCTAAATTTCAATTGGCAAAATAATGCAGAGTTTGAAAAACAACAGAATCAAACCATTAGGTTTAGTTTAGATTCGAAAAAATGGGGCATCTTAGAAGCAGAGTATAGCGCTATAGACAACTATAGTTTTTTTAGCTCTTTCATAACTGATGAGCAAAGACAGGCAGAATTGGCAGAAAGGGCATTTGTGAGACCTTCGCAAGAAAGCGAAACCTTAAATCACCTTCGCCTTAAGTATTACAAAGAATTCAGCTGGCGGAAGTGGGCCTTGGCGAATACGGTTTTATTCCAGGAAGTAAGCCAAAATAAACAGGTTTTGAACGTGCCACAACTGATTACCAGAAACACATTTTATTTTTCTTCAGATGTATTTAAAAAAGCAATGTACATTCAAACTGGCGTTACCTTTAAGTATTTTACATCCTACAATATGAATGCGTACCATCCATTGCTCGGAGAGTTTTATGTACAGAATGAAGAGGAATTTGGTGGTTTTCCTTTGCTGGATTTCTTTATTAATGCAAGAGTAAAACAAACGCGCATATATCTTAAAGCTGAACATTTCAATTCACTGTTTTCAGAACCTATCTATTATGCTGCACCCGATTATCCGTATAGGGACTTTGTAATTAGGTTTGGGTTGGTTTGGAATTTCTTTTCTTAAATCTGGAAAACAGCACGTTACAGACTTTTGTATTTTTTTGGCAAAAAAATAAATGTCAGCTATTTGTGGGAACAAAATAAGCTGCTTATATTTGCACCCGCCAAAACGGTAAACGGTATTGTTTGGGCGTGGTTGGGAGAG
>NZ_CAKZYF010000132.1 GCF_937884665.1 uncultured Allomuricauda sp. | reverse complement strand
GGCCCTCAGATGGAACTCGTAAATAATTTATCAATTGGTTTTTTGAAAGTTGCTATCATTTTAAGAAAGATATTAAATCAGGCTATTCGCGGAAATCCTAGAAAACAAAAAAAAGGCTACACCGCTCTTAGTCGAAAGTGTAGCCTTTAATCAGTTACTCTAATTTGTAGCTTAACTATATCGAAGCTGTCCTTGCAACGTTTGCAATCATATCGTTAGAAGCCATATTTAAAAATCCATTGAATTGCTCTTCGTTCATTTGTGGATTTTTCATAAACTTCTCATAGGTAGAGGTCCAAACTATCATGGATTTTTTATAACCTAAATCAACTACTTTGAAGTTACTGACAACACCAGTTGCTGGAATTCCTTCCACTACTGCGTAGGTATAACTTCTATTGGAATCATCAAAGGCCAGAATATTCTCTTTGAACTTACCTTTCCCATCAGGAGAGGTACATATTCTCGAACCTCCTGCTCCCTTAGGACCAGTGAAATCAACCTTGGCAACAAGACTGGACAACTCATCAATGTTGTCTAGTTTTCTCAATTCTGCCCATACATCATCTGCGGAGGCCTCCACCACCAGGGTGTTTGTGATTATTGCGTTAGGGCTTTGCGCATTAACCTGGCTAAAACCGAGAAGGATCAAAGCAAGTACTAAAGTGTTTTTAAAAATTTTCATTTTATGAATTTTAATGATTAATTCTACTTGGATTCAAAAGTTCCAAAGGTGTGACAGGGATTTATAAAAAGTGACTAAATAATTTTTCCTAAAATCATCTCCATTCGAAGAATAGCCTTTTCGAATAATGGTGCTGCTTTGTCATAAAAGTCAGGATGTTGGAGCAGTTGATAAACATCAGATTCATCATTCCACTCTACAATTCCTGAAAGATGTGGCGAAAAGGTCTTTATATCACTTTGTTCACCATGTGTAGTTTCAAATTCCACTTTAATCTGGGGTACTGGCCTACCATAATTTTGTTTGATAGGTTCGGAAGCAACAAAAAATTCTTTAAGAAGATGCTCTTTTCCAGGTTTCAACCAAGCAGCAAAAAATTCATAATATTTATCTTGAGAAAGTTCCAAAGATGCTTCACTCTCCACCCGCAAAAAAGTACTCTCTACGCTTCTAACATTCATTGATCCTGAGAAGTCCATCGCATCATCCGCGGTATTTAACTCTATAATGGCCAAGCCATGCAAATCTTCAAAATGACCATTTGGTTGACTTGTAATTTCGAACATTGCCTTTATATTCTTGTTATTTCCTGCTAACTGACTTATTTCCTGTTTTGTAGCCAACCTAAATAAACTAAGTTGATATGTACAATTCGGTTGTAAGAATAGTTTCTTAAATATCGATTTTGATTCCATCATAAACTTTTTAAATTATGCATGTTGGATACATTTAAATAAAAAGTGTGACAGGAATTACCAAATATGGGATAGAAAAAATTTAATGAAAGTTGTCACACAATGTAATCACCTGTATCCAAGTGAAATAAAGTATATCAATGGACAACCCATTTCTCAAAGAATACCATAGCGATAAAACCGACCTGCAGTTGGTTACAGCGGCAAACAATGGTGACAAAAAGGCTTTGGAAGAACTTATTCTAAAGCATCAACCTTATATCTACAATATAGCCTGGAAGTTTGTGAGGAATCCTTCTGATGCCGAAGACTTAACTCAAGAAGCCACCATCAAGATTTTGACCAACCTTTCTTCTTTTGAAAGTCGAAGCACCTTTAGAACATGGGCGTATCGTATAGTGATGAACCATTTTTTAGTTTCTAAAAGAAAGCCTATCGAAGATACATTTGATGACTTTGATACCATGGCAAAAGGTCTTGAAATGACTCCTGATAATCCGTTGACCCCGTTTGAGCAGAAAGAGAAAGCAGCTTATATAAAAGAAATGAATTACAGCTGCATGAGTGGAATGCTACTATGTCTTACACGTGAACAACGGCTGGTATTCATACTTGGGGAAATGTTTAATGCTGACCATACCATCGGCTCAGAAATCTTGGAAATATCGAAAGATAATTTTAGACAACGTTTGAGCCGTGCCAGACGCGATATCTACAACTTTATGAACGAGAAATGTGGTTTAGTGAACAAGTCAAATCCTTGTCGCTGTCACAAAAAAGTCACTTTTGCAATGGACAATAAAATTATAGACAGTAAGAATCTTCTTTTTAATCGAGCCGAATACCAAAAATTTAAGGATGCTATCAAGTATGATGCAAATGAAATGATGGAAATTATCGATGAAAAGTACGCTGAACTATATCACAATATGCCCTACAAAGGTGACTTTGATAAGCGTACTTTTTTAGAAGATATAGTCAACGACGAGCATATCAAAAACTTAATGAAATTGAATTGATATGTATTTTTTCAAAACAATAACTGCAGTAAGCACATTACTTTTCACCTACTGGATGCCCATGAATGCTCAGAAATTAAGTTTTAAGGACGAGTTCTTAAAAAAATGGAAAAACAACCTAGAATATACGCTAGATGTCGCCGAAAAAATGCCAGAAGAACATTATGCCTTCAAGGCCAATAATGATATGCGCTCTTTCGGAGAGCAACTGGTCCATATCGGAGAAGGCATGGCCTATATAGGGAATTCCGCCATTGAATTTTCGACAATTTCCAAGCCAAATTCTTCCAACAAAGAAGCGGTAATAGACTACCTTAAAAAACAATATGCTGCAATATCCAAACAAATTAAAACAAAGGATACTTCCTTCTTTGAAGAGACTACCTCGTTTTGGGCAGGTCGTATGACCCGTAGGAAGATATTAAATATCGTATTTGACCACTGCACACACCATCGGGCACAAGCCATTGTGGCATTGAGAATGAATAGCATTAAACCGCCTAATTACATTTCTTGGTAATTCACAACCTATTCAATCCCTAGAATAAAAGGCCTGGAAAAAAGTTCGGGCTTTTTTTATTCGAAGTTGTCACATGGTCAAAAAATTTGAATCAAAGGTGTATACGATTTCGAAACCTCTGCTGTGCAGCGCGATAGTGATACTTTAATAAAATACCGATGAAAATAAAAAAAACCCTACAAATTAATGCACCGGCGGCCAAGGTTTGGGAGACTTTGTATGCAAATTATGGGCAAGCCTGTGATTGGGCAAGTACCGTGAACGAGTCAAAAGAACGGCAAGTACCCAATAGCGATTACATAGGTAGAACCTGCTCGACCGTCTTTGGTGATGTAAGTGAAATCATTGACCATGCCGATAATGATTATATGGAATTACAGTACCATCTAGATGATACGCCATTTATCATGAAAGCAGCAACCGCAAAATGGGACGTAAACCCACGGAGCATCAACACATCGGAGGTCACAATGGACTTAGCTGTTACACTGGCCACCATACCAGGTCTGCTTATGGGATGGATGATAAAGCCCAAGATGCGAAAGGACAATTATCAAACAATGGATGACTTAAAGCACTATGTGGAAACAGGTGAGCAAAGTGAAGCCAAAATTAAATCAGACGTAAAATACTTTAAAAAGAAAGGCAAAAAAGCTGCATAACTCAAAATAAGTTTAAAATGAAAACAATGGTAAAATCAATATTTACAATCGCCATCCTATTGGGTGGTATCGCTTTCACTAATGCACAAAGTATGGAAAAAAAATTCCGTACCGTGAAGGTTGAACTCAAAATCAACGCTCCAGCCGAACGTGTCTGGGAGGCGATGGTCGAAGACTATGGGGAAATATCGAATTTCTCACCATACATCTATACTTCAGAATACACAAACGGTTCATTAAAAGGAGATGTGGGCGCTACCCGAAAGTGTAACTTTAACGAAAAAGGTACGCAATGGTCACATGAGCGTATAGCGGAAATTGATAAAGCCAACATGGTGATGCGTAATGTAGTTTTCGATGGTGGAAAACTTCCCCTGAATTTTGATAATTCCCAAGCTTTTTACAGAGTAAAGGACAATGGTGATGGTACATCAACCGCTTCTTATGAGTTTCAGTTCCGTACCAAACCATCATTTTTAGGTGCAATTGCCAAAGGTGGATTTAAAAAACAAATGTCTGGGACCCTTGTAGGACTTAAGCACTACATAGAGACTGGTGAACGCGTTACGGGTAGCAATGATGTCTACAAGAGAATCAAAAAGGACTATCCAAAAGCTACGGTTCTGAAAACCAAATAGTATATATAGTGCTCAATTAAACAATTAAAAATTACAATATGACGAATCAAGAAATAGCAACAAGACTGGTATCTCTTTTAAGGGAAGGTAAGTTTAATGATGTTTATGACGAACTTTTCATCCTGATGCAGAGCATATTGAACCGCAAAGTGAATATTTTGCCCACGTTAAGGGTGTTAATGCTATAAAGAAAAAAGATGCCGTAATGCAAGAAAATCTAGCCGGTGCTGAAGGAATGGAAGTGGGCGATGCTATAATAGCCAAGGATTATATTGCTATCCCTTACAAGATGACGGCAATTTTAAAAGATGGAAATAAATGGCCCCTTGATGAGATTATAGTCTATAAGATAGATAACGGTAAAATCATAAGTGAACAGTTTTTCTATTAGAGCTTAGGTTTCATTACTCTGGACCACTATTTCGGAGGAACTGTCCGGCAAACAATACTTGTTATTTTTTAAAACAATATTTCTACTATTGATTTACAGTTAAGAATAAGGCCCTCATCTGCAAAAGTGGTGAGGGTTTTGATTTATACAAATCGTATTCAAAAAGCACAAATCTCTGAAATGAAGAAGATATGATTGCTATTATAACGATAGATGGAACCAATGAGGATACCTTCGTCATTGTCATTGAAAAGCACTCGCTTTATTTTTATTCGGTTCACAAAAGTCGACCTGAAAGCGTAAAAATTGAAGACTAGGGCTATATATGAGTTATTTGATAGTAACGGAAAAGGAATGATAAATAAGGAGTCTGACTTCCATATCTATCGCATGAAAGACCTTTTGACAACTGATTCTCCAATCCTCATCGCAAGTTTTCGACATCACTTTTATGATATTATGTTCGCGCTAAACGTAGGCTACAGCTATAGCTATGTAAATCACGCTTCCGGCCTTACTAGATTTTTTCTACCTTCAGAGGGGTTTTATAGCAAAAGGTACAGCCCCCGACAATTCTCATCACAATGAGCGTAATGATGACTACCTGAGAGGCAAGCTTCATACACCTTAAATAATCGCATTATTTATAAGTGGTGAAAGAATAAAATATCACAAAGGGAAATCAAAATTTAATGATAACAGCTTCACTAATTCTAAATATTATTGTTCTTGCATTCGTTTGCTTTGGATTAATTACAGATTCAAAAAGAGTGCAAAAAACAGCAGGAATATTCACACCGGCCCGCGGTGTATTGCTGGCAATCTACCTAACGATTGCCATTGCCTCATTAGCCTTACTTTTCATTCAAAACAACAATTTTATTTTTAGTCTGTTAATTCTTCAAATCGTGTATAAAATAATGACTCCTATCACAGTAGGGACATATAAAAACCCAATTGTAATTAGTAATTTGTTTATCTCGGTCTTTCATATTATAACAGTTTATTATATGATTAATGATGGACTAGTAACAATTTGAATAGCCTAATGAACAACAATATATATGAAATCATAGTGCCCCCCAGGATGCTACGCGATATATACTAACCGTTCGAGCCAATTCACTTATGGCGAACTTTTATCCGCGCATCCATGGTCCCTTACAACTTAAAGAATGGGCTGGAGCTGCAACGCTAAATCAAATGGCAGTCCAAAATACATCACCTCTGGCCGGCATCAGGCTAAAACTAATCAGAGCAACTGCTAATTGTAATTTACACTCCCAACACCTCAAAAACATACACGAAGAAGCGGTTCCCTATTATAGAACTGTCTTTATAACTCGCCATTTTAAAACTTAATTTTAATTCTTAAATTACGTCGCAAGTGGTTAACTATGAATGGACTAAGAGCCGAAATTGAAAGACTTTCGGGTGGTACCGAAGTAGAAATTGAAAAAATCTACAAAAACCTGACCCTTCTTTCACTTAAAAAAGGACGGTCCCTTTTGAGACAGGGCCATTTCTGCAATCAGTATTTTTTTATGGAAAAGTGAGAGGTAAGACTTTACTACATTAAAAAAGATAAGGATTTTACGGTCTGGATGGTAAAAGAGGGGAAGATATTCACTGAATTTGATAGTTACTTGAACGGAACACCTGCACTTGTCTCCATAGAAACTGTAGAGGATAGTCTGATATACTCCATTGGAAAAAATAAAAGTGATACGCTGGCATTCAACTTTCAGCCCTACAATACATTGTTGCGGCGAACCGTGGAGGAAGGTTTCGCGAGTATGTCAAGGAATCTCATCTCCTTTCAAAGTGATGACGCGGCAGAACGCTACAGCAGAGTGGAAAAAGAAAAGAACTGGCTTGAGAAATATCCATTAAAGTACATTTCCAGTTTTATTGGTGTGACGCAAAGTTCACTTAGCCGGGTCAGGGCCAGTAAAAACAGATAGTAACTAGGCTCCTTTTATCATTTCGTCTTACTTTTCAATGTTTTTTATTTAGGCCTTTATAAAGCTGTTCGAAGAAAAGGTGTTGGTCTTGGTAAGCCTTTTTAATGACACCTACGGGATTCAAAATACTATCAAAACCGTGGATGCATCCATCATAATCGTGAAAGGTCAAAGGCACATCATGGGCGTCCAGTTTTTCTCTAAAGGCGACCGCTTCATCATGCAATGGGTCAAATTCCGCGGTCCAGAGATACGTTTCCGGTAATCCCCCAAGGTTTTTGGCCATGAGAGGAGATGCTTCTTCGTTGACTACTCCATCTTTTAAATAATATTCCCACATCAATCTGTTGGCATCACTTGTCCAATTCGGTGTATCGGTATGTAGGTTGGCCGATTTCGTTGAGCAACCGGCATCCAATACAGGAAATCCCAGATACTGATAACAAATTTTATATGTACCCAAACGTAGGTTCTTTATGGCCAAACCTGCTGCCAGTCCGCCGCCAGCACTTGTGCCTCCCACACCGATATAATCTCCATCAATCTTCAATCTGGATGCGTTTTTGTGCAACCAACCCAAGGCGAATTGACAATCTTCCAGTCCTTCGGGAAAAGGGTGTTCCGGTGCCAGTCTATAGGCTACGGACAGTATTACGATATTTTCATCCCTGCATAACCTGACACACCTTGCGTGCTCCGTTTCAAGGTTTCCCAAAACAAATCCGCCCCAATGCATAAATACCATTCCCAACCTTTTATATGGTTGTTCCGCTTCAGGCTCATATAACCTAAGCTTGAGAGCGCCTCCATTGGTTTTAGGGCGTGGAATTTTGAAATTTGTGACCTTGACCCCATTGCCATCAACCTTGGGCATGAACAAGTGCATAAAGAATATGCCAATTCTTGCCTTCCATAATGGCTTTAACCGCACGGGTGGTGTTTTTTTTACGGTCTCTTTGAGTTCTGGAGGAAGGTGTTCGAAACGATATTCTCTCATTGTAGTAACGTGTGTTCGTAATTTTAAGGACATAAATATCAAAACATTGTCTTTGGTATTTTTTGCCATATGGCAAAAAATTTGGTAAACATCGTTTATAGATTTGTTTCAATTAAACCCAAACAAGAAAAGAATGATGACTACAGTATTGATTGGAGCTGGAATGGGATTCCTAATTGCGCTATTTGTCTTGGCCATTAAGCTTCCGACCAAAATCCAATATGTCGAGGAAATAGAAGTGAACGCATCTATTAAAGAAACATATGATGCCATACGGTTTCAGGAACGATTGATGAAATGGTCTGCATGGCCGTCCGAAACCAACTCCCAATGTGCCGTCAAGAATGTGGATGGAGAAATCAAAGCACAGACAGTTTTCCTACAAAAAGGAAAACAGTTCGGTTATCAAGAGATCACCGATCTCATAGAAAATGAAAAGGTCAGTTTTTATCTTACCAGCAAAGCCCCTTTTGAGCAAGACACACATTTACATTTTTTCTTAAAGGAATTGGACGAAACAAATACCCATGTAATGCTTTATTTTGATAATTTGCTGAAAAGGCCAAGCCACATTTTCCCACATGTATTCGGCATTGTCAAATGGACACATGGGATGCATTTGAAAGATTTGGCGGGATTAAAGGCTTTTGTAGAAAAATAGCATGAAATCGTATCGTGGGGAACAAACCATAAAACAACTCGAAAAACGAAAGGGAGGCTATTTCTATCTAAAGATCGATGCTGCAATCATCAATCAATTCAGTCGGAAAAGAGCGACCCGGATGATTTGCACATTGGACGGAAACGTCTCTTACCGTTGCGGGCTCAACCATTTGGGCGATGGCAATTTTTTTGTCATAGTTGCCGCCAAATATCTTGATGCACTTGAAAAGGAACTGGGTGACCAAGTATACTATCAAATAGAGGAAGACCCAGACCAATTAGGGGTCGATATGCCAGAGGTGCTTACCGTATTTTTGGAACAGGAACCAGAATTAAGAGTGATTTTTAACAAGCTAACCGATGGAAAAAAGCGAAGTCTTATTTATCAGATTCTTAAAATTAAGGATATTGATGCGCAGATTCGTTCAATAAGGGATTTTCTTGCCGAGCAAAGGCAACGAATGCGGAATACATAATCATTGGTCAAAGTTCTGAGTAAAGAAGTAGAATCAAAAAACGAACTTTTTATAATTCCATTTTGAGTGCAAATTTTTTAGGGACTCAACCAATTATTACGATGTCAAATACGAAGATTGATTGGCGGATACAAAAACGATTCAGCCGTTCGCTGTGAATAGAACTAGAGAGTATGGATATATTTGGGAGACCTAATGTATATAAACTTTGAATCCTCTATTAAACTGTAAGATTCCTTATGCTTTTTGCAGTTTCATCCGTATACTAGTATGCCCAAGATATGCATGTTCAAGAACCGATAAAGAAATTTGAAAAGCTCTGAAATGAATTCGAACAAACTATTTCTGAATCTGTTGGAAAATATGTCATATCAGAATGTGATTGTACTTTAGTACAATCGTTTAGAGCAATAAGATCC
>NZ_CAKZYF010000131.1 GCF_937884665.1 uncultured Allomuricauda sp. | reverse complement strand
GTTTATGTATTTTTGTAACCATTTAAATTTTTTTTTGCAGTACCTTTAAAAAAACACCTTTCAAGGGGGCAGGCCACTTCATATCCGCTAACCGTCATTTCAAAATCCAATTATCTAATTGATTATCAGAAACTTGAACTCAAATACAGCAATCCTGTCCTGGTAGTACTGGAAAAGAGCCTGACCGGTATCGTTCTCTCATTGTTGTTATCGGCATGTATCGTTTATAGCCTTTTCCATCTTTTAAACATCATCAGAAAGCAAAAGCAGCTGTCGGAAATCAAGAATGACCTTATCAACAATATCACCCATGAATTTAAAACCCCAATTGCAACAGTTGCAACGGCAATTGAGGGTATAAAGAATTTCAACGTTTTAAAAGACACCAAAAAAACAGCGAAATACTTGGATATTTCTGAACAGCAGCTTAAAAAATTACATTCCATGGTGGAAAAGCTCCTGGAAACGGCCACCCTTGACAGTGAAAGTCTGGTACTGGAAAGGGAGCCAAAAGATCTGGTACCAATTTTAAAATCGCAGGTAGATAGATTCAGTTTGGTTACTGACAAGGAGATTACCTTTAAAACAAATGCTGAGCAACTACTGAAAGAAATCGATTCTTTTCATTTTGAGAATGTTATTTCAAACTTACTCGATAATGCCATTAAATATGGCGGTGATACTGTGCAAGTGACCCTGAACTCGATTTTAGAAAAGGTGGAAATCGCCATAACGGACAACGGAAAAGGAATCGCAAAGCCGCAGCGTGATAAAATCTTTGATAAATTTTATCGGGTGCCGACCGGAAATCGCCACGATGTCAAGGGATTTGGAATTGGCCTATTTTACGCAAAAAAAATTGTCGAAAAACATTCGGGCAACCTAGTATTGGTACCACAAGACTCATATACCACCTTTAAAATTATACTATGAGCAATCCCATCAAAATTTTATTGGCCGAAGACGAGCCCGCTTTGGGTCAAATTGTGAAGGAAAGCTTGGAGACCCGCAATTTTGAAGTGATTCTCTGCAAGGATGGGACGGAAGCATACCAGAATTACCTTGAAAAAAGGCCAAAGCTTTTGGTTCTTGATGTTATGATGCCCAAAAAGGATGGTTTCACGCTAGCGGAGGAAATTCGAAAAAGGGATGTTGATGTACCCATTATTTTCTTGACGGCAAAGTCACAAACCAAGGACGTGGTTCAGGGTTTTCATTTGGGTGGAAACGATTACTTAAAAAAACCCTTCAGTATGGAGGAACTGATCGTGCGTATACATGCGCTGCTGAACCGGTCGCAAAAGCAAAGTAAAGACAATATTTCTTTGGGGAAATTTACATTCAACTATACCAAACAGCTTTTAGTTTTTGGGGATGACCAGCAAAATCTCACACATAAAGAAGCGGAGTTGTTATATCATCTTATCAAAAAAAAGAACGATGTTCTGGACCGTTCCGAAATACTGAAAAAGTTATGGGGAGATGATGATTTTTTTAATGCCAGGAGCATGGATGTGTTTATTACAAAGCTCAGAAAAAAGTTAAAAAAAGACGAGAATGTACAAATCATCAACCTGCGGGGATTGGGATACAAATTGATTTGTTAAGCGAACTGTCATTTCAAATTAAATTCTTCCGCCAACTCAATATACTTTGTATATTGCACCCTCCGACTTTTTGGAAAACTATAAAAACCGATCTAGCATGCACATCGCCGTTGCAGGAAATATTGGAGCTGGAAAAACTACACTAACCAATTTATTATCAAAACATTATCGTTGGGAGGCGCACTTTGAGGACGTAGTGGACAATCCGTACTTAGACGATTTTTATACTCAAATGGAACGTTGGAGCTTTAATCTCCAAATCTATTTCCTGAACAGTCGGTACCGCCAAATTCTCAAAATCCGCGAAAGTGGAAAAAACGTTATTCAAGACCGAACCATCTACGAGGACGCCCATATTTTTGCACCAAACTTGCACGCGATGGGATTGATGACCAACAGGGACTTTGAAAACTACAAAGGTCTTTTTGAACTTATGGAAACCTTGGTACAACCTCCCGATCTGTTGATCTACCTGCGAAGTTCCATACCCAATTTGGTCAATCAAATCCATAAGCGGGGCAGGGAGTACGAGAATACCATATCCATTGATTACCTGAGCCGTTTGAACGAACGCTATGAAGCCTGGGTAGACACCTATGAAAAAGGAAAGCTTCTTGTTTTCAATGTGGACAGTCTAAATTTTGTGGATGACCCCGAAGATTTGGGGGAGGTGATTAATCGGATTGATGCTGAACTGCATGGGTTGTTTTAAAGGGTAGCTCCCAATTCTTGTTCTGTAAAATACTCTTTTTTTGGGGCTAATCGCCTTACAAGCATTGATTTGTTTGTTTCGAATTCTTTGGATTTTCGGTTTTAACGTATTGCTTGACCGTTAAAAAATAGCACTTAGCCTACTAAAATTCAAAGCTTCGGGCAGAATTACTACTTTTCGACACCCAAACCTAAATAACCTTTTAACTACTTATGAAACAAGTACGAACCACGCGTTTTTATCATGAAGCGTTTCAAGAATTGAACTACCCATTCGGTGATTTTTATCTTTTTGACCATTTTATCATTTCGGAAATAAAGGAAGATGTTGTTTTTACTTGGGAACATCATGCAAAACAGGTAGTAAACGACATAAGTGACCTGTATGAAAATAATGGAAAGGACCTAATTTATATTTCCAACAGAGTGCATAATTATGCTGTTGTTCCCAGTGATTGGTTAAAATTTTTTAGATACAATTATACCCTGAAATCGTACGTCATCGTTTCCCAAGTAAAAAATTCACCTCTAGAACGTCTGTTCATGGGGAGTAAACTGAGGACCTTCCGTGATATAGAAAATGCCATTGTTTGGGCCAAGGCCACAGGAGGCATGCAAAAGCGTTCGCACCAAGTCAGCGCCTAGAATAACACGTTCAATTCCGAAGAGAAGGTCCATTCCCTAGTCGAAAACGCGCTTTCCCTAATTCTGGGTTTCACCATTGGGCAATCAGAAATACATTCCATGATAGAAACAAAAATTAGTTTATCATGGAAGTTAAAAAGAAGGAAGAATTACGACTGGAAAAAAATTCAACACTTTACTTTGCCATTGGGTTAGCTGCAATTTTGGCTTTGTTTTATTTGGCGTTGGAATGGAAAACGTACTATCCTACTTACGATAGAGTCGCCCAACTTGAAATACCGGACGATTTAACCGAAGAGGTACCGATCACCATCCAAAACCTACCACCGCCACCACCGCCAAAAATTCAAACACCTCCGAGAATAGAGGTAATTGAAGATGATTTGGACGTTAAAGAAACGGTTATTGAATCGAACGAAGTGGACCAAGATACGGAAATCGCGGAAGTGGAAGATATTGAAGTGGCCACCATTGACGAACCCGAGGAAATTCCTTTTTCGGTAATTGAGGATGTACCTGTATTTCCAGGTTGTGAGGGCGCTAGCGATAAAAGGGCCTGTTTTCAGGAAAAAATGCAAAAGCATATCCGCAAAAATTTTAGGTATCCCGAACTGGCCCAAGAAATGGGACTTCAAGGTAGGGTCAACGTAGGATTTACCATTCAAAAGGATGGACAAATTGGAGAAATATGGATGCGGGGACCCCACAAACTGTTAGAAGGAGAAGCCCAACGTATCATTTCAAGATTACCTAAAATGACCCCAGGCAAGCAAAGGGGTACAGCGGTAAAAGTACCATTTGCCATACCGATTACCTTTAAGCTTCAATAAAAAGTCTTGTCACAAAAAGCCATGCCATTAGGCACGGCTTTTCTTTCGTTTGGCCTATTGCGTGTTGGTATTATCATTTAACTTATTTTTGATTTCATACCAATTTGTGTAGACCGACTCCATGAAACCACTCCTGACCTTCATTTCTGTTTTCTTTTTCTATATTCCAATTGTTTTTGGTCAGCTCGTCACCCTGGGAAATCTACCTTCCTCCATTGATGAAAGTTCAGGTATTGAGACAGGTGTCGGCCGCACCATTTGGACCTTCAACGACAGCGGCGGACGGCAAGAGCTATACCAATGCGATACCACAGGAAAACTGTTGCGTACCTTAAAAGTAAAAAATGCCCCCAACGACGATTGGGAAGATATAACCCAAGATGATAACGGCCACTATTACATTGGCAACTTCGGGAACAACAGCAACAAACGAAAAGAACTCTCTATTTTTAAAATTAAAATCCCCACGGGCGCAGGCCAAAATTCAGAATTTGTGGCTGCACAGAAAATAAGCTTTCGTTTTGAAGACCAAACGGAATTCCCACCTCCTAAAAATCAAATGAATTTTGATTGTGAATCAGTTTTGTGGTTTAATGGGAATCTATATCTATTTACCAAACACCGTACCCTACCTATGAAAACCAACCTATATCGTATTCCAGATACCCCAGGGGAACATATCGCGAAAAAAATAGGCAGCTTTGCCACGGGAGTTGCCCAATCTGGGGAACATCCCTGGTTTGGGTACTGGATAACCGCAGCTGATATTAGTCCAGACCATCGCAAAGTTGCCTTAATAAGTGGTACGACGCTTTGGATTTTTTATGATTTTGAGAATGACAATTTTTTAGGGGGGAAGGTGAAAACCATTTCGCTAGGTCCCAATACTCAAAAGGAAGCTGTCTGTTTTGCAAGTAATACTGAAGTTTACATAACCGATGAATATATTCGCGGAAAAGGTTCCGGAGGAAAGATTTATCGATTGGATTTAGGGGTATATTTTCAGGATTAAAGCATGGGAACTCGAAAAAATAGCATATTGTACAACAAAAAAACCGCACCTAATGGCGCGGTTTTGTAGTAAAGGATAGCTAAAAATCCTTATTCTTTCTGTTTTGACATCTTGTAGTCATCTACCAATTTTTCTACCTCTGTTTTAGTTGAAGCCGTAAATTCCTTTACTTCACTTTCTAAAGAACCACTGGCGTTGGAAACAGCAGTTACCGTGGCTTTAAAGTCTCCATTGGCGGTATTGCTCATTTCAACTCGAAATTGATTTTCCACCTGACGGGATTCTTTAATTCCATCTGTAGTTATCGAAATTGTGGTACCGTCCTCCTTTACTATGCCTACTTCATCCGTAGGAGCAAGACTTACCAAACTCGGAGCAATGACCAAGGCCACAACAGACATCAATTTCAGCAAGATGTTCAAGGAAGGACCTGAAGTATCTTTGAACGGGTCACCTACTGTATCACCAACAACCGCTGCCTTGTGTGCATCAGAGCCTTTGCGACCATCACTTTCAATAGTTTTCTTCGCATTGTCCCAAGCACCGCCGGCATTCGATTGGAAAATGGCCATCAATACCCCCGCGGTTGTAACTCCGGCCAGTAGTCCTCCCAACATTTCGGCACCGCCGATAAATCCTATAGCAACTGGTACTGCAATCGCCAAAAGACCGGGAAATACCATTTCCTTAATGGAAGCTTGCGTGGATATCGCTACGCATTTATCGTATTCGGCTACCCCATCCGCAGCATCAAATATTTTCCTATCAGCTTCAGAAGCTTTCGAAAGGTCGGAGTCATATTTCACCATGACCTCTAGGGCCGCCTTCAATTGAGGGATATCCCTAAACTGGCGACGTACTTCCTCGATCATAGCCATAGCGGCCCTACCCACTGCGTTCATTGACAAGGCAGAAAAGACAAAAGGCAACATGCCCCCTATCAAGAGACCGGCCATGATATCGGGTTGGGAAACATCTATGGATTTTACTCCTGCAGTTTTCATAAAGGCAGCAAATAGAGCCAAAGCGGTCAAAGCGGCCGAAGCAATGGCAAAACCTTTACCGATGGCAGCGGTGGTATTTCCGACAGCATCCAATTTGTCCGTTCGTTCACGGACCTCACTGGGCAATTCCGCCATTTCGGCAATACCTCCTGCATTGTCGGAAATCGGTCCGTATGCATCTACCGCCAACTGAATACCGGTATTGGCCAACATTCCAACGGCTGCAATTGCAATTCCATAAAGTCCTGCAAAATAATGGGAAACCAAAATAGCGGCTGCAATTAAAATAATCGGAATAGCTGTTGACATCATTCCAACCCCTAAACCTGAAATAATATTGGTTGCCGCTCCGGTCTCTGACTGCCTCACTATTGAGTTAACAGGCTTCGTTCCGGTGCCCGTGTAATATTCTGTAATCTTACCCACGGCCAAACCAGCGACCAAACCGGCGATGGTGGCCCAGAAAACACCCATAGCAGAGTACTCGCGACCCTCTTCGATCCAAGTTTCTGGTAACATGTTATTAATTAAAAAATACGATGCTACCAACATCAGTCCGGCGGAGCCAAATTCGCCAATATTCAAAGCTGTTTGTGGATTTCCACCATCTTTTACTCGTACAAAGAAGGTACCGATTATAGACATCACAATTCCCACAGCAGCCAAAGCCAAAGGCAGATAAACCGCGCCAAGACCATCAAAAGCCGTCTGGAATTCAGGGAGTGTAGCAAAAACCGCGCCCAGCACCATGGTGCCGATGATTGAACCAACATAAGACTCAAAGAGGTCAGCACCCATACCGGCAACGTCTCCAACATTATCTCCAACATTGTCCGCAATGGTCGCAGGGTTCAGCGGATGGTCTTCAGGAATACCCGCTTCCACTTTTCCCACCAAATCCGCTCCAACATCTGCCGCTTTTGTGTAAATACCCCCTCCAACACGTGCAAAAAGTGCAATGGAAGATGCTCCGAGTGAAAACCCGGAAAGTACGTTCAGCACTTCGCCCAGGGCCCATCCTTGACCACTGTATATCATAAAAAGTCCGCTGAGGCCCAAAACTCCAAGCCCTACAACACCTAGGCCCATTACCGCACCCCCAGCGAAAGCTACTTCCAAAGCTTTACCTAGAGAAGTCCTTGCTGCATTGGTAGTCCTAACATTGGCCTTAGTCGCCACTTTCATACCAATAAAACCGGCCAAAGCAGAGCAAATGGCCCCAACTATAAAAGAAACGGCCACCATACCATTGGAACCTTCTTCATTGGTCCCTTTAAAGAAAAGTAGCACTGCAACTGCTACCACAAAAATGCTCAGTATTTTATACTCAGCCTTTAGAAAAGACATAGCGCCATCAGCGATGCTCTTAGCAATTCTAGCCATTTTATCATCGCCTACTTCTTGCTTTGAAACCCACACGTTCTTAATGAATACGTACAGTAATCCCAAGACGCCGAATACAGGCAAAAACTGTATTAATAAGTCCATAGTTATTTAGTTATTTAAGAAATTTTTAATGGAGGCAAAAGTAGTAAAATACCCACTAATAAAAAAAGGCCATATTCAGTATCAACTGCAGTTCTTTTACGGTTCCCAGAAGTCTAAATCGTGAAGGTCCGCTTCTTTCTATGTTCGCTCTCCGCGTAACGTTGCACGCATTGATGATATATTTTTAGGGCTTCATCCACATTGCCCCAACCCCCAGTATCAACCTTTTTTTCCTCTAAATCCTTATAGACTTGAAAGAAGTGTTCGATCTCTTTAAGGCGGTGTGGGTTCAAGTCGCTGATATCGTTGCGTTTACTCCAAATGGGGTCATTGACGGGAACACATATTATTTTTTCATCCGGGCCTTTCTCATCAGTCATGTGAAAAACACCAATGGGCTTTACTTCCATCACCACC
Organism: uncultured Allomuricauda sp.; assembly: GCF_937884665.1. GTDB lineage: Bacteria > Bacteroidota > Bacteroidia > Flavobacteriales > Flavobacteriaceae > Flagellimonas. The sequence goes on along the minus strand of NZ_CAKZYF010000131.1, from coordinate 8,079 downwards.
ATCGGATAGGTGGGTTCCGTACCCATAACCAAAACATCCAAAGGGTCTTTATCCAGCGCCAGGGTTTCGGGAATAAATCCATAATCTCCGGGATACATCATCGAAGAAAAAAGAGTACGGTCAAACCGGATCTTTTTAAGGACAAAATCATATTCATATTTGTTACGGCTGCCTTTTGGAATTTCTATGAGCACGTCAAAAGTAACTTGTTTGCGGACCATACTTTTATTTTTTGTAAAAGTAGAAGGTTTACTGGTTTCACGAAGAAGAATTTATGTTCTCAACACCAATTAAAATTGAAATCCGAAGGAACCGGTTATCCCGAAAGCCCTGGCATCCGGATTATCCAGATAGTTTCCTCTAAAATTAAAATCGATTCGAAGTATTTTGAAAATATTTCCGATACCAAAGGAATATTCCCAATAAATCTCATCCTCAGGCGCTATCAAAGGAATATTGGAAGGAGCGTTCAGCGCAATATTTTCATCCGACAGCTGGCCCCATGCGCCCCGGAGACCGATAATCTCCCTCAAATTGAACTTGCGTAAAAATGGAATCCTTGAAAACAGTCTACCATTAAAATTGTGTTCTAGGTGAACGGTGGCATAGGTATCGGTCACAAACTCATAAAAATCCAGATTGGGAAAGGTATTGTAGATGGAAAATAGGGTCTGGTTCCCCGGGACAACGCTCAATAGGCCCAAAGGAACTTCCCCGAATGTCTTGCCCAATTCGATAGTACTGGTCAATCTTCCAAAACCGCCCACTTGCCAGGGTTGTGTATATGAAAATTGAAGGCGTTCATAATCAAAATCGCTTTCCAAAAATCCTTCTACACCCTTGGTATAATTTAAGAGTAGCGTACTGTGATTGTCATTGATATTGACCCGTTCCACGCCATATCCTATCGTTCGTTTGCCAGGAGTGTAAATCAATGTTGTATTGATGTCAAACTGTTGTATCTCAGAGGCAATACCGTTCGGGGAATCTGGGTCCAAATAATCCAAGCTGAACGCTTCGGGCAATGCTGAACTTAAGGTTCGGAAAGAGCCTCCGATCCTAAGCCTGAAGTTCGATACGGGTTCCATCTCAAAATTAAGGGTTGACAGGTTGATGTTGGTCAATCTATCGTTTGCACCAACGGTGACTAAAGCGGAAGAGGCGATACTTCGCCCCAAAACGTCATTGGTACTTGTAAGACTGAGTCCCAACTGTTCAATATCCCGCCGGTTCCCGCCGGAGAGGATAAGTCGTGTTTTTCGGTCCAATAAAAACTTACCGGACAATCCATGTTTAAATTTTCTGTCTGAAAAACCGTAGGCCATGTATCCTTCTAATCGCCAAGTATCATTTTGACCAAAATAAGTACGGGCACCTGCCCGTATTCGGGCACCTTCTGCATCGTTAAATCCAAAAGTGCTGTAGATGTCCCCAATATCCAGATTCCATTTATCGACCTCAATGTATCCTGAACCCAAAACGCTGACAATATTGTAATAGGTCCGGAATTTGGGAACCGTCTTAAGGGTATCCAGCAACTTGAATATTCCCGATTCATCCTCATTGAGTTTCTCCAAACGCGCATTTTTCCAAAAGACGCTGTCCCGCGAAAATACTCTGGGGTCATAGGGATCGGCCACAGCTTTATAAAAGGCTTCGGACCGGGGCACATCAAACTCATAGTTATCGTAGACCGTTGTCCGTTTTCCGTATATTCCCCGTGATTTTTCCTTTTTTGAAAAGCTGAAATCACTTAACATATAATCCCGTTTCAGTAAAAAGATGGAATCATTGACCACATCAAAATCCTGTTCAATATAGATTTCCTTGACCCAGTTGATATTGGCACTTTTGGTAACCTGAAGATTTATTTTCTTGATGGCATACGTAGTATCATTTACCCAAAAATCCCCTTTAAATGTGAGTTCGTTCTTTCTTCGCGGGTAATAAATTATGTTATAACACCATTTGTCATCAATGAAAGTACTGTCCGATAGCACATAATTATAGGTGTCCACCCCAGTTTTTGACAGCGGACTTGTGAAGCTTTTATCAAAAAACTTTAAGTAATTTTCATAGATATCATAATCCGAATACAAATCTTCCACAAAGGCCGTAATCGCCTGATTCCCTTGAAATCCAGAGTTCTTGTTTCCTAAGACATCTTCCTTTTCCTTGTTAAGGAGGTTATCCCCGTAGACCCTGGAAAAATTCTCATTAAGAAACATGGGCAAATAGGTCTTTCCCGTAATCCGGGAAGTATCGAGATCATCAAATACAAACTCCAACCCCTTGAACAACTTGCTTTGTATAAGATTACTATCAATGGTATTTAGGTCGAATTCAATTTTTTCGTACTTATCGTACTTATACTGTTTAAACTTACGAACGCCATTCTCCCTTTTTTTGGCCCATATTTTTTTGAGTATATCGATGGCGGGATTGTTTTTTTTGGATTGCTTTCCAGTGTAAACCACCACTTCCTCAAGTTGTTCTGTGGACTCGGTGAGAACAATCTCCAAATTATAGTTGACCTTTCCCAATAAATTGATCTCTTTGGTTTCATATCCAATAAAGGAGACCATTAAGGTGCTATATGAATTATCGGATTCCATATAAAATCGACCATTTTCGTTGGTGATCGTACCTTCCGAAGAGTTCGGGAAAACTAGATTGGCAAAGGCAATAGGCATACCGGAATCATCCAGAACAATACCTCCGACCTTGGTTTGTGAAAAAACAGCGTAGGAAAAAATCAGAAAAAGAATGGGAAGGAACTTTCTCATGTTTTGATAACTGTCACGATAAAATCATCCTAATTGGATTTTCAATCGTGTTTGGTCGATTTAAATTTTAAGGTAATTATTTTATCAAAAACCATTCCTTTAAAAAAGCCTCATCAACTTAACCGTCAACGAGGCCCAAATATGCTATAAATATACGTCAGTTTTTCTCCGCGCTACGTATATAACACTTTCTTAACAGCTTTTATAACATCTTTTGCGTTGGGCAACCATTCTGCCAACAAAACGGGAGAATAGGGTGCAGGAGTGTCTGCTGTATTCAGTTTGACAATGGGAGCATCCAGATAATCAAAAACTTTATCCTGGACTTGGTATATGATTTCGGTAGCCACATTACCAAAAGGCCATGCCTCTTCGAGAATCACAAGCCGGTTGGTCTTCTTCACAGAATTGAATATGGTCTCATAATCCATGGGACGCACCGTTCGCAAATCGATAATCTCACAACTAATACCGTCTTTCTCCAATTCATCGGCGGCTTTGTAGGCTTCCTTAATAATTTTTCCAAAGGAAACCACGGTTACATCCTTTCCTTCTCTTTTGACATCCGCCAACCCCAAAGGAATGGTATACTCTCCTTCGGGTACCTCTCCTTTATCGCCATACATTTGCTCGGACTCCATAAAAATTACGGGATCATCATCCCGAATGGCCGATTTTAAAAGACCTTTGGCATCAGCTGGATTGGAAGGCACTACGACCTTCAATCCAGGACAATTGGCATACCAACTTTCAAAAGCTTGGGAATGCGTGGCGGCCAATTGGCCAGCGGAAGCCGTTGGGCCCCTAAAAACAATCGGACAGGGAAACTGCCCGGCGGACATTTGCCTAATCTTTGCAGCATTATTAATGATTTGGTCAATACCCACTAAGGAAAAGTTGAAGGTCATAAATTCAATAATGGGTCTATTCCCATTCATTGCAGAACCCACGCCAATACCTGCAAAACCTAATTCGGAAATGGGGGTATCCACTACCCTTTCAGGTCCAAATTCATCCAACATGCCCTTGGATGCCTTATAGGCACCATTATACTCGGCAACCTCTTCGCCCATGAGATAAATCGTTTCGTCTCTTCGCATTTCTTCGGACATGGCCTCCGATATGGCCTCTCGGAACTGTAATGTTTTCATGAAGTCGTTTGAAAGGTTTAAACAATGTACGTATGAAGCAAGCAAAAATAGGAAATAATACCAGAAGAATTCCCTGGTGAAAATTAAAAAAAACGACAAAATTTATTATGCATGCATAATAAATTTTGGATTTTTATGGCTATCTTTGAGAAGTCAAAATGTAAAAATATATGAAGATTATAGTTTGCATTAGCAACGTTCCTGACACCACTTCAAAAATCAACTTTACCGACTCCGATACCAAGTTTGATACCAATGGTGTTCAGTTCGTGATAAATCCCAATGATGAATTTGGCCTGACCCGTGCCATGTGGTTCAAAGAAAAGCAAGGGGCTGCCGTACATGTAGCCACGGTAGGAGGTCCGCAGACCGAACCCACCATTCGAAAAGCTTTGGCGATTGGCGCCGATGAGGCCATCCGCATAAACGCTGAACCCACGGACGGCTTCTTTGTCGCAAGGCAACTCGCCGAAGTGGTCAAAAATGGTGGATACAATTTAATAATAGCGGGTAGAGAGTCCATTGATTACAATGGGGGCATGGTACCTGGAATTTTGGCCACACTTTTGGACATGAATTTTGTAAATACCTGCATAGGCCTTGAAGTAGACGGAAACAGTGCGACCGCCCTGCGTGAAATTGATGGTGGGAAAGAAAAATTGAGCACTGCCCTTCCGCTGGTCATTGGGGCGCAGAAAGGATTGGTTGAGGAAAGTGACCTGCGAATCCCCAATATGAGAGGAATTATGATGGCCCGAAAAAAAATACTCAATGTGGTCGAACCTATCGATGGGCCCGTTCCAACAAAAGACCAAAAGTTTGAAAAACCTGCGGCCAAAGGTCCCGTAAAATTGGTTGATGCCGAAAACGTGGATGAACTTATCAATTTATTGCATAACGAAGCAAAAGTTATCTAATTCAAAAAGCTATGTCAGTACTTGTATATACAGAATCCGATAAAGGAAAACTCAAAAAAAACGCACTTGAGGTAGCATCCTACGCCAGTGCGGTCGCACAGCAGTTGGGTGAAACGGTAACCGCGGTTTGCATCAATGCAGAAGACGCCGAATCCTTGGGAAATTATGGTGTTTCCAAAATCTTAAAAGTCTCAGACGGAAATCTGGACACCTTCAATGCCAAAGCCTATGCAAATGTCTTGGCCCAAGCGGCAGAAGCCGAAGGTGCCAAAGTGGTCGTGTTAAGTTCCAGCGCAGACACCAAATTCTTGGCGCCCATATTAACCGCTAAATTAAATGCGGGATATGTACCCAATGTGGTCGCAGCACCAGAGTCGACCGCTCCCTTTGTGGTAAAAAGAACCGCGTTCAGTAACAAAGGATTTGCTTTCACCGCCATTGAAGCGGAAACCAAGATTATTGGGGTCTCCAATAATGCGTACGGTGTCGTTGAGAATAATACCTCCGCTTCTGTGGAAGACTTTGGTCCATCGCTGACCGATGCCGATTTCACCACAAAATCTGTGGAGGTAGATAAAGTGGTTGGAAAAGCTACTATTGCCGACGCAGATGTGGTCGTATCAGGAGGTAGAGGCTTAAAAGGTCCTGAAAATTGGGGACTTATTGAAGATTTGGCCGATATACTCGGAGCAGCGACTGCCTGCTCAAAACCTGTTTCCGATTTGGGATGGCGCTCCCATGGCGAACATGTAGGGCAAACGGGAAAACCCGTAGCCAGTAATCTCTATATCGCCATCGGTATCTCAGGAGCCATACAACATTTGGCAGGGGTGAGCGCTTCAAAAACCAAAGTGGTCATCAATAACGACCCAGAGGCTCCTTTCTTTAAGGCAGCGGATTATGGTATTGTGGGCGATGCTTTTGAAGTAGTACCCGTACTCATCGAAAAATTAAAACAATTTAAGGCGCAAAACGCCTAATTTTTGTTAATTTGCCCACTGCAAGGGGCTGTTCAGATAACGGGTTATGCCACTTATTTGAACAGCCTTTTTTGGTATTAGGAGGAGAATATGAGTTTAGTACGATTAAAAATAAAGGGGATATCATACAGCCAGACCCAAAATGGCGCTTATGCCCTTATTTTGAATGAGGTGGACGGAGATAGAAAACTGCCCATTGTTATTGGTGCTTTCGAGGCGCAATCCATTGCCATCGCCTTAGAGAAGGAAATAAAACCACCCCGACCATTGACCCATGATCTTTTCAAAAATTTCTCGGACCGTTTTCAAATTTTTATCAAACAGGTCATTATACACAAGTTGGTGGATGGTGTATTCTATTCCAGTATTATTTGTGAACGGGATAAAGTAGAAGAGATTATCGATGCCCGTACCAGCGATGCCATCGCTCTTGCCCTCCGATTTGATGCTCCTATTTTCACCTACAAGAATATTTTGGACAAAGCCGGAATCTTCCTCAAGTTTTCCAATAAGGAAAATGATGAGAACGAAGACGAAAGCATCGTTGTGGATGAGATACTTCAGGAAGGCGAGACAGTGGAAATTGAATCTGGAGCTTCCACGCAAGGATATCGCGAACTTAGCTTGGAAGAGCTGCACAAGGAACTTGACAAAGCCGTGGCCAACGAAGATTATGAAAAAGCGGCCAAAATTCGGGACGAAATCTCCAAGCGCCAATAAACCAAACTATATGGGTAAATACCAAACTGGTCTTTTACTACTACTCCTTTTAATCTGCTCCCAAACTTTTGGACAAAATCCCATCCTCTCGGATTCTCTTAGTGCTGCCATTGAGACCACCACCATTGATGATATTTCTACCAAAGAAATCCCAGAACTTATTCCCAACCAAGGATTTTCCGTTACCAGCTTATGGCGGGGCGCATTGGGAATGGCGGTTTTGGTTCTCATCTCTTTCCTTTTTAGTTCCAACCGAAAAGCTATAAAATGGAAAACCGTAGGTATTGGCTTAGCGCTCCAGTTACTTATCGCCATTGGTGTCTTAAAAGTTCCTTTGGTCAAACTGATTTTCGAAAAAATTGGGGAGGTATTTGTTAGCATTCTCGATTTTACACGAGCAGGCAGCAAGTTCCTTTTTGAAGGTCTGGTGGTGGACATGGATACGTTTGGATTCATATTTGCCTTTCAAGTATTGCCGACCATTATCTTTTTTTCAGCCTTGACGTCGGTACTTTTCTATCTCGGCATCATCCAAAAAGTAGTGCGTGCCTTGGCGTGGTTGCTCACAAAATCTTTGGGAATTTCAGGGGCGGAAAGCTTGTCCATCGCTGGAAATATATTTTTGGGACAAACCGAAGCACCCTTGCTTATAAAGGCTTATCTGGAAAAAATGAACAAGTCAGAAATCCTTTTGGTAATGATTGGGGGAATGGCCACCGTAGCGGGAGCTGTACTTGCTGCCTATATTGGGTTTTTAGGAGGAGATGACCCCGCTTTGCGATTGGTCTTTGCCAAACACCTCTTGGCAGCTTCCGTAATGGCAGCACCCGGAGCTATTGTAGTGTCCAAAATATTATATCCCCAAACAGAAAAGGTAAATACGGACGTAAAGGTTTCCGCGGAAAAAATTGGGGCCAATATATTGGATGCAATCGCAAATGGAACTACTGAGGGCTTAAAACTGGCCCTCAACGTAGGAGCCATGCTCTTGGATTTTGTTGCCTATATTGCCATGATCAATGGAAATTTGGGCTGGGTCGGTGATTTGAACACTTTCAACACATGGATCGCCGCGAATTCTCCGTACGACAGTTTTTCTTTGGAAGCCGTTCTGGGTACTGTTTTTGCTCCCTTGATGTGGCTTATCGGGGTCTCGAATGAAGATGTAATGCTTATGGGACAACTTTTGGGCATCAAACTCGCGGCCAGCGAATTTATTGGCTACATTCAACTCGCCGAACTCAAGACCATGACCAACACCCGCCACTTTACATACAACAAATCCGTAATCATGGCCACTTACATGCTTTGTGGCTTTGCCAACTTTGCTTCCATCGGTATCCAAATTGGTGGGATTGGTTCGCTTGCTCCAGGCCAACGCAAAACCCTATCTGAATTCGGAATGAAAGCCGTTCTGGGTGGTTCGCTTGCATCGCTATTGTCGGCCACTATTGCAGGAATGATTCTAGGCTAATCGGGTCAAAGGTAAAAGTAGAAGGCGGCCAAAGTGCTCAGATGGATTTAT
>NZ_CAKZYF010000130.1 GCF_937884665.1 uncultured Allomuricauda sp. | reverse complement strand
CAAATGAAAAAAACCCTAATCACCGGTGCAGCAGGATTCTTGGGATCTCATCTCTGTGACCGATTTATTGCGGAAGGGCATCACGTTATTGGTATGGATAACCTCATTACTGGGGACCTCAAGAACTTGGAACACCTCTTTGCTTTGGAACGCTTTGAGTTTCACCACCATGATGTGTCAACTTTCGTGCACCTTGGAGGTGAGTTGGATTATATTTTGCATTTTGCTTCTCCAGCAAGCCCTATCGACTATCTTAAAATCCCTATAGAAACATTAAAAGTAGGTTCGCTGGGCACTCTCAATCTTTTGGGGTTGGCAAAAAATAAGAATGCACGCATACTGGTGGCCTCTACATCAGAAGTGTATGGAGACCCTTTGGTACATCCCCAGAATGAGGAGTATTTTGGCAACGTTAGCCCTATTGGTCCCAGAGGGGTCTATGATGAGGCCAAGCGCTTTATGGAGTCGATTACAATGGCCTACCATCGCCATCATGGATTGGATACCCGAATTGTGAGGATTTTTAACACTTATGGTTCTCGAATGCGGTTAAACGATGGCCGTGTGGTTCCCGCTTTTATCGGTCAGGCGCTTCGAGGTCAAGATTTGACCGTTTTTGGCGATGGCTCCCAAACGCGTTCGTTTACGTATATCGATGATCAAATCGAAGGTATTTACCGACTATTGATGAGTGATTATGTTGAACCTATCAATATTGGAAATCCAGATGAAACCACTATTTTGGAATTTGCGGAAGAAATCATCAAGCTTACGGGCACGGACCAAAAAATTGTATTTAAACCATTACCAAAAGACGACCCGCTACAGCGACAACCCGATATTTCCAGGGCCAAGGAAATACTGGACTGGGAACCGAAGGTCTCCAGGGCAGAGGGCTTAAAAAACGTGTATCAATATTTCAAATCGCTTTCGGAAGAGGAGCTGTGGAAGGCACACCGTAATTTTTCCAACGGCAGCTAAGGAAGTTCTCTTCAAAGTGTATTTTTGACTAAAATACCTCAAATGAATATTCTTATTATCGGTTCTGGAGGGCGAGAGCACGCTATAGCACATAAAATCTCCCAAAGTCCTCGGTTAAATCGTCTTTTTGTGGCCCCTGGCAATGCCGGGACTGCTCGGATAGCCGCAAATATTGATTTGGGGGTCAACGATTTTGAGGGCATAAAATCATTGGTTCTCCGGGAGAAAATCAACTTGGTAGTGGTAGGGCCGGAAAACCCTCTCGTCGAAGGAATCTATGATTTTTTTCATAGCGACCCAGAGCTAAAAAACATCCAGGTAATTGGCCCTCCGAAAGCCGCTGCTACCTTGGAAGGCAGTAAGGAATTTGCAAAAAAATTCATGTTAAGGCACGGTATTCCAACAGCAGCCTACCAAAGTTTCACGTCAGATAGATTGGAAGAGGGGTTCCAGTTTTTGGAAAGTTTGAATCCGCCTTATGTACTAAAGGCCGATGGTCTAGCTGCTGGAAAAGGGGTTTTAATTCTACACGACCTGGAAGAGGCCAAAAAGGAATTGAGGTCTATGTTACGGGATGCCAAATTTGGTATGGCAAGTAGAATAGTGGTAATTGAAGAGTTTTTGGATGGTATTGAACTGAGCTGTTTTGTGCTGACCGACGGGGAAAACTACAAAATACTGCCAACAGCCAAGGACTACAAGCGAATTGGAGAAGGGGATACAGGGCTCAACACCGGAGGAATGGGGGCGATATCACCTGTGCCTTTCGTAGATGAAGCTTTTATGCGAAAAATAGAGGAACAGATTGTACAACCTACCGTAGAAGGTCTCAAAAAAGAAAACTTGCCTTATATCGGTTTTATTTTTATCGGTCTGATTAAGGTGGGGGACCAGCCCAAGGTAATTGAATATAATGTCCGAATGGGTGATCCTGAAACTGAAGTTGTTTTCCCCAGAATACAAAACGATTTTGTTGAACTGCTAAAAGCGACCGCAGAAGGAAGATTGAATGAAATTGAACTTGAAATTGACAATAGAAGTGCCGCTACGGTAATGGCCGTCTCTGGAGGATACCCTGAAGCCTATAAAAAGGGTAAAGTGATTTCCGGGATAGAAAAGGTTGACAATGCCATAGTTTTTCACGCAGGCACTAAGTTGGACAACTCAACTGTAATAACCAATGGAGGACGGGTACTTGCGGTAACGGCGCTAGGAAACCATTTTGAAGAGGCTTTGAAAATAGCCTATCGGAATATTAAAAAGCTAGATTTTGATGGAATATACTATCGGAAAGATATAGGATTCGACCTATAAATACGAGTGTGAACTGATGCTTTTATCCTCTTCATCATTATCAGCGAAAATCTTAAGTTGCTTCATCCAATACAGCATCGCGATAAACCCGATTATGCTGAAAACCCAATTCATACTATTGGAAGACCACCAATTTTCCATGAACCGGAAAAAATCATAAGGTGCAAAAAGTATATTCACGAATAAGTCCTCTATACCATAAAAAAACTTGCTCATCTTGGCTATATTTACCTTGCAAAAATAGCAAAACCTGAAGATGATTTCAAGTTTTTTTAGCAAAACCAAACCCATTAATTAAGTGGTCCTATCAGCTTTTTTGGTTTTGTTTTTTGGGTTATATCTCATTTTTGGTCCCAATGTTGACAGGATAGGGCGCAACTATTTTTTGGATACGGTTACCTTGGGCGCACTTGTAATGCAACTGTTCGTAATCAATGAAATTATCCGCAAGGAGAAGGCAACGGATTTCAGTTCATACGCCATGTTGTTTTTTGTCCTGTTATTGATTGTCTTTCCGGAAAGCATGATGGATAGAAATGTAGTTTTCTGTACTTTTTTTATACTGCTGTCCCTATGGCGGTTATTGGCCATAAAATCCATCAAGAATGTGAAACACAAGATTTTCGATGCCACTCTATTTATCGGCATAGCCAGTCTATTTGTGGATTGGGCCCTGCTGTTTCTGTTACTTGTTTTTTTAGTGATTAACCTATATGACAGAAATACCCTGAAAAATTGGCTGGTGCCTTTTACCGCGATAAGCACTTTGGGCATTTTGCTTTTTACCGTGTTGAAGTTTTTCAATAAACTCCCCTTTCTACAGGACCACTACACGTTTAACATGGGTTCTTTTCAAAATGGGTTTTTCACTTTCAAAATGATAAAAATTCTGGTATATGTTCTGTTTATTCTGGTTCTGAACGTATTGGTTTTTTTAAAGCTGCGGAAAAAAGGAAGCGGAAAATTGCTGACCTTAAGAATTCTTTCTTTCGCTTTTGTATTGTCCCTCGTGGCAAGCTTTCTTAGTTTCAACAGGGCGGACTAGATAATATTGGGAATTTGTCCCGCATCGGTTTTTATGACCAACTATTTGGAAACCTTCAAACAAAACCGATATAAAGAAGTTGCCATTGTCTTGTTGCTTTTTCTCCCATTTTTTGTTCTGGCCGTTCAGATGAGTTCATAGATTTTAAACCAATATCTTTGCGAAAATGAAATCGGGTATGCTTTTCACTACATTGGCCCTTCAAATCTTCGAAGAAAGTATCATTAGATACCACATTAAAGACGATGTCTATCAAGACTTCAAAAATCCCTATCCCAAGGATAAGGTCGAGCATTTACTGTATCGAAAAAATTGGATAGACACGGTACAATGGCACTATGAGGATATTATAAGAGATCCCAGTATAGCTCCAGTAGATGCTCTAGATCTGAAACGAAAAATTGATGCCAGTAATCAGGACCGCACAGACTTGGTAGAATATATAGACGGTTATTTTCTAAACAAATACCAATCGGTAGAAGTTTTGCACAATGCTACGATAAACACAGAAAGTCCGGCATGGGCCATAGATAGGCTTTCCATTTTGGCATTGAAGATTTATCATATGGAGGAAGAGGTAAATCGTGACGACGCCACTGAGGAACATATTGCCAAGTGTGATGAAAAACTTGGTGTTCTTTTAGAACAACGAAAAGACTTATCCATCGCAATTGACCAATTGTTGGCTGACATTGAGTCTGGAAAAAAATACATGAAGGTCTACAAACAAATGAAGATGTACAACGATGACGAATTAAATCCAATCCTACGTGGACAAAAAGGATAAGCCTGTCCACATACTCGTTATTCGTTTGTCGGCCTTGGGTGATGTCGCCATGATGGTCCCCGTACTTCAAGCGCTCCATCTAAAATATCCGGATATCCGTACTACCATACTTACCAAGAAGGCGTTCGCACCCATTTTTGCAGAAGTTGAAAAAGTTGAGGTAATTGTAGCTAAGGTAAAAAGGGAACACAAAGGATTTCAAGGGCTCTGGCGCTTGTATAGGGAACTCAAGAAAAGGGAAATTGATGCAGTTGCCGACCTGCACAATGTGCTTCGCAGTAAAATCTTAAAAAAATATTTTAGCCTATCCCGGACACCTTTCTTTCAAATCGATAAAGGCAGAAAAGAAAAAAAGGCCTTGACCCGGACCAATAACAAAGATTTCAAACAACTGAAAACAACACATGAACGCTACGCTGAAGTGTTCCACGCCTTGGGATTTCCTTTAGATTTGGGCGCGGCTACTCCTTTACAACGGCAACCGTTGTCAAAAGAAATCTTGAATTTGATTGGGCAAAATACCCAAAAATGGATCGGAATAGCACCTTTTGCGGCACATAAGGGGAAAATGTATCCCTTGGAAAGAATGGAGGAGGTAATCCAAAACCTAAACGATACCGAAAAGTATAAAATATTGCTCTATGGGGGCGGAGAAAGGGAATCAAAATACCTTGAAAACCTTTCAAGGCATTACGCCAACACTTTGAACCTTGCTGGAAAATTAGCTCTGAAAGACGAACTCAAGGTGATTTCCAACTTGGATGTCATGGTTTCGATGGATAGTGGCAACGCCCATCTTGCGGCAAATTACGGCATTCCGGTGGTTACTCTGTGGGGGGTTACCCATCCCTATGCAGGGTTTTACCCATTTGGTCAGCCTTTGGGAAATGCGTTGCTACCCAATAGGGACCGATACCCGCTTATTCCCACATCCATTTATGGAAACAAAGTACCACCAGGATATGAAAAGGTAATGGAGACCATTACCCCTCAGAGCGTTGTGGAAAAAATCCACAAAGTTTTGGCAAATTGATCAAATAAACTCGGGCTGGGGTTTCAAGGAAGCAAAATAGTGCTTCAGTTGCTGTAGGTATAGATATTTGGACTGTCTTGAATTTCCATCTGACATTAGGGTTCGAACTCCTAAAAAGGAAGCAATAATATAAGCGGCAACACCCTCACAATCTAAATGTCTGGCAATATGACCGTCTGTTTTGCCCTTTTTTAGTAGAGAAACAAGATTTACTTCCCACATTTGAACAATATCCCGAAGGTATCTGCTGATTTCTTCATTGCGCTTCCCGAACTCCGTTAAAAAGTCAGCCAACATAAATCCGTAGACCATTTCATTGCTTTTATTGGGTTCCAAGGCTTTTTCAATACTATCCCAAATAATGGGAAGAGGATTCTCTTGCGTATTCAAGGGCTCTATCAAAAGCGCATACACTTTTTGGACCACAAGATTTTGTACGATGTGTATAAAGAAATCCTCCTTGGATTTAAAATGATGGTAAAAGGCCCCTTTGGAGAGTTTCAGTTCTGTTAAGATATCGTTCAGATTGGTCTGGTAGTAACCTTTTTTGGAGAAAATATCCAGGCCCTTATAGCAAAGTCGATTTATGGTCACGCGAGATTTGAGGTTCTTTTCCATACGATTTGGGTTTAGGTTTGTAGAGACCGTTAAGTCTGTTACAAAGTTCTCGCGGACGAACACGGTTCTCAAGAATCAAGGATAAATCCGCTGGAAAAATCGGTAAAAAGTGAAAAATTGGTTGAAAATCGGGATGTGAAAAAAGGAAACCAACCCACAGGTCGGTTCAAAGGGATGATTTAGGGGATAAGATGAAAAATGGATGTTGTTGTTTCGCCAAAAATTTCGGAATTTGAGACATCCCTGCTGATAAAAGTGACATTTAGGACGAAAGCCAATTATTCAGTACACATTTTTAAACCTAAAAACAAACAAACAATGAGAACAACAACCTTTTTGACTTTTGTGGGCGACCAGTGCGGAAAAGCCAAAGAAGCCCTGGATTTCTACACTTCTCTTTTTCCCAATTCAGAGGTGAAAAGCCTGGTCCATTACGCCCAAGGCGAAGCAGGTGGAACCCCAGAGCTGATTAAGTATGGAGTATTTACCTTAAATGGTACGGAGTATAGAGTATCTGAAAGTAATTATGATCATAAGTGGTCTTTTACACCAGGAGTTTCCCTATTTGTGGATAGTGATTCCGAAATGGAAGTAGAAAATCTCTTTGAAAAACTCGTGGCCCATGGCGGCATGGTCCTGATGCCTTTGGACAATTATGAAGCTGGAGATTATGGTTTTGGCAAAAAGTTTGGATGGGTTCAAGACAAATATGGTATTTCATGGCAGGTGAACCTTACCGAATAAAAGAGAAGGACGTTACGGATTAACCGTCTTTAGGATAGCGTAATAAAATAAGGTTACCTGACCTAGTGAATCAAAGACTACTTTTACATTGAAATCCCGAACATAAAACAAATCGTTTTGCAAACTTCAGAACAAAAGGTATCAAGTGTACAAAATAGGATTCCGGTGGTCATTTTGAACGGGTTTTTAGGTTCGGGAAAAACGACGCTTTTTAGAAACCTTCTGACCCAGTCCAAAAAGAGGGGCGTTTTGACCTGTGCCGTGGTGAACGATATGAGCGAACTGGATGTGGATGGCGAACTGATTGCCAGCACTGATTTTGTTGAAAGCAACGATTCCATGTTTCAGTCGATACACTCCTGTGTCCTGAGCAGTAAAATGGGTATTGAAAAGCTGGACGCGGCACTCAATATCCTCTTGACCGATCAAAAAGCGGATTTGATCATCATTGAAACCTCGGGGAGTTGCCACCCTATGCCTTTGATTGAGTTTTTCAAATCGCAGGCCCACCTAAAACTTACTGGAGTATTGGTGTTGGTGGACAGTTTATTACTGGCACATGATTATGAGTATGGAGAACAGCTAGTTCCACTAATGCAGCAGAATCTTGAACGTCAACAACGGGATATGGTCAGTCTTATGGTAGAACAGATTATGTTTTGCAGTCACCTAATTTTAACCAAGGGCGACCGTATTGAGAAGGAAAAGCTCTCGAAAATCGCCCAAGCGATACATCCCATCAACCCTTTTGTTACTATTCTTTCCGTGTTGTTGGGGCAACTGCCTTTGGACCAAGTATTGGAAATGCCAGAGTATGACTTTCACCGTGTGGCCAAGTTGACGGATGAACTGAAACCCGTGCTTGAATCAGAGTCTTTCGGTGACCGTCCCTATAATATGGCGACCCGGGTGATTAAAGATGACCGTCCGTTTCATCCAAATCGGCTGTGGGAAGTATGCCATCAGTATTTGGACCAGCGTATTTACCGAAGCAAAGGTTTTTTTTGGCTTTCCAGCCGAGATAAAATGTCACTACTTTGGAACCAAGCAGCAGGAAGCATCAGTTTGGAACTTATTGGATATTGGCGTGCTGGACTTCTTGAGGAAGACGACAACGGTCTTAATGAGATGGAAGTTGAACTGCTCAAAAAGCGACTGGAAAAAGAGCCCGGAAGGTTTGGGGACCGACACTGTCACCTCACGGTCATTGGGGACAAAAATCAAGTTGACCGCTTTACTGAAGCTCTGAAAACATGTTTTCTGACGGAGGAAGAACTAGAACATTGGCAGTTTGGCGGAGCGTTCGAAGACCCTTGGCCCAAAAACATCGTTAAAGTAGGGGATTGAAACTTTTTTCCTCAATTGATAAAATCTAAATGCAACTCAGTTGCATTTAGAAGGGTTAAGCATTACATTTGCCAACTGAGGTGCTCAGGAACAATTGGGAAATATGACAGTGAACAATGTAATCGTAGTTGGCGCAGGTCCTGCAGGGATTGGAATTGCCTCGCTCTTAAGACAATCCGGCATGGATTACCTTGTTTTGGACAAAAAAGAAATTGGGGCCTCGTTCCAGGAATGGCCAAAAAACATGGAAATGATAACCCCATCATTTCCCAGCAACGCCTTTGGCCAAATCGATTTGAATTCCATTTGTGAGGCCACCTCACCAGCCTTTTCCTTTAACAAAGAACACCTAGTAGGTCAAGAATATGCTGAATATCTCACGGGGGTAGCGGAACATTTTCAACTCAATGTGCAGAGCCATACTGAAGTAAAAAGGGTTTTTGAACACCTTAGAGGTTGGGTGTTGGAAACCAATCAAGGCCGCTACTTCTGTGAATATTTGATTTGGGCGGCGGGAGAATTTCAAAATCCCCAGATGAAAATCGTTTCAGGTACAGCCCACTGCATCCATAGTTCATTGATAAAAGACCCTTCTAGTTTACAAGGGAATGATTTTGTGGTGATAGGTGGGTACGAAAGTGGTGTTCAAATGGCTTTCGACCTCATCCAAAGCAACAAAAAAGTAACCCTAATCAATCCACAAGAAATAGATGATATGACCACTAGCGACCCTTCTAGGGTATTATCTCCATTTACCTACGTGAACAAGAACAGCAAGATAAAAGACTCGCCCCAATACACTGAAATCTTGGGCGAAGTAAATGAGGTGCTAAGAAAAGAAAAGGGATATCAACTTCGATTAAAAGATGAAACCTTGGTCGACACGGAAGAAAAACCAATATGTGCAACAGGTTTTGATTTGGTCAAAGGGCCCATTGAAGAATTTATTATATACCGTGAAGATGGAAGCCCACGGTTACGGGAGGAAACCGATGAGTTTTTTGGATTGGAGAACATGTATCTTTCTGGACCTTCCGTGCGGCATGACAACCACATCTTCTGTTTTATCTACAAGTTCAGGCAACGTTTTGGGGTCATCGTTGAAGACATTCTGAAAAAAGAAGGGTACGATGAAGAGTTTATTGCTGGTCTGGTAAAAAATTGGTCCGTGAACGGGATGTATCTCTCTGATTTGAGCTGCTGCGGGGATGAATGTGTCTGTTAGTCTTGCAGTATGAAAGAAAATAGGATACTTAGCCTGGAGCAATTACATCTTGTGGCCGGGTTTTCATTGGTAATTTCCGGCATATTAGCCTACTTCTCGGACGGTCTTGAAATGGCCCTGTCCTGGGCCATTTTTGGGGCCATGTACATTTCAATGTCCGATGTTGGCGAAGACGAAATGAGCAAGGAAAAACGAAACGGTTCCAGCCATGGCATCCGACGTCTGTTCGGGTACTTTGGGGCAACCTTTAGCGTGATTTTGGTGTTTCTTTATCTTCACAAGATGATACTGTGAATTACGTTTTTGTCCTTTTGAATATTTCCGTAGCGCTTCTCATAAAGGAAATGAGCGCGCTTCGGTTTTGCTAAAAAATCTCGAACTTCACTCCTAATTTGACTTTGGTCATGGCAAATTCCTTGTGTTTTTGGACAATTCGGTTATTTTAGGGGTAATTGCTGGGATAGGAACGCTGCAGGGCTTTTTGTTCGCCCTTTTGCTCCTGGCCAAAAAAGGGAGACAACGTCCAGATTGTGTCTTGTTTACTTGGTTTTTGGTGTTCTCACTCCACCTTCTGGCCGCTATGGGCAAGTATCTGTACCCAGGCCTTTTTCCGTTTCCTATATTGATAATGACCCTTGGGTTTCTGCATGGCCCCTTCTTTCTGCTGTACTATGCAGCCTTGGTGAATAGAAAATGGCACTTACGCGATAGCATACACTTTCTTCCTTTTCTGGTTTTCGGCGTTCTCTGCTTTTACTATAGTCCTAATTTTCCTCCATCTTGGGACCTCGTAATCTTATTTCCAAAAATAGCATCGCTAATGGTCTATCCCTCCCTTGTTTTGTACTTGAGCAATCAACGCAAAGAGTGCCTAAGGCAAGATTATGCAGGCAATTTGGTGTTGGCACTCGGCTGGATTCGAATTATAGCCTTTCTATTCTTGATCAGTATTGGGGTAGGCATTTTGCGGATGACTGTGGAGCTATCGGTCGGAGTACGCTACTTTGAACTTTGGGATATTATTCGATACGTAGTGCTTCTGACTGCAATTGGATATTTTGGATTGCGATATGGGATGGTTTATGCTCCAGAGCTGGCGTATGTTCCTAAAGCGCAAAGCAACTATAAATATAGCCCGTTAAAGAAAAATGAGATTGAACGTTACGCGGCCACCATCACTGATTTTTTGGATACCAACGAGGCTTATCTGGATGCGGACTTTTCCTTATCCATGCTTTCTAATTCCGTGAACATTCCGAAACATCACCTTTCCCAAATAATCAATGCCGAAATGAACACCTCCTTTTATTCCTTGATTAATTCCAAAAGGGTGGCACACGCCATTCAGAAATTAAAAGTATCAGACAAAGCGAATTATACCCTTGAAGCTATTGGGTACGAATCCGGTTTCAATTCAAAATCAGCCTTCTTCCATAATTTTAAAAAAGTGACGGGTAAAACTCCGAAACAGTTCCTTAAGGAAATAGGTAGTTCTTAATTAAGCTTTACCTAAATCCATTTTTGTCTGGGTTTCTTCGTAACCAATACATAATTCGCTAATAGGATGGATAAACGCAGTTTTTTGAAAACATCGGCCCTGGGGGCCACATCGGTTGTGGTAAGCCCCTTTGAGGCAATAAACGTAGGATTAGCCCGTACCAGCAATGGAAAAAAAGCACTGATGCTGGGAGGACGAGGCTTTATTGGCCCCTCGATCGTAAAGGCGCTTATAGGGGCAGGCTATGAGGTAACCCTTTTGAATAGGGGCAAAACCAACCCGGGGCTTTTTTCGGATTTGCCCGTAATCATTTGCGATCGAGAACGGGAAAACAAAGCGGGCCTTAAGGCAATCAACAAGAAACACAAAGAAACCTACTGGGACGTTGTGGTCGATACTTGGCAAAAATCTCCAAAGGCGGTGGCTGACTTTTTGGAAGAATTCAAAGAAAATATAGGCCACTACCACTATATCTCCACTATTTCGGTCTATGATAAATGGGACAAAAAATACATTGTGGAAAGTGAACCCTTAAATCCGCTTCCGGCTGCACCCAAGACGATAGGTGAAGAATTTCGATATGCCATTCGAAAAACTTTCGCCGAAGAGGCGATCAGAAAAAATACCGAAAGGTATACAATTTATAGATCTTTGGGTATGAAAGATTTTCGTACAACGCGTCCAATGGACCCGGATGCGCAACCTTATTGGGCTGTGCGGTTCAATCGAGGTGGGGAAATATTGGTGCCCAAAATGGATGACCATCACATTCAATTTACCGATGTGCAAAGCATGGTGCAGTTTGTGCTGCGGTGTTCGGAAAATAAAACCTACGGCGAGTTTAATGTGGCGCATCCTTCCATCGCGTTCAAGGACTACCTTTCATGCTTGTCCTATGTTACGCAAAAACCAGAAAAACTGCATTGGATCGACGGGGACTTTCTAAAAAATGAAGGCCTGCTTCCGTACAGAATTGTACCCTTCTGGAGAGAAAAACCCATAGGGTTTTATTACTTCAATGTACAAAAAGCCCTTTCGGCCGGTTTGGTGAACCGTCCTGTCACCCAAATGTTGGCCGACCAGTTGGCAGGTTACAATAGCAGATTTCCAAAAGACGATGTTCGCTTTGGAACCATTGTGGGCGACAAAACCATTAAATATTTTTCCATGGAAAAGGAAGAAGAAGTAATACGCAAGTGGCTGGCCCAAGGATAACCCCTTGTCGTTTTGACCGTTTCCTTCGAACTAGGTTAAGGAGGCCTGTTGAGAAATAGTATGATTTGGAAACTTTAAATTCTAATTTTAAAACCAAATCTTATTTGAATCCCTAGCTCACGCGAGTTTGTAACTTGAGTAAGCCCAATCTGTACTGTCAAAAATAATTTGTTAAAACCGCTCCAAACGAAAGGGTTTCATCGGGATTAGGGGCTTTTCGTTGGTGATGATCTCGCATAAGAGTTTTCCGGTTATCGCACCTAAACTTAGGCCCATCATGCCGTGTCCCGTTCCCACAAAAAGATTGGAAAAGCCTTGGGACCGACCAATGTAAGGTATTCCATCTGGGGTGCAGGGGCGATACCCTTGCCAAATAGGGGTCTCTTGATCAAAAGGGACTGTTAGATTTTTATAGTATTTGGGCACGCTTTCTAAAATGCCCCTTATGCGTTGTTGGTCAATTTTTTTGGAGAGACCGCTTATTTCCAAGGTGCCGCCAATACGCAAATCTTGCCCCATAGGAGTTACCGCTACCTTGGCTTCAGACAAAAGGGTCGGGATGCGGGGACGCAAAACCGGATTTTTAAGGGTAATGCTATAGCCTTTTCCATCTTGCACATGAAGTTTTACACCGGCTTTTTTCAGCAAAAGCCCTGACCAACTTCCCGTGGTCAAAAGCACTTTTTTAATGGGAAGCACTTCGTTTTTGTCCGTGACCAAAGCCTCAATTTTTGAAGCCTCGCATTTAAAATCGACTACAGTGGTATTTGGCAAAATAGT
>NZ_CAKZYF010000129.1 GCF_937884665.1 uncultured Allomuricauda sp. | reverse complement strand
ACCCAGTTGTCGCCATTTATTTGGGAAAAGGCATTACTTAAAAAATCCATCAAAACAGAAATATAGTGGGTTTCCTAAAAAATATAGTGCTTTCTTATCACTGGCTGACCAATTTAGCTATGTTTTTTAGAAGGAAGTATCTTAGAAAAGCACTGAACATACGTTGCCACAAAACGAGTTTCATTGGCTTTTCCGTTATATGTGAAGGGAGCAATGGGTTCGCCCAACACGCTACCATAGCCTCATCATATCTTGGTTTTGCTTCATATATAGCCGCACACAGTCATATCCAAAAGACAAGAATTGGTCGATATTCATCCATTGGCCCTAATGTAAAGTGTATTTTTGGTAGACATCCATCCAGCCAGTTTGTAAGTACACATCCTTCATTCTTTTCGTTGACCCCACCTGTAAATCTTCAACTTACTGAAAAACAGAGATTCGAGGAATTCCCAAAACCAAAGGACCAAAAAGGAAGATATACCATCTCTATTGGGAATGATGTTTGGATCGGGGCAAATGTGAGCATAATGGACGGGGTTTCTATTGGAGATGGCGCCATTGTTGCGGCCAACGCCTTGGTCAATAAGGACGTGGCCCCTTACACTGTTGTAGGGGGAATCCCCGCAAAGCAAATTAAGAAGAGGTTTGATGACGCCGATATTGAATTCTTGTTGGGCGTATGCTGGTGGGACAGACCTCTTCCCTGGATACAAGAAAATGCCCAATATTTTGAAAATATTGAACGATTAAAGAAAATCACCAATGAAGCGTAGAACACCGGTTGTGGTGGTAGCATATAATAGAGAACGTTCTCTAAAAAGATTGCTGAAGTCATTGGAAAGGGCAGACTATCCGAACGTTGGAGTAGAACTTCTGATTAGTATTGATTATGCAACAAATAATCAGCATATCCTTAAAATTGCAGAAGATTTTTCTTGGAGACAGGGGAAGAAAACAATACTATATCAAAAGGAAAACCTAGGTCTGAGACAGCACATCATCAAATGTGGAAACCTTAGTTTATCATATGGTTCCGTAATAGTCTTGGAAGATGATTTGTTCGTTTCCCCTAACTTCTACAATTATGCGATTTCCGCCCTTGAATTCAGTGAAAATCTTCCTGAAGTAGGTGGCATATCCCTATATAACCATAAACTTAACGTCCATACAAGGGACAATTTTTCATCTTTTGATGATGGTTACGACAATTGGTATTTCCAGTTTGCATCTTCTTGGGGACAAGCTTGGAGCAAAAACCAGTGGGAGGGTTTTATGAAATGGTACTCTGAAAAACCCAACATAGATAATACTGAAAAAGTACCTGCCTACGTCCGCAGTTGGTCTGAAAAATCATGGTTAAAGTATAACATTGCCTACTTAGTGGAAAATCAAAAATATTTTCTTTACCCAAAAATATCGCTATCCACTAATTTTAGCGATGCAGGAACCCATGTTGGAAATGACAGCACGATTTATCAAGTTCCCCTTTTGGGAACTACAAAAAAAGTGTACTCGTTTTCCAAGCCAGAAGATAGCTATTCTGTGTATGATGTATTCTATGAAAACAAGCAATTGCATAATATTTTGGGGTTTCAGAATCATGAAATTACCATTGATTTACATGGATATCAACATAAGATCACAACACGGTATTTGCTTTCTTCAAAAATTTTGGATCATCATATCATTCGGTCATTTGCAAAATCGCTGAAGCCCATTGATGCCAATATTATCTATGGGATAGACGGCAACGAACTATGGCTGTACGATACAAGAAAACCAACAAAGAACCGTTTCAAAATGGATACCATAAGAGCAATAGTTTATAACCATAAGCATATAAATCCCAAAGATGGTTTTAGAATTTATCTGCACTTCTGGAATAAAAGGATGAAAAAAGTATTCTCTTTTTTTGGTCTATATAAAACTTAGCCAAGTGATTAAAAGAATTTTTCAGATAAAGATAGAAACGAAAAACAGCGCGAAGTTGCACTACTCTTTTCCTTAAATCCAAAATAATGGTATGAACATCTGATTAATTTCAAAAAATAACCTAAGTAAATTAATTTTGCTTCTACAAATGCACCTATCTACCCATGTCAACATCTTTCGCAGTTCTTCTAACCTGTTTTAATAGAAAAAACAAAACCCTTCTAGCCCTGGAAAATCTTTACAAGGCCCATAAAAAAAGTGCCAATAAACTGCCAATGTCCGTTTATCTGACAGATGACGGGTCGTCAGATGGAACCGCGGAAGCTGTGGCCAAAGAATTTCCAAACGTAACCATTCTTACAGGAAACGGGGAGTTATATTGGGCAGGAGGGATGAGAAATTCGTGGAATGAGGCTAAGAAAAAAGACTACGGTGCCTATTTATTGCTTAATGACGACACCAATCTCGTAGAAGATATTTTTGACAAAATTTATGAAACCGATAAGTATTGTGTCACGACCTACGGTTCTACTGGTATTTATGTTGGAGCTACGGCTGAAGAAGGTAGTGATAAAACCACTTACGGTGGTTCTGTCTTCACCAACAGGTTTCTTGGAGCGATAAAAAGATGCGCCGTTGATGAGAAGAAACCCCAAGTCTGCGAATTGGGGAATGCCAATGTCATGTGGGTATCAAAAAATGTGGTGGATAAAATTGGTATTCTTAGTGAAGGTTATGTGCATGGTATGGCGGATTTTGATTATACCATGAGGGCGGTAAAAAGTAAGCTTCCTGTTTTGATTTTACCTGGGATTTCAGGAACCTGTATCAATGACCATGGAAATACTTACGAACGATTTATGAAACTGAGCTTGAAGGAAAGAATTAAATTTTTATATCACCCAACAGGTCTTGACTTTACATCACAGAGTTTTCATATGAAAAGACATTTTCCCTTAAGGTACCCCTTGTTTTTTATAGTAGGTTGGTTAAAAGTTCTTTTCCCAAAACAATATTATAACACATTATACGCTACTAGAGTTAATCGAGTGTGACGCTTCTGACTTATTAAAATCTATGACCCTAATTTCTCAAAATCATCCATAACCATAAACAACTATCCTTGAAAAAAAATCTAATAATTTTCGGAACGAGGCCAGAAGCTATTAAAATGGCACCACTGGTCAAAGCATTCCAAAAAAACAAGACATTCAATACCAAGGTATGTGTAACCGCTCAACATAGAGAAATGCTGGATCAGGTACTGGATTTTTTTGAAATTACCCCAGATTATGATCTGAATCTAATGCGGCCCAATCAAAATCTTTACAGTCTTACGGCACTTATCATAACTTCGTTGCAAGAAGTTTTAGAGGCGTTCCAACCCGATTATGTCTATGTGCATGGAGATACCACAACCACTATGGCAGCGAGCATCGCCGCTTTTTACTCGGGCGCCAAAGTATGTCATGTGGAGGCAGGTTTGAGAACCTTCAACAAGTATGCTCCATTTCCTGAAGAAATTAACCGAACCGTTACCGGACATGTGGCTGATTATCATTTCGCCCCAACTCAAACATCATTTGACAACCTTACTAATGAAGGTGTTCGAGGCCAGAGTATCGCCGTTACGGGAAATACAGATATCGATGCCCTTTTTGAAAGTGTGGATAGAGTGAAAATCTTAAATAGTCAAGCACTCAAAAATTTGAAGGAAAAGCTTGATTTGACAAAACGGACCATATTGGTAACAGGACATCGAAGGGAAAATCACGGACAAGGATTTATCAATATTTGCGAAGCCCTTAAGACCATTGCAATCTCCTTTGATGACGTTGAGATTGTGTATCCGGTCCATTTAAACCCAAAAGTTCTAAAACCAGTTCATGACTTACTGGGTGATGTTGATAACATTAAACTTGTAGAGCCCCAGGCATATCCAGAATTTGTCTGGCTCATGAACAGGTCTTATTTGGTCATTACCGATAGTGGAGGCGTTCAAGAGGAAGCACCGAGTTTAGGAAAACCGGTACTGGTAATGCGTGAAACTACTGAAAGGCCCGAAGCGGTGGACGCCGGTACCGTAATTTTGGTAGGTACCGAGACCGAAAAAATAATAAACGAAACTAAAGACTTATTGATAAATAGAGAGCGTTACGAAAGCATGAGCAAATTGCATAATCCCTACGGCGACGGTCATGCTTGCCAGCGTATCTTACAATTCATGGAAAACCTTCAATCATAGATGGAAAACAAAGTAATCATGATGGGGCTGGGCTACATTGGTTTGCCGACGGCCGCGTTAATAGCCCAAAAAGGCACAAAGGTTCATGGGGTAGATGTTAATCCCAAGGTTGTAGAAACCATAAACCGTGGTGAAATACATATCGTAGAGCCAGAATTAGCGGAAATAGTAAAAGAAGCGGTAGAAAAGAACGCACTGATTGCCGATACCCAACCAGTATCTGGTAACACCTATCTAATTGTTGTACCAACTCCTTTTAAGGGAAAGAACGAACCGGATATATCCTTTGTTGAGGCCGCTACGAATGCAATAATTCCTTTATTAAAAGAAGATGATTT
This sequence comes from uncultured Allomuricauda sp., assembly GCF_937884665.1. Taxonomy (GTDB): domain Bacteria; phylum Bacteroidota; class Bacteroidia; order Flavobacteriales; family Flavobacteriaceae; genus Flagellimonas. The sequence continues at coordinate 40,022 of NZ_CAKZYF010000129.1, read as the reverse complement.
ATACATAATAGAATCAACTTCTCCCATCGGGACCACAGAAAAAATGAGGGATTTGATATATACTTTACGGCCTGAACTTGAAAATAAACTCTTTATGGCCTATTGTCCTGAACGGGTACTGCCCGGCAATGTTATGTTTGAATTGGTAAACAACGACCGTGTCATCGGAGGGGTTGATGAAGCTTCTACAAACAAGGCAGTTGATTTTTATGCCTCTTATGTGTCAGGAACTTTGCATAAAACTAATGCGAGAACCGCCGAAATGTGCAAATTGGTAGAAAATTCTTCCCGTGATGTTCAAATTGCTTTCGCCAACGAATTATCATTGATATGTGATAAGGCCGAAATAAATGTTTGGGAACTTATTGAACTTGCCAATAAACATCCGCGAGTGAATATTCTGCAGCCTGGTTCTGGAGTAGGCGGTCATTGCATCGCTGTTGACCCCTACTTCATCGTTTCAGATTATCCAATGGAATCAAAGATTATAGGTGCTGCGCGGGAAATTAATAATTATAAATCTTTTTGGTGCGCTGAAAAGGTTCAAGTTGCAAAACTCAAGTTTGAATTGGAACACGGAAGAAAAGCAAAAATAGCCTTAATGGGACTGGCTTTTAAACCAAATATTGATGATTTAAGGGAATCCCCTGCTAAGTACATTGCCCAAAAAGTACTACAAAACACGAACAACGAAGAGTATTTTATAGTTGAGCCCAACATCGAAGAGCATAATGTATACAAGCTTTCTGATTATGAGGACGCTTATGCAAGCGCTGATATCGTAGCATTCTTAGTAGCTCATAATGAGTTTAAAACTCTAGAATACGATAAATCAAAAGTAATTTTGGACTTTGCTGGGGTTTTTAAATCTCATGTAGCATAACATCATTGTTTTATTAATTAAGCCAATCTGGTCTAAAAAACGCTCTCAAACTTTAAAACAATGCCTTCCTCCATAATGAAAAATGTTCTATTCATAACCCATAAGCTTCAAAATTATAGAATACCTATCCTGGAATTAATAGCCAAAGAAAGAGATATCAATCTTACCGTAGCTCATTCGGGTAAACCAAAAGAAAACAAAAGAGGTAGTTTTGAAGAATACCAGTTACTTCAAAAGAAAGTAGGGCCATTTCTCTATTATCCTACTGGCTTTGATGAATATATAAAGAGATTTGATGTAGTTGTTTGTATGTTCTATTTGAACAACTTATCGTTTTTAAAATTAGCTTTACTTTTAAGAAGAAAGTTTCGATTAATTTATTGGGGCATAGGTGTTAGGGCCTCTTATAATTCAAATTTTGATGACCCTACTATCATGAATCAAGTACGTTACTTTTTGGCTAAACGAAGTGATGCCATGCTTTTCTATTCGGAATACGCACGATTGAAATATATTAAAAAGGGGTTAGGTGAAGAAAAGCTTTTTGTTATGCCAAATACGGTGGAGGTAATTCCAATCACAAATAAACCTAAGAAAAGGGATAAAATCTTGTTCATTGGTTCTCTGTACAAACAAAAAAAGATTTTTGAACTACTTGATTCCTATAAAGCTGCTTACCTTAAATGTAATAAAGAACCTAAAGAATTACATATAATTGGAAACGGTGATGAATTCAATTCGGTTAAAAACTGGATAACAACAAACAAACTCAATCATAAAATTGTTTTACATGGCTCCATTTTTGAGGAACAGAAACTCAGCACTCTATTTTCTTCTGGATTAGCCTGTATTTCACCGGGACAAGCAGGTTTATCGGTACTTAAAAGTTTCGGTTATAGTGTGCCATTTATTACCCACTCAGATGCCATAACTGGCGGAGAAAGACTCAACATCGTGAACAAGAAAAATGGAATTTTATTCCAAAATTATGAAGACTTATCTGAAATCATATTATCGATTTTCGAAAGTCCAGAAAAATTTAAAGTTATGGGCGAAAATGCAAAAGCGTTTTATGATACCCATAGAACCCCTAAAATAATGGCACAAGGGTTTATCGATGCAGTAAGAAAAACTACAGAAAAACCTATTTAGGATATGAGAGCATATATAAAATCAGTTTTTTCCTTTCGTAAGATAAGTCATCCGCTTTTATCATATTTTGCATTTTGGACTGATAATTCAGGTTTTGATAAATCCTCTGAAATACGTGCAATGGCAGTCATCAATAATTCTAAAATCGGAAAATATACAAGAATAAATTCAAATTGTAAATTGGTCCATACGGAAGTAGGGAATTTTTCAGCTATAGGTAAGGGTGCCATTTTGGGATTTGGTAGACATCCCTTAAATTATGTATCTACCCACTCTATTTTCTACAAAAAAAATAAAATGAGAAACGATTGGATGACACCTATTGAGTTCGAAACAAATCTACCGATAAAAATAGGTAATGACGTATGGGTAGGCCGGGATGCAAAGATAATGGATGGCGTTACAGTTGGAGATGGAGCAGTGGTGGCCGCCGGTAGTATAGTTACAAAAAATGTACCGCCTTACGCAATTGTTGGAGGTATACCGGCCAAATTGATAAAAAAACGTTTTCCAGAGGACGTAATAACAAGGTTACTTGATTTAGAGTGGTGGAATTTACCAGACGAGATTATTACAAAGAATAAAGCTTTTTTTAACGAACCAGAGCTTACTATTCATACTATAAATAAATATTTTCCTGACTAATTCATCATACCAATAAAATGTTCAAAAATAAAACCTTACTTATAACAGGCGGTACAGGCTCATTTGGAAATGCCGTGCTCAATCGTTTTTTAGAAACCGATATAAAGGAAATCCGAATTTTCAGTCGGGACGAAAAAAAACAGGACGATATGCGAACGCGTCTAAAGAATAAGAAAGTAAAATTTTACATTGGCGACGTGCGCAATTATGAAAGTATAGAAAAAGCTATGCGAGGAGTAGATTTTGTCTTCCACGCCGCCGCCTTAAAACAGGTTCCTTCATGTGAATTCTTTCCGTTGGAAGCGGCCAAAACGAATGTATTCGGTACGCAAAATACCATAGACGCCGCAGTCAGCAATGGCGTAAAACGAATCATCTGCTTAAGCACGGACAAAGCCGCGTATCCAATTAACGCTATGGGAATTAGCAAAGCATTAATGGAAAAAGTGGCTGTCGCAGCCTCGCGGAACATTCCAGAGGACAGCACGATTGTCTGCTTAACGCGATATGGCAATGTAATGGCCTCGCGAGGTTCAGTAATACCCCTTTTTGTCAAACAAATAAATGAGAAAACACCCATTACGGTCACAGACCCTAAAATGACTCGGTTTCTAATGTCCTTGGAAGATGCTGTAGATTTGGTGTTGTTTGCATTTGAACATGGAAACCAAGGTGATTTGTTCGTGAACAAAGCTCCGGCAAGTACAATAGGTGATTTGGCAGAAGCTATAAGGGATATTTTCAAAGCGGAAAACGAAATAAAGGTCATAGGGACAAGACATGGTGAAAAACTTTACGAAACCTTGTGCACTCGGGAAGAAATGCAAAAAGCTCAAGATATGGGTGAGTTTTATAGAATCCCAGCAGATAATAGAGACTTAAATTACAGTCGTTACTTTTCAGAGGGCGAGACAGATATGAGTGAAATTGAAGACTACCATTCGCATAATACTCAGCGACTTACCGATATAAATCTGAAACAGACTCTACTCGGACTCGATTTCATTAAAGAAGCCATGAATGCCTAAGCCAAATCTAATATCGGGAGCGGCATTTAAGGACCGACGGGGTAGCTTACATTTTTTTAACCAATTTAGTATGGCGGATATAGTTCGATTTTACGAAATTCATCCCGCTGATACCAATATAATACGTGGTTGGCAAGGGCATAGAGAGGAAGAAAAGTGGTTTTATTGTATAAAGGGAGAATGTATCATCAATCTCATCCAAGTGGATGATTTTAAGAATCCAAATGAAAATTCGGTCGCAACAAAATATGTCCTAAGCGAATCCGATTTTGGAATGCTTCATGTCCCGGGAGGGTATGCCACGGCATTCCGAGCTATGGAACCAGATACCAAAGTCCAAGTTTTCTCGAATTTTACATTGGACGAATCCAAAAACGATGACTTTAGATATCCTTTGGAATACTGGTCGGCAAATTGGGAGAAATAAAAAATGGAAAAAGGAAAAATCAAAATAGGAATTACAGGACAAGCTGGTTTTGTGGGCTACCACCTTTACACTACGCTATCCTTGAATACTGATGTTGAGTTGGTTGAGTTTAAACGGGATTTTTTTGACAAAACCGAACGATTATCCGGTTTTGTTACGAAATGTGATGTCATTGTCCATTTGGCCGCTATGAATCGTCATGAAAATCCAAAAGTAATTTATGATACTAATGTAGAACTAGTGAGTAAATTAGTTCGTGCCTGTGAAGAGCGCAAAGCAACACCTCATATTATTTTCTCATCCTCGCTACAGGAAACAAGGGATAACCCCTATGGTAAATCAAAAAAAGAAGGAAGAAGACTCTTCGAAAACTGGAGCCAGAAAAGCGGAGCAAAATTTACTTCTTTAACTATTCCCAATGTATTCGGACCTTTCGGAAAACCAAATTATAACTCCGTCGTAGCTACATTTTGCCATAAGATTGCCAGGGATGAAGAGACCACTGTAGTCAATGACGGAGAAGTTGGTCTTATCTACATCAATGACTTAATATTCATTTTTCAAGACGTTATTTTTAATAAAATAGACAGAAAAGAGTCGGATTCCAATGGTACAGAAGTGGACATTTCTCCCAAACATTACATCAAAGTATCTGAGCTTTTAAGCCATTTAAAGCAATTTCGGGACGATTATATGGATAAGGGTGTCTTCCCTAATTTGGAAGGAGATTTCGAAAAATCACTTTTCAATACCTTTCGCTGTTACATTCCAAAATCGCATTACCCTGTCAAATACACGAAACACTCCGATCCCAGTGGAAATTTTGTAGAGATCGCTCGCACACAGACCTCTGGCCAATTCTCATTTTCCACCACTGTGCCGGGAATAACCCGAGGGAACCATTTTCATACCCGAAAAGCAGAGCGTTTTGCCGTGATTAAAGGAAAAGCGACCATACAGTTACGCCGAATAGGTACGGATGAGGTTATAAGTTATCTGCTCGATGGTAAAGAGCCTGCTTACGTGGATATGCCTATTTGGTATACGCACAATATAACCAATGTGGGAGATGATGAATTGATTACCTTATTTTGGATAAATGAACCCTATAATCCCGAAGATGCTGACACTTACTTTGAAAATGTTGAAATCAATTAACCAAAAAAATTCATTTTGAAAAAACTAAAAGTACTGACCGTTGTAGGAACCAGGCCCGAAATCATAAGACTTGCCTGTGTCCTGAAGGCTTTGGATGAAAACAAGGCCATTGACCACATACTGGTCCATACCGGTCAAAACTATGACTATGAATTAAATGAAATCTTTTTTGAAGATATGGGTATTCGTCGTCCAGATCATTTTTTAAATGCGGCAGGAAAGAATGCTTCGGAAACAGTGGGTCAGATATTAATCAAAATAGACCCACTTTTAGAAGATATTGCTCCCGATGCTTTTTTGGTCCTAGGTGATACCAACTCCTGTCTTTGTGCCATACCCGCTAAAAAAAGAAAAATACCCGTTTTTCACATGGAGGCCGGTAATCGCTGTTTTGATCAAAGGGTACCGGAAGAAACAAACAGAAAAATTGTAGATCATGTATCGGATATCAATCTTACCTATAGTGATATTGCCAGAGAATATCTTTTAAGGGAAGGTTTGCCCCCAGATCGTATCATAAAAACCGGAAGTCCCATGTACGAGGTCCTTCATAGCTTTCTTCCCAAAATAAAGGCTTCAAAAGTTTTGGAAAAACTGGGGTTGGAAGCAAACAAATATTTTGTGGTATCCTCACATCGAGAAGAGAATATAAATAATCCCAAAAACTTTGATGGTCTCATTGAATCCTTGAATCAAATTGCTCAAAAATACGATTTCCCGGTAATCGTATCCACACATCCGAGAACGCGGAACATGTTGGATTCAAAAAAAGTAAAAGTGCATTCAAATATTCGTTTTTTAAAGCCACTTGGATTTTCTGAATATAATGCGCTTCAATACCATTCTTTTGCGGTGCTTTCCGATAGCGGCACGATTTCCGAAGAATCTTCAATATTAAATTTTAGGGCCTTGAACATCCGAGAGGCACATGAAAGACCAGAAGCAATGGAAGAAGCTTCGGTGATGATGGTCGGACTTAGTCCCGAACGAATACTACAAGGGCTTGAAGCTATAGAAAGGCAACAACGAAATCCAGAAAGAAACTTTCGGGAAGTAAGCGATTACTCCATGCCTAATGTCAGCGAAAAAGTGATACGTATAATTGTCTCGTATGTAGATTATGTCAATAGAACAGTTTGGTCCAAATAATCCTATGAAGAAAGTTGTTTTTCTGGCTCTTCAGTATTCTAGTGTAAGTTCCGAACCCAACTTGTACACAGATTTGATGGTCACCTTTCATGAAAATGGTCATGAAGTATATGTTGTTGCCCCTACCTTAGATGATAGCAATGAAATCTCCCTTACCATTGAAGCAGGTGTAAAAGTACTGCGGGTCCCTACCTTAAAGTTGTTCGGTGGGGGTCTTATACAAAAGGGTATTTCCAATGTTCTGCTCCCCTTTCAGTACAAGCGTGCACTCAAAAAGTCTGGTTTATCATTAAATTTTGACCTTATCATAATTCCAACTCCGCCAATTACTTTAATTTCCCTGGCTGTATGGCTTAAAAACCAATCAAATGCCAAATTGTATCTGATTTTACGTGATATATTCCCTCAAAATGGTGTTGATTTGAAATTAATGTCAAAGAATGGTCTGGCATATCGTTATTTTAGGAAACTTGAGAAAAAACTATATCAAAAATCAGATAGTATAGGATGTATGTCTCCCGAGAACATAAACTACGTAAAAAGACACAACAATTACTTAGACCACACTAAGCTGCATCTCTTACCAAATTGGGAAAAATTAACTGAGACCGAATCGGATAAAGATTACGATGAAAAAGGGAAAATAGAATTGCGCGAACAGTATGGCATGCTCGACAAAGTAGTGGCCCTATATGGCGGAAATATAGGATTACCTCAACAATTGGAGAACCTAATTGATTTGGCAGAATCTGTTCGGGACACCGAAGACCTCCATTTTTTAATAATTGGGTGGGGCACCCAAAAAGAAAAAATGAAAGCTTTGGCTAAGGAAAAGAAACTGGACAACATTACTTTTTTAGATAGTGTTACCCGCATCGAGTTTAGAAAAATTCTTAAAATGACCGATATCGGATTGATATCGCTCAACAAGAATTTTACTATTCCCAATTATCCTTCTAAAGTAAATGCCTACTATAAATTTAAAATTCCCGTTTTGGCCGCTATTGACACCAGTACGGATTTTGGTACACAACAAGAGAAAATCGGTTGTGGCCTATGGTCGATTTCAGGAGATGTGAATTCTTTAAAGCGGAATCTACTGAAACTTTACCAAGATGAAAAACTGAGACATTCCATGGGACAAAAAGGATATGACTACATGGTAAATAACCTAACCCCAAAACACGCCTATCAGCGGATTGCAGAGCAAATGAAAATGAGTACCTTTTGAATTGACTTAATGAGTGAATCATGAAACGACGAACATTTATTTTAGGAACAGGCGCGGCAATAACTTTCATTTCCGCTGGATCTTTTGCATACTGGTATACTTATGACGACACGGGTAACGGAGTACTCAATCCATTTATTCAGGACTTCCTATCTGATGAAGAACTAGCAAAAATCATTGAGGAATATCTCAAAACAGAAGAACAACAAGAATACCTAAAGGAACAATCAGCCGACCTGATTAAAAATCAAATTACTAATGATTTTATACTGAATAATGTACAAATTTCAGATGGCTGGGTACTATCGGAGACAGAATTAAAATTTTTAATCCAAAAAAAACATAATGCACCAAACTCTGAAGGCTGAGGAAGTAGAAAAGACTATTGAATCAGAAATATGTATAGTAGGCGCTGGAGCTGCTGGAATTTCATTGGCATTAAAACTAAATGAACTAGGTCACTCCGTTCTCCTTTTGGAAAGTGGCGGATTTGAATATGACCCCGCTACCCAAGCCTTGAATGATGGGCAGAGTGTAGGACAAAAATATTTTCCAATCGAATCATGTAGACTCCGTTTTTTTGGAGGTACCACCATGCATTGGACAGGACAATGTTCTACTCTTGATGAAATTGATTTTGAAGAGAGGGAATGGGTCCAAAACAGTGGCTGGCCAATTACAAAGGCAGACTTGGATCCCTATTATAAAGAGGCGCACAAATTATGTGATTTACAAGAATATGAGTATGATGCTGGGTATTGGGAAAATAAATTGGATGAAAAATTTCTTCAGTTCGATAAAAAGTTGGCCAGAACTAAAATTTTTCAAAAAAGCGCACCTACGCGATTTGGTACAAAATATCGGGAAAAAGTAGTGACATCAGAAAATATAAGGTTACTAACACATGCAAATCTTACCCAAATTAATTTGGTGGAATATGGAAATCAGGTCGATTCACTGACCATATCTACAATTGGCGGGAAAACCCACGAAGTAAGAGCAAGAGCTTTTGTTCTGGCCTGTGGCGCTCTTCAAAATGTCCGTCATCTTCTAAATTCAAACAAGGTGATGAATACGGGTGTTGGCAATCAAAATGATTTGGTGGGCAGGTATTTTATGGACCAACCCCATCTTGATAGTGCGGATATGGTGCTGCTGTCGCATGTAAGAATGAAGTTTTACTTTGATTATTCCCTGAATGCTACTGCCTTTGGTATGTTCACCACCTCAGAAACGGTACAGCGCAAATTAAGATTACAAAACTACTCCGCTCGAATAATCTCCAAGTCGGAAGCTGGCTCCCCTGCTTTTAACAATGATGATTCGAAAGGCTTCTTGGAACAGTGGGAAAAACTGGATAAAAGAATGGAGCGTATCAATAAGCTAAGAAGTGTACTGGGGGACAAACAGGTAAACCGTATGCTTGAAAAACTTGTTCTGCAGAAAAAGGAAGTTCGCTTTAAGGAGGTGGGCAAGCTAGAAACCTCCCGTTACGTTTTTAACACTCGTGCTGAGCAAGCTCCCAATCCCAATTCCAGAGTTGATTTAGCCAATACCAAAGATGCCATGGGCATACCCCATGTTAGGCTTAGTTGGCAACTATCGGAATCTGATAAGCTATCCATTTTGAAGTCGAACGTGATTATGGGGTCCGAATTGGGGAGATTAGGGGTAGGAAGACTCAAAATAAATGATTGGCTTTTAAAAGAAAATATTGAATGGCCACAACTATTATCAGGTGGTTGGCACCATTTGGGCGTGACAAGGATGCATGAAAATCCAAAAAAAGGGGTGGTCGATAAAAATTGTAAAGTACATAATGTGAACAATCTCTTTATTGGAGGCTCTGCAGTTTTCACAACTTCTGGGGTGGCAAATCCGACCTTGACCATAGTTGCATTGGCGTTACGACTTGCCAATCACTTGGACAGTGATCTTTCCAATCGGACCGTTTAAGAACCACTTCAAATCAAATAAAATTGAACCTTAAGGAGAAGATTATGAATTGCAGCTTTTGTCTCATCTTGTACCAGTTTCTTTTTAAATAATGTGACTCAATACCATGTAATTTTGCATGTTCCACATCACTTTTCGGATTATCGCCCACCATTAACACTTCCTTTGGAGAAATTCTCTCTTTTTCCAAAATAACTTTAAAAATTCGCCCCTTGTTTTCTTTACTGGCATTTTGGGCGGCAGAAACAAAAACCTTATCATAAAACCTATCAATACCGTGAAAAGATAGAAGGCGTTTCATAAACACTTCATCCGAATGAAAATCAGAAACACAGTATATTTTGTATCCTTCCTTTTTCAAAAACTTTAGCGTGTCCAACGTTTTTTTGTTTACGTATTGTATTGAAGATTCCGATTGATAATCCGCTTCGAATGATTTTTCTAAAAAGAGTTCAAAGCTCGTTTTACGATTTATAGCTTCTGACTCAATCAATGTTTCATAAATTTTACGGATAACTTTTTCATAAGAAATTTCAGATTCCGAAACGCCCAAAGCAGCGCTCAACAAATGGATGGATTTTCTCCGTTCCCTGTAAAGGTCCTTGCTCGATATCATCAAGCCAAATTCCTGTTTTATCTGTTTTGCCCACATGATAAACGGTTGTAAAGGATGTACCCTACGATGAATCACCGTATCATAATAATCAAAGAAAATGTAGTTAATATCGGGATTGTTTGCTTTGGTAATCAGGTTTTTATCCATAATGGGATTTGGCTAAAAGACTAAGGTTTATTTCCCGTAAAGGCTGCCATGGTATCGGTTTCGCTATTATTTACTCCTTCAGAAATAAATACTTTGGCCACCGTCATCAAAGCAATCTTTACATCAAATAGAAAAGAAAGGTTATCCACATAATATACGTCCAACTTGAACTTGTCCGTCCAGGTTATACTGTTTCTCCCATTTACTTGCGCCCAACCTGTAATTCCAGGTTTTACATCATGTCGTCTTGATTGTTCTTTATTATATAAAGGCAGATATTTCACAAGCAAGGGCCTCGGGCCTATAAGACTCATATCTCCCCTTAGCACACTGAGCAATTGGGGAATTTCATCAAGCGAATATTTGCGAACAAACCCACCAACTTTGGTAATACGTTCAAAATCAGGCAACAACTCACCACTACTATTACGTGCATCAGTCATCGTCTTAAACTTGATTATCGTGAAAATCCTTTCATTTTTTCCAGGGCGTCTTTGAAGAAAAAAAGGTGCCCCTTTGTTTACAAAAGCCAAAACAAGGGTCAAGGGAAATAATATTGGCAAAAACAAAAGCAAAACAAATAATGAAACTGTTAAATCCAGTACTCTTTTTATAAAACGCCGATACATTTTTTGTTTACAAATAAATTTAAAGCTGTAACAAGAAGCTGCCAAAACAATAGCTGCCTAGCTTTTTTAGTCACTCTTTTTCACTGCGAATTACGTAAATTCCTGTCATCCTTGAAACAAAACCACACAAGAAACCTTTTTATTCGTCGAATGAAAAACAAGTGTGAACTGAAAAAACAAGGCCAAGTGTAATGAACATTGTTTATTGACGTTTTATCCTAGGATTAAAAGAAAAAATAATTAAATAAATTATTTTCGAACCAAAACCGCCTCATCAAAACAAATAATGTTGAACACACTGTTTTCAAGGTTAGCGAAACACAAGAATTGTCAAATAATTTTTTGTGATTTTTTTGATATAATTATTCAAAAAAATGAAAATTCCGACCAAACTACCCGCCTTTGGTCGAAAATTATGATTCGTGAACTTGGTTTGGATTTACGGATTTATGAACTTTTCGTTACCCGAAAGGAATGTGAGGATTTCCTAATATCAAAGTTTGACCAACCCCTTGCTGGAATAAATTACGACCTCATCATTGATGAAGTTTACAATAGGTTAATCTGTTCTAAGGACCTGAAAAATATAAGCAAAGAAGCTTTTAAGGAATATTTTGAGAACTCGGATTATCAGGCAAAATGCATGTCATCCATACTTCATGTTGAAATGAAAGACGCTTTGGTCAATTTAAAGGAAAAAGGATACAAAATATATTGTGCCTCTAATTTTCCAGGTTCTTCAACTCTACTCAAAAAGTATGTAGCACAATGGGGTAAGGAAGAACAATTTGAAGGTATTTATAGCGCTTCAGATGTAGGCAGAGGGACAGAAGAATTCCATAACTTCTTGGTCACTGAATTACAACTACCCGTAGAGCAAGTAATTATATTGAAGTCTTATTCAAAAAATGAGGCAACGAAGACACAAAGAACTGGAATAAAAACAATTCCATCGATAGCAATAAAGACCCCTATCGTCAAGGAAAAGTATACAGAACAAAAAAAATACAGAAAGGTCGTACGCAAACTGTACATGGATTGCAATAGAAAATCAGCACCTCCCCACAGCGATTATATTCTCTTTTACTACGTGTACATTGAGCGATTGTACAAAAAAGCCAAACAAGACGGAATTAGAAATATCTTTTTTCTAGCAAGAGAAGGGCTCTTTTTAAAAAAGATTTTTGATTATTACCAAGACTATGTCGCGCTCAACAATAAGGACAGAATCAATACCCATTACTTTAAGGCCTCCCGAAACTCTTTGATGCTCGCCTCTTTTAAAAATTTGGAAGTAGAAGAATTCGCTTATCTGAAAAGAAGATGGCCCACTTTATCCGTAAATACTTTTTTGAAAAATTTTAATTTTTCCGACGAGCTTGTAGAAAAGATTGTAGAAAGTGCTCATTTGGAAAATGTACGTGAAGAAGTGGAGAAGGATTTTTTGAATTCGGAAGTCTTTTTAAAACTTAAGCAAAATCCAACGTTCATAGAGGCATATGATAACGCAAGACACAACCAGAAAAGGTATTTTAGTGAATATTTAGATTCGTTCCAGGTTGACATCCAATCTGAAGGAATCCACCTGACAGATGTTGGATGGGGTGGGACCATGCAAGACCGTCTCTATAATTTTTTTAATGAAGAAGACAAAATACCAGTAATAGGCTATTACCTCGGATTGCGTGAGGTCCGTAACATTACGCAACATACTCCGAGATATGGTTTCAATTTCAGCGTTTATCCCTACATTTCGTTTTTTGATAACATTCTTATGGCCAATGTAGAGTTAAATGAACAACTTCTAGCAGCTGGACATGGCAGCACTATTGCTTATACAGACAAGTTGAATTCATATACTATAGAACACCACGAAGAAAATGATAAACGAGTATTTGAAGCCTATATTGAGGAAACACAACACTTTATGTTGGCGCGTTTCAAAGAGCTCACACAGGCCTTGTCAGCTATTTGTTACGATTATGACTTGGAACAATACGAAATGGTAGACCACGCCCTGCGAATAGGACTTTTTGCCAGTAAAAGAAAGGTCACACGGGAGGTGAACATCTACAAAGGTTTTTACCAGAATGTGGGAAACTTTTCTGTAGGACTTGCCATGGGAAAGGACTTCGGAAAACGTCAAAAAATGGAACTTATCCGAAATTTTTTCTTCTACCCTGAACGTGCATTTCGTTACGTACTTCGTTTTAAACCTATGTTGCTACGAAGAAAAAAATACTTTTTTGCTTATTTTATCCCTTCAACCCTAATATACTGGTACATCAAATTAAGATGTCACTCTAAAGGGCTCACACCGAAAAAGGATACTTACTTCGTTTGATATACCACTCCCATGTGCAGCCATTTTAAAATTCAATAAAAATCCTGATGTTTAACATCGAATGAAAAGTACCGAGTTTGGGTTTTGGAACAGTTAAATCCGGTTGAATAGTTCCATTATATGAGTTCTTATTACTTTAAGTATGAGTAACGCAGATGGAAAAATCGTTTTAAAAATCGATTTTTAATAAAATAATTCAGCTTGAAGTAAATAAATATTGGACGTGTAGGTATGAAATATGCCAAATAATATCTATTTTTCAAATACAAAAGTGGTTTTATCCGCAATAACACCTTATAGACTTTTTCAGGACTCACTATAAAAGTCTTCAAATAACTTACTTGTCTGCTTTTTGGAATACTTACACCCAGTTTCAGTCCGCGATCAAAATTGCCCACGTTAGTGAAAAATCCCTCGTGTATATTAATACTGCTCTCAATATTGGCTTTTCTGGCAAACAGCCCAATCCTTAAGGCATAATTTGTCATTTCCTGTTGAACCATCTCATCGGTATAGCAGATGGTATCGCAATGATTTAAAATTTCTTTAAACTTTTCAAACATAAAATCCTGTATATGGGAAATGTAGTCATGAAAAACCCTCTGCTCCACTTCGTCGTGACTTTCGACCGTGAAACTTTTATTTTGACTTTTGGTCTTATAGGATATCACACTTCCATGAGGAGATGAAAGTAACTGCTCGTTCAATTCGTAATTAGCCATAAGAATATTATCGGAATACGTTGGATAAGGATAAATTCTAAAATTCAGTCCAAACCTTTTTGTATTCTTTTTAATATCATATACTTCCCTCAACCCAAGGTAATAACCCAAAATAGGTATCCGCTCTTCAAAATAATTGAACAGGGTTTCCTGAACAGTACCTCCCCAACCTATATCCACCAAATGCATTCCTTCCGATAAAATGTTAACACCAAAAGATTCCAAATAAGCCTGAAAGGCTTTTTTTTGTTCAATGCGAAGGTTAATGTAATTATCGATGAACGACCGGTTTCTTTTTAGCGCTTTAAAAATATCGGAATCAAGAAAACTATTGATCACCAAATCACTCTCTTTTAAAAGTCCCAGTTCAGTTATAATCTCATGGACAAGACTTTCTGAAAAGTTGAAATTTTTTAGAAAGGACACTAAGGACAAATTAGGATATTTTTTCCTTAAAAAGGGAAACGTTTCGGCATCCAAAGTTTTGAGACTAATCAGTAAGGAAGCCTGTCTAGATATCCTAAAATAATGCGTATGTATTCTATCTTCTATGTCCGTGCCTATATGTTTTTGATAATGGTCAAAGAGTTTTTTTAAATAAAGTCCCTCTCGAGACAAAAAGAACAGGTTTTTCACACTATCCCTTTTAGCTATGGCATACAGGCGCTCTATAAAGACCGTATAAAATAGGATATAATCACTGTTTGGAGGCGCTGAAGACGAGTTGCAACTTTTGTACAAGTTTTTTAAAACCTTTCGATACCGACTACGATCGTTACCAAAGACCCTCAATTTTCTTTTCCTTATCTGCTTTTTACTGACCCAATGAATAGCATGGATGCCTGCTTTCCGTGCATTTAGGACATCGCTTTTTTTGTTATCCCCGATCATGACAACTTCAGAGGGCTCAACTCCGAGTTGTTCCAATAGATTCTTATAAAGACTACCTGAATGTTTGCTGGCACCAACATCGGATGAAACAAAAACACCATCATAAACCGCTGCAAATCCATGGTGCGAAATGAATTTTTCTACCAATTCTGTGGATGTGTAAAAATCTGAGACACAAAATATTTGATATCCTTCTTTTTTAAGCTTGTATAGTGCCTTTAAAGTTTTTTTATTGATATACTGTACCCGAATCTCCGATGAAAATTCCGATTGCTTGAAGTTTTCTGAAAATGTATGTTTTGATATGTTCTCAATTACATTATTGCATACCAATCGATTATAAATCTCTTCTATTTGTTCATCATAAGAAATTTCAACGTAATGTCTTCCATACTTTTTCATCAGATACCGCTCCGCTTCTTTTCGTATAAAATAGAGCTCATCTATCGAAATTTCCAGTCCCAGTTCGCGAATCATAATTTTCGCCCAAATTCGAACCACATAGTTAGGATGTACCTTCCTATGGACTACTGTGTCGAAGAAATCGCAGAAAACAACGGGTCTTGTTTTTGCGGAACCTGCCTGGTGAAGTGAAGAAAGGTCGATGGATTCATCTTCCCCTACAAAAACATCTGTTTTTAGGAAATTGAGTTCAAGTCCCATACATGTTGGTTCGGTAACATCAAATATTTAGATTGAAGGACAATTCTATTTCTACAGAAAAAGATGGTTCAAGTTAAAAATTCAATTTTTACTCTTCTCACATAGAAATCCAACAATACACCCATATTTATCAACAAAATTGAAAATAATATGCTGCTGTCATAAAAATTTTCGGTATTCTGTAAATATTCTGGATATCTTAACGTTTTGCATGAATCATTCAACAACTAATCGATGACACCTACGCTTAAAAAAGTTCTTTAAAATCCGTTTAATCGATTATTGTATCCCTAGGTAGATGAAAAAAAAATTCTTCTAAATAAATACATAGTTTTGCGTAAAGAAAAAATCCAACTTTACAGAAAATTCTAGAAATCCATGAAAACTGTTATGATTTTGGGCGGAACCAAAGGGGTTGGTAGAGAGATTCTGAAATCCTGCATCAATACAGGATATCACGTTTCTTTCTCAGGAAGAAGTACAGAGATCGGAAATGAGATTATTCAATCTAATAAATCTAAAAGCCGATTGTATTTTCATGCTCTAGATTTAAATAATGGGGTTAAAGAAATTGAGAATTTCTATTTAGAGACGGTAAAGAGATTTCAAACGATAGATGCATTGGTGTTATACGCCGGTGTGACCCCGGTTGCATCAATACTAGATACCGAAGAAGAACTTTATGATAGTGTATTTAATGTGAATCTCAAAGCACCTTTTTTTTTATTGAAACACGTCTTAAAATCCATGAAATCAAACGGGTCGGGATCCATAGTCTTTTTTGGTTCCGCCCACATGGATTATGGGCAGATGGACAGAACAGCTTATGCACTGACCAAAGGTTCTTTGTATACCTTATCAACCCACATTGCACATCATTATGCCAAGTTTGGAATACGGTCAAATTATCTAGTAATGGGATGGACCAGTACGGAAGGAGAAGTTCAATTAAGAGCTAAGGAAGGAGTTGGTGAAGAAGAATTGAAAAGAGAAGCTGCAAAAGTAATACCCATGGGCAGGATGCTCACCAACATTGATCCTATACCTGCGGTAATGCATTTGATATCAGATGATTCAGCTATGACAACTGGTTCACTAATACGGGTAACCGGTGGTGAATTTATTTAAAGGATTTTTATGAAGCCCATATTGGTTTTTCACTCCAATTCCGAACTTTTAGAAGGCCCCGTTTTTGACCCTACCCACCACTTACTTTATTTTGTTTCCATTTTAGAGGGGTTGGTCTATTGCCTTAACCCTTCCTCCAAAGAAATATCCAGTGTTCAACTGGATTCTCCGGTGGGATGTGTCTTTATTACAGGTAAAAAAAGGGTAGTGGCCGCATCTAAAAATGGATTTTTTAGTATTGATTTTAACACCTTACAAAAACAATTCGTGTATCAAATTGATATTGGGAATTCGGTTCGATTCAATGACGGAATACAGGATTCTAAAGGAAGGTTTTTAGTTGGAACTATGGGATATCCCCAGGTTGTGGAAAAATTAGGTACCGTTTTTTCTTATTTCAACGGGCAACATAAATCTATAATAGAAAGAACTACTATTTCTAACGGGTTGGCATTCTCAAAGGATGAATCTATCCTTTACTTCATTGATACGCCTACACAAAAGGTAGCTAAGTACAACTACGATTTAAAAAGCGGCGAAACCGTATTTGATTCTTACGTAATTGAACTAAAAGAAATAGGAAGTCCTGACGGCATGTGTATGGATGAGGAAGGAATGCTTTGGATTGCTGAATGGGGAGGAGGGAAAGTTTCGAGGTGGAACCCTGTAGCTGGCAAAAAGATTGAAGAAAAAACGCTTCCATGTACCAACGTAACCTCATGCTGTTTGGACGATAAAGGAAACCTGTTCATAACAACGGCTAAATCAGAAACTGAAGAGGGTATTTACGGAGGTGCACTTTATTATTTAGAATTAAACAAAGTTTGAACTCATGGGTACAGTTGAAATTAGTGTTATTGTTCCTATTTATAAAATAGAGGCTTACCTGCCAAAATGTGTGGAAAGTCTTTTACAGCAAACATTTTCCAAATTTGAATTGATTTTGGTAAATGATGGAAGTCCCGACAGATGTTCACAAATTTGTGATGACTTTGCAGAAATGGATTCGAGAATCAAAGTTGTCCACAAAGAAAATGGTGGACTGCTGAGTGCGAGAAAGGCGGGTCTCAAAGCGGCATCTGGAAAATATATTTCTTTTGTAGATGGTGATGACTGGGTAGATAGATACTACCTTGATATTTTGGTAAAACTTGCGGAGGCAAATTCATCAGATTTAGTGGTCACTGGACATTTTAGGGAATTTGATGGAAAAATAGAAACCATTAAACCCAAATCGACGGGAATTTATGATGAGCAGGACATAAAAAGAACCATACTTCCTAAGGCAATCTTTAATGGAAACTTTTGTGAACATGGTATTTCCACGTACGTTTGGAACAAGCTTTTTAAAAAAGAACTACTGTCTAGAATACTGTTTGATATTCCCAACGAAATAATTATGGGAGAAGATGCAGCAATTACATACTCTTATCTATGTCTCGCAAAAAACCTTGTCGTAAGTAGGATTCCTCTGTATTACTATAGGCAAAGACACGATTCTATAGTAAAATCCATTGAAAACCAAAGTAAAGAATACTACAGGTTGGGATTATTGACCAACTTTCTGAAAACGAAGCTAGGAGAGATATTGCCCGAAAAAAATTTGAATAAACAGATAACCAATTACTTATATTCCCAAATTCTGGTGAGGTCCGGCGGTCTGGTACTAAACAAGAAAGGAGATATTATATTTAACCCCTTTTTGAATGTAAAAAGGAATGCCAAAATTGTAGTCTACAGTTCTGGATCCTTCGGACAGCATATCCTATCCACAAATACAAAGACCAATTTTCTAAAAATTGTAAGGTGGATAGATGTTGATTTTCATGACCTAAATGTAGGAGGAAATAAGGTGAGGCCGCTTAGTTCAATCAAAAATGAAGAATTCGACCATTTGATAATAGCCACAATCAACCCGACCACGTATAGTTCAATTAAGAACGAGCTTGGACTTATGGGAATTAATGAGCAAAAGATTGTTCAAATAAACACCGATGAGGCGGAAATCGGTAATCTGTTATTAAAGCTGGGCTTTAAAAAGGATTTTAGTTATACTCTAGAATAAAAACCACTTTAAAGTACCGCTATACCAAAATTCCATTGTCAACACCATTTAATCAATAAAGCTTATGACAAAAAAAATAATAATCCTCGGAGGTAATCCTGAAACAGCTGCTCTCGTAGATGTGGCGAACAAAATGGGACTCTATACCATAGTAATAGACCCAAACCCAAATGCCCCGGCCAAAAAAAATGCCCCGGAAACCCAGGACATGGATGGTTTTGACGTAGAAGGTATTGTAGGATTCGCTAAGAAAAACAATGTAAAGGCCGTATTGGTAGGTGTTGCGGATATATTGGTCAAACCGTACAGGGAGATTTGCGAAAAACTCAATGTACATAGCTACGCCACCAAAGAAGCTATTGAAGCCTTTAGCAGTAAGGATGGTTTTAAAAAATACTGTGCACAATATCAAATTCAGGATATACCAGGGATTTATTTAAATGGTAGCTCAGCAATCAAAAAACCAAAGAACCTTGATTATCCGCTTATGATAAAGCCAGTGGATAGCGGCGGCGGTGTAGGAATGAAAATCTGTAGGGATGACGAAGATTACCAAGATTCAGTAAAAACGGCCATAAAGTTTTCCAAGAAAGGAATTGTTCTTGTAGAGAAATACATGGACTGCGACGATATGGCAGCCTATTATACTTTCCGAAATGGGGTACCTTATATCTCGGCTATATCGGATCGTATCACTACAAAAAAACAGGGTGATTCTAGCCCAGTATGTATCGGCGCAGTATATCCATCCAAGTACTCAAAATTGTTCGTAACAAATGTACACCCAAAACTATGTGAACTTTTTAAAGGACTCAAAATACGCGATGGAATCTTAAATATTCAATTTTTTGTAGAGAACAACACGTTCTTTGCGTATGATCCTGGATTTCGATTGCAAGGTGAGGCACCCCATATCCACATTGCACATATTAATGGTTTTGATCACAGAAAAATGCTGTTAAATTATGCATTCACCGGAGTTTTTGGAGAAAATGATTTTCAGGAAAGGAACGATCTCAATTTTAAAGGAAAGAACGCTTGTACTATTTGGGTATTGTTGACTGCGGGTCGAATTGATAATGTTCAAGGGTTGGATAAAATAAAGGCCGACAGCGATGTAATTTTTGTTCTTGAGCGTTTTAGAAAGGGAGATACAGTAAAAGAAGAGTGGTTAGGGACCGAAAGACAGGTTTTTGCACGAATCTATGTAGTTGCAGACTCCATTGGAGAAATAAATGATAAAATCAAGATGGTCAAAACGACCTTGAAGGTTTTAGATGTAAATGGTGATAACATGATATTGCAATGGTTGGAGCCTTTCGTAGAGAATGACTATTGAACAAAATAATACATTCTATAGTGTTGGCCTTTGTTGTACCGGTAAAAAGTAAAAAAGTAACTTCTGATTGGAGGTATTTTTCCATTTTGGTAAATCGCACGATTCATTCCATATGTAATCAAACGAATCCCAATTTTGAAGTTATCATCGCGTGTCATGAAATACCGGATACCCAATTCATGAAAGATTCCCGTGTCACGTTTTTACAAGTTGATTTCGCCCCACCTGTACTGAACAAGGAAGGGACCAATCACTGGATAAAGGAGGCAGATAAGGGTAAAAAAATAAAGTTTGCGGTAGAACACGCTCAGAATAAAGGCATAAAGTATATCATGACGGTGGATTCAGACGATTGTATAAGCAATAAAATCTCCGATTTTGTCCATAAAAATGCGACAGATACAATTTCAGGATGGTATTCAAAAAAAGGATATCTCTATCCAGAAGGTAAGAGATATGCGTATCTAAATCTTAAGAATTTTCACACGCTTTGTGGCTCCTGCGTGATCATTAAACCTGAGCTTATTCACTTCATGTATGGTGAAAATCACCATTTTGATCATGAAAGACATCAGTTTACCGATAGTCTATATTTGAAGCAACTCCCATTTCCTGCTGCTATCTATAGCATGTTGAACGGCGCAAATCATTTTCTAGATGATGTAGAAATGCAAAAAAAACAACGCCGTATAAACCCATTAAGCAAAAGCTCTTTACAAATTTTGTATGGAAGACTACGAAAGTATAGATTAGTGCCCTTGATGTTTTTGAGAAAAGAGTTTGCCATCCAGAGTTTATAACCCATGCATTTAAAAAAATTTCAAGACCGCTACAACTTTTACACGAAATACACATAGCATTAATCTTCTTATGAAAAATAACCTGTTTGAAAAGACGTGAAAAAATACCATTGGGTAATCTCTATTGCTGTTGTTAAAACCAACAATGACATTTTGGGAGATAATCTCCTGAATCATGCTTTCCTATTTAGCTTCCCTATCAATAGCTCTCCCAAATGATAGAATCTTGAATTCCGATCTCCTATTTTTCGCGTGTTTTTGCTCGGGGCAGATAACCGTATCTGTACACTCATTAATCAATTTTTCCTCGCCAAACGCTTCGGTTTGAAGTCTGTTTTGGGTGATACCTTTTGAGACCATGTAGGCAATGGTGCGGTCTGCGCGCCTTTCGGAAAGCCATTGGTTGTACTTTTCGGTTCCTCGTGAATCCGTATGTGCAGATACTTCGATTCGGAGTTCCGGATACTTATTTAAAATCTGTCCTAGCTTGTCTAGAAGTTGCTTATCATTTACGGTGAGATACGAAGAATTCAAGGCAAAGTATACATTTCCCAAAGATTCTATTTCGTTTTCGATGGCAGCGCGCCTTCGCTCCTCCGCCTCTTTTCTTGCTCTTTCGGCTTCGGCCAATTTAGCGGCTTCTTGTTCCCGTTTTAATCGTTCTGCCAATAACCTCGATTCTTCATCAGCCTTTTCTTTGGCAGCAATAGAGTCTTGGACCCGCTTTTGCTCTTCCTCCATCTCTTTGAACAATTCCAATTTTTCTTCTCCCCTTAAGGAAAGACCTTTCTTTACATCAAATTGATACACTACCCCAACAGCATGTTGGATATGGTTTGTTGAGTTTTCGGTGTTCATGGTCCATTTTCCCGTAGAGTTAAAATCGAGACCTACCCTATCGGAAAACCAAGTTCGAAATCCAACCACGGCATTATATGTTCCCCTGCCTTGGTTGTTGGCATCTGTGTACCCAGCACCTATGCCTACGTAGGGATCAAAAAAACCAGTTTGCCCTACAATTTGGTTCAAGTCGTAACTTATCCTAAAATCAATTCCGAAATAGTCAATATCTTCTGGAATGACCATATTATCCACAATCTTTCCTTCATTATATCGATTATAGGTACCAATGGCCTCTAGCCCAATACCGCTGTCAAAATACCTTCCAATACTTACTCTGGAAGGAAATGGAACCGTGTTCCAGCCATCACGTAGATCAAGTAAATTCCCGAACTCATCACCAGAATCATCCACAATGTTGATTCCAAGGGAAACCATCCAAGAAGATTTTACGATACTGTCCTTTTCAGTGAGCTGTACATCCTGTCCAAGTAAAACAGCTGTGAAGAAAAGCGCAAAAACGGTTACTGCTGAAGAAATCGCTTTCATTAGGTAAAGATTTGAGATTATGTGAACAAAATTAGTGGAAGCGTCAGAAAAAGAATTTTTTACACCTCAAAGGACACTAATAATCGATAAGTGGGAAAAATCTACAAAAACACGCCTATTTTAGCTTGACAAAATGTACCGATTTCATCGTTGAAGGAATAGTATACACGTAAAACGGATAGGTGATAGTCGAAGTCCCATTCGCAGTAGATTCTGCTACGGAGTGTTTTTTTATGTTGATTATCAATTCTTTATCATTTTCATCGCCGAAAGAAATCCCAACCTTTTCATCTGCCTCCTGTGCCCCAGCACAAATAATCAACGCGGTATGCTGTGAAAAGTCAACACTGGGTACGGGCAATCCGGGTTTACGGGTCTTATTGATTTGTGCGTAGAACTTTTTTAGGGATTTCATGTCCCTGACCACCGAGGTCTCCAGTTGATAAATACCACTATATAAATCTTCATCGATCAATTTGATCCTCGGGTCATTATCTGTGTTTTGCGCAGTAACCACCTGTTTTTGGGAATTACAAGACATTTGACAGAAAAAGAACGTACCAAATAGAATACCCCAAAAGACCCTCATACTAGTAGGAGTTCTTGTACCTTGAATTGTATGCCTTTTCATAGACCTCTTCATAAAGCGGGAGAATATGGGTAATATCAAATTTTGATGCGACATTTCTAGCATTCTCTTTGAACTTTTCCATGGTCACATCTTCTTTTAAAATCAATATGGCCTTTTCGGCCATTTCATCAATATCGCCCACGTCCGCTAAAAATCCGGAAACCCCGTGTTTGTTCACCTCAGGTATTCCACCAGTATTACTAGAAATTATAGCTACCCTATTTATCATTGCTTCAAGTGCGGCCAAACCAAAACTTTCAGATTCTGAGGGAAGTAAGAACAGATCGGAAAAACACAAGATTCGGTCAATTTCATTACTATTTCCGAGGAATATCACCTTTTCACTGATACCTAATTGGTCGCATAGCCGTTCTGCGCTCTCCTTCTCGGGACCTTCCCCGACCATAATGAGCTTTGCCGGTATTTTCTTCTGGATCCGATGAAACACTTGGATGACATCCGGAATACGTTTTACTTTTCTAAAATTGCTGATATGGGTAACTATCCGCTCATCTTCATTCGCCATTAGCGTACGTTGACAGTCGGTATAATCCTGACTGTACTTGGAAGAGTCGATAAAATTCGGAATGACCTCTACTTCTTTTTGAATATGAAAAATCTCCAATGTGCTTCGTTTTAAATCCTCAGAAACGGAAGTGACCACATCAGATTTATTAATGCTAAAAGTTACCGCTGGTTTATAATACGGATGCTTGCCCACTAGGGTTATATCCGTCCCGTGCAGGGTGGTTATCATCGGAATGTAGATTCCTTCCTCCAGAAGCATTTTTTTTGCCATGTAACCTGCATAAGCATGCGGAATGGCGTAGTGGACATGTAACAGCTCAATACCGTAGAGTTTCACAGTATCCACCAACTTGCTGGACAAAGCCAGTTCATAGGGTTGATAATGAAAAAGAGGATACTCGGGAACGTGGACTTCATGAAAGTGTACGTTGTTCCCCAATAATCCCAGTCTCACTGGCTGTTTGTATGTTACGAAATGTATTTCATGCCCCCTTTCGGCAAGTGCTATTCCTAATTCTGTGGCCACAACGCCACTCCCACCAAAAGTGGGATAACAAACTATAGCAATCTTCATAATAACAAATCTAAAGCAATTTTGCGCCTTTAATCAATAATGGCATCATAAATTGCTTGTTGTATTCTTGTCCGCAAACCTGATTTGACCAAAAGTGTATTGCTGGCGGTGGGATATGTACGATTGGATAGAAAAACATAAACAAGTTCTTCCTCTGGGTCTGCCCAGGTATAGGTCCCCGTAAACCCACTATGCCCGAAACTTTTTCGGGATACGCAACCACAGGTAGGACCCTTTTCCTTGAGTTGCGGTTTATCAAAACCTACCCCCCGGCGTACCTGTTTGTGACAAAAATAGCAGGTGTTGAATTTCTGGATGGTCCTATCGCTTATAAAGCGTTTTCCCCCGTACACTCCTCCCTGAAGATACATTTGCATAATTTTGGCGACCTCGTTGGCATTGCTGAAAAGACCGGCATGCCCCCCCACACCACCCTGCATGGCAGCACCCATATCATGGACATAACCTTGGACGGTCTGATATCGAAAATAACCATCCTCCTCCGTGGGAATCAATTGGTCTTTTGGGAATTTCTTCAAGGGGTTAAACGTGGTGTATTGAAGGCCCATAGGTCTATAGAAATTGGAATATACCAGCTCATCCAGTGGTTTTTTGTAAAAATCCTCAATGTATTTTTTGAACACGTAATACCCAACATCACTATAGCGATACCTGTTGGATTTCAATTCTTGTCTGCCAATTCGATTATAAATGGAATCTTGGTACGCATCGGTCAAATACAAATTATCCGCAACCTGATACGGAAAACCATCTGCGGGATGATTCCGGTAAAAATCTGCTGAGGGTTTCCCTTCCTCGGATAAGGTATCGACATAAAATGCGATCCAAGCTGGCAGACGTCCGTAATGGGAAAGCGCTTTGAGTACTGTCACATCCTTTAACTCAGAGTCCATATACTCGGGAATCAGGTCTTTAAAAGTATCATTGAGCGCAATATGACCTTCTTCTTCCATTTTCATGAGCATGGGCAATGTGGACAAAATTTTGGTCAAAGAGGCCAAATCGTAGATGTGCTCACGGTCTACGGTAGTACTCGAGGAATACGTGGTCTTTCCAAAGGCCCGGTTGTAAATAATCCTTCCTTTTTTGGCGATAAGCACCTGCGCCCCGGGAAACATCAGCGAATCGAGACCTATCTGAACCAAACTATCCACCTGACCCAGTCTCTTGGAACTCATGCCTACCCGCTCCGGGATTGAATATCACAAACGTTGCAAAGGCTTCGTATCAACTCCCGTACCCACTGGAAATGGGGACCCCGCGGAAACCGGCAACCTACCCTTTGCTCCAAACGCCCCAAAAATAGCTTGGGCCGCTTTCTCTTGCGCTATCCTACTATTTTGATATCCCAACACCATGGCATCAATGGTATTAAAGTTAACGATATCAAGAAGGGCGTAGGGTTTTGAAAAAACAGTTAAAATCGTATTGCTTGTCCTCAACTTTGCGATTTCCTGTAACCAAAAAAGTTCCCTATCGTTCATTTTATAGGGCTTCCAAGGCGATGCGTTACTTTTGTGAAAACCTATAATTACCAAATTGAACTCAGCCAACTTCTTGCGATATGCGGCGATATCCTTTTCTTTGACCCAGGTGACCTTTGCGTAGTTAGCGAGCATTTTATAAAACGCTTCTCCACTTGAATCTCCAAATTCCACATAAGCAATACGCTTGTTTTCAAGCTTTTTTATCGGCAATAGCCCAAAATTGTTCTTAGCTACGGTAAGGGCCTCCTCCATGCAAGTTTCATAGAGGATATCGTTATCTAATCCGTTCAGGTCTGCGATCATTTGTTCTTCTTCCACGGGAACATATTGGTGAAGCCCTACCTTGTATTTGGCCATCAAGATTTTTTTAACGGACAACTCAAGTCTTTTCATTGAAATGGTTCCCGCTTCCAATGCCTTTAGAAGGCGCTCTTTTGATGCGATTGGATTTTGGGGCATCAACAAAACATCGCTTCCCGCCAAAAAAGCTTCCAACTCCACCTCACCTTCTTCCGCAAACTGGGAAACGGCTTTCATGTTTAACGCATCTGTAAAGACCAGACCTTTAAAATTGAGCTCTTTTATCAAGAGATCGGAGATGATACTTTTTGAAAGTGAGGAAGGGTGCCCATCCCTACTTTCGAGACAAGGAACATCCAAATGCGCTACCATTACGGCACTCAATCCTTTTTTGATGAGTTGTTTAAAGGGATATAACTCAATGGAATCCAGTCTTTGCCTATCCGCTTCAATTAGCGGTAATGCTTTGTGCGAATCCACATCGGTATCTCCATGTCCCGGAAAATGCTTTCCACAGGATAAAATGCCGGCCATTTCCATACCCTTCATAAAAGCATATCCTTTTTGGGCAACATTCCGAGGGGACTCCCCGAAAGAACGGTTTCCTATAATGGGATTTCTTGTATTGTTGTTTACATCAATATCCGGGGCAAAGTTTATATGAACTCCCATGCGTTTGGAATGTTTGCCGATTTGGAATCCCACTTTTTCAATAATACTGTCATCTTGGATGGCGCCCAGGGTCATGTTCCAAGGAAATGCATAGGTCGAGTCAAGTCGCATGGCGAGACCCCATTCGGCATCCGTACCAATCAGTAGCGGTATCTTGGACCTAGCTTGAAAAGCATTCGTAAGCTTTGCTTGTTGCACAGGCCCTCCTTTGAGAAAAATAACACCCCCTATTTTCTGTTCCTCAATGAGCCTGGCCAATTTATCGGTTGTGGTCTTACTTGCATTGGAACTTACGCTGACCATAAAAAGTTGGGCCACCCGTTCTTCGGGTGACATATTTTGATAGGTCTCTTCCACCCACTGCATTTGACCCAAAGTGTCGGTGGCAATCAACGGATGCTGCCCTTTGACTCCTAAAAAAAACAATAAAAAGAGAGGAAAGTAATAGTTTAATTGCATAAAGCTTCTTCTAGAACCTGAACTTTATCCGTATAAAATTATTGTATTTCGTTAAAGAACAAAACGTATTTTGGATAATTTAATACCCTTTGCCCATGAAAAGCCTCTTTTCCAGTGCTTCTTGGAAAGGATAAACAAACAAACAAGGTTTAAAATATTGCGTTTTCCTATTCTTGGTGTTTCCCTGAAATCAGGGTTTTTAACGATTTCACACGAAACAATTTATCGATGGCTTCTGTGGAAAGAGGTCGTTCAAAAACGGAAAGTTCATCCATCAGTCCGATATAGTTCAGTCCAAGAAAAATCTTGGCTTTTTCTTCTTCCCAGGTAAAGGGGTCCGCTATTTTCTGTACACTTCCTTGCAAAGCGCCATTGATAAAGAGATGGGATGTGGCGGATGAAGTCCCCAGTTTGGAAAAGTTGATTACGATATGGGTCCAACTCGCTCTTGAAAAAGGAGGTGTTTTGACACGGACGAGTCTTTTTTCAAATTCCGGGTTGTTGTCAGGTCCCAATTTTTGAGGATTCCATGCTGATAGATCGCCAAGTACCCCCAATCTAAAATCCCTGGGATTTGCTTTAGTAAAATCAACCCATATTGACGCATCATTGTAATTGACGTCCGTAATCTGGATGGGGTCGCAAAACCCAGGTTCCAAATCTTGGGCAGGATCCAGTCGCAACCAAAAGGAAATGGCACCACTCCAGGATTCTTTGGAATAGCCCATATTTTTGAACGCATCATAAAATACTACCGGTTTCCCTTTCTTTTTGAATTCCAGAGCATCCCCATGTAATCCCACATCCTTCGCCAAAACAGTATTAGAGCCTTCCAAACCCTTCTTTGCAGCTTGAAGCACTTTTCTATCTAAAGCCGTATAAATGTCGGTATCACCGACTGCAAATTGCGCTTGGGTATCTCCGTCAAAAGGAGCGTAAAAAATTAGGGTATTGGACAAAACTTCGTGCTGGGCATATCCCCCAAGGGACATACCAGATAAAATTAACGATAACAAAACTTTACGTAGCATCCCGGTGTGTTTTAAACTGTTTCTTGGTTCCAAAAGTCTAATGGACAAAACGAGAATGCCAACTCTCTGAGGCAGGGACTTCCCAGTGGTCCAAATATTCTTGTTTTGTGGTGACCAAATTATTAAAAACTATTGTGTTTTTTGATACCGCCCGCTCTTTGGCCATTTTCTTAAAGTCCTTTAAAGGTTTATATGCCACAAAATCACCCTGTTTGTAGGAGACATTCATTTTGTCCAGTAAATCTACCTTAAATTTTTGTTCCAAAAGCTGTATAAAATGGACAGAAGCATCAATGGAACAACCCGAAGCACTGTTAACGGACTGATCCAAACCAATGACCAAAAAACGATTGTATGGAATTTGGAAACCTGCTTTTAGGTTTGCGCCATGAGCGGTCCATTGGGTAAGGAAAGCTTGTGTCATTGTCGTTACTTCTTCCAATTCCTCCGCGGAAAAAGTACGGTTGCATTGGTATATCCAAATTCTTGCTGTATCCGGTAAGCTCTCAAAGGCGACCAGCATTTTATAAAGAGTTTGCGATTAATTCGGCAACATCCAAAACCTGGATGGTATCCTCTTTTTCATGGGCCTTGATACCATCGGTCATCATTGTATTGCAGTAAGGACAACCCGTTGCAATAATATTCGGATTGGTTTCCAAGGCATCCTTGGTTCGCAGGATATTGATGTCCATATCTCCTTTTTCAGGTTCCTTAAACATTTGCGCCCCACCGGCGCCACAGCAAAGCGCTGTTTTTTTGTGTCGCTTCATTTCCACTATGTTGGCGTTGGTTTTCTTGATAATATCCCTTGGGGCGTCATAGACTGAGTTGGCCCTCCCTAAATAACAAGGGTCGTGAAACGTGATCCTTTTTTCCTTGTAGACCTGGCCTTCCAAAGTAAGTCGCTTGGCATCAATCAATTCTTTGATATATTGCGTATGATGCACCACATCATAGGAGCCTCCCAAACTGGGATATTCGTTTTTCAACGTATTGAATGAATGCGGGTCACAGGTTACAATCCGTTTTATTTCGTAACCGTTCAAAACTTCAATGTTCATCATGGCCTGCATTTGAAACAGGAATTCATTGCCTGCACGTTTGGCCACGTCTCCAGTACAGCTTTCCTCAGGCCCTAGGACCGCAAAATCTACCTTGGCCCGATTCAGTATCTTTACGAAGGCACGGGAAATCTTTTTGGCACGATCATCATAACTGCCCGCAGAACCTACCCAAAACAAAATTTCGGGTTGAATTCCTTGAGCCATAAATTCCTCCATTGTTCTTACTTGAAGTACTTCAGCCATAATCTCCATATTATTCATTTACCCAGTTTAACCGGTCCATCTGGTTATAAGGCCAAGGAGCACCGTTATTTTCAATATTGGACATCATATTGTTCAGTTCCATGGGTGCCGCGGACTGCTCCATTACCAAAAAACGCCGCATTTCCACAATAATGGAAAGCGGGTCTATGCTTATTGGGCAAGCTTGCACACATGCATTGCAAGTAGTACAGGCCCAGAGTTCTTCTTTTGTGATGTAATTATCCAACAACTGTTTTCCATCCGGCACAAATTTGCCCTTATTGGCATCAATGTTTTTTCCCACTTCTTCCAATCTGTCCCGGGTATCCATCATTATTTTTCGTGGCGATAATTTTTTACCGGTCTGATTCGCCGGACATTCGGAAGTACATCTTCCACATTCAGTACAGGTATATGCGTTCAAAAGTTGCACCCAATTCAAATCCATTACGTCAGAGGCTCCAAATTTTTCGGGTTCAGCCGAATCATCTTCGGCAGGAGCTGCAAACGGATCTGCGGAAGGGTCCATCATCAGCTTCACTTCATTGGTTACCGATTGCACATTACTGAATGCCCCTTGAGGTTTCAGTTTGCCATAATAGGTGTTTGGAAAGGCCAACAAAATATGAAGGTGCTTGGAATAGTAGAGGTAATTCAAAAATGCTAAAATACCTACTATGTGCAGCCACCAGGCAACTCTTTCCACAAGTATCAAAGTAGGTATGGACAACCCTTGAAAAAGCAAGGCGATGTACTGACTTATCGGAAAAGCCCCTGCTTTTACATAGTGGGGGGCATCCAATTGCTGCAGTTGAAAATCAGCGGCATTCATCGTGAGGAACAGACCCATAAGCACCAGCTCGATGTAGAGGATAAGATTACCGTCTTTTTTGGGCCAACCCTCCATTTCAGGTTTAAAGAAACGTTTTAGTCGGATGGTATTTCTACGTACCCAAAAAACCACCACCGCAACTACCACCAAGAAAGCAAGAATTTCAAAAGAACCAATTAAAAAGTCGTAAATACTACCTAATGGGGCAAAAACCCGATGTGTCCCCAAAATGCCATCAATAATGATTTCCAATACCTCGATATTGATGATAACAAAGCCAACATACACAATTATGTGCATGATACCAGCGATTGGACGTACCACCATTTTGGTCTGGCCCAGTGCAATCCGGGCCATATTTTTCCAACGCTGTGGTTTGTTATCACTAACATCTACGTCCCTACCCAATTTGATGTTTCTAGTGAGTTTTTTTACATTTTTAACAAAATAACCAATACCTAGTGAAAGGAGAATTGCGAACACGATATTTGGTATATATGAGGTCATTGACATAGCTAACTTCAAAATTACAAAATTTATTATGCATGCATAATAAATTTTTCAAGTATTTAATTTGCTATTGTTTATTGGCAGGGTCGTCTTCTGGTAGTTCGTAGTCTTTCTGTTTTTTTCCAAAGACGGATACATTGACATAACGTTTGGGATTCAATCTAAAATCCTGCAACAGTAAATCCAATTCACGCGAAGCATCGGCCAAATTATTGTAGAGTTTTTCGTCATTGGCCAATTTCCCGAGTGAACCTTCTCCTTTTTCTATCTTACCCAAGAGTCCGTTCAAACGGGTGACCGTGGTTTGGAAATCAGTAACGGTTTCGGCGAGGCCCGCGTTCGCCAAAGAATCAGAAAGTTTTGAGAAATTATTGGTAATATTATCTACATTTTTTAGGGAATTATCCAACTGGTCCTGGTTTTTTTCCAAAAGCCCGTTCAACTTATCGGCGCTCCCTTTGAAAGACATTATCAATTCACTCAAACCGGCGATACCTTTTTTAAGTTCCATTTTGGTGGGTTCGTCCAAAATCGCGTTGACGTCCATCAACAATGAGTCCGCATGGGATACTGCGCTCTCTACCTTGAGCTGTAGCGGAGTGAGCTTTTGCTGAACCAATTCCGTGATTCCAGGCCGAGTCGCTGTAATCAAAGTATCCCCTGATCGTGCATTTCGCGATCCGTCAAAAACAGGATTTATCTGGATGCCTTTCCCTCCTATGATGCCTGTATCATACAGTTCAGCTTCGCTATTCTTTGAAAATTCAAAGTCGCTATTTATTGAAAGTGTTACCAATAGTTTACCCGAATTGTCCTTAAAACGAATACTGCTCACATTTCCGACGTCCAGACCGTTTATGGTGACCTGAGTACCAGGCTGAAGGCCCCCAACATGTCCATAAATGGCATAAAGCGTACGTGTATTTTCAAAAAGAGAAGCGGACTTTAAATAACTTAATCCAAAAATGAAAGCAACAATGCCCGTTAGTACAATAATCCCAGTTTTAATCTCTCTGGATAGTTTCAAAAAAATAAGTTTTCCGTTTGAAACAAAATTAGGAATAATTTTAGGAAGGTCGAATGCCTTTCCGATGACCTACTTTATTGCATCTTTAAGTGGAACGCGGTTCCCATTTTTATAGGCTACGATATACGAGGTTGTATACCCTTTGGCGTCAGCCTCAGCTTTTAGAACCTTTGCTTCCTCATAGGATTTGGCATTCCCGTACATATAACGGTATAAGTTTTTAAAAGGTTCTTTGGACAGGTTTCCCAAACCATTGAAACTTTCGTTGGTCAAAGGAATGCTTTTTGAACTTGCCAACAATTGGACCTTAAAAACTAAATCTTCTGATCGGGAAGGTGCAGAAGTCTCCTTTTCTTGAGCGGCTGCTTTATCATCTTTCTGTTCAGGGACAACTTCAACAATTTCCTTTTGGGACTCCTTTTCTATGGGTGCTTCTTCCACTATTTCCTTTTCATTTTCCGAGATATCGGTCGGAACCTCATCAAGGGCAACCCCCTTGTTTAGGTGCTCTTTATAAGCAATAATGGATTTCGCAATGGCCCTACCCATCTCCGTTTGGCCTTTGGAAGAATTCAGATAGCTCCCTTCTTTTTTATTGGTCAAAAATCCTGTTTCAATCAAAACGCTCGGCATAAAGGTCTGATGCAAAACAATAAAGCCAGCCTGTTTTACCTTTCTATCTTTTCGATTGAGTTTTTTTGTAAAATTATCCTGCAGTTTTGTACCCAAAAGTATGCTCTGCTGGAGAAATTCTTCTTGCATTATAGTCAGACCGATAACAGATTCTGGCGAGTTAATGTCATATTGGGCATATCGTTGTTCGTAATCATCCTCTAAATAAATCACCGAGTTTTCCTTTTTGGCCACCTCAAAATTTTGCCGATTGGCGTGCAAACCCAAAACAAACGTACCGGCTCCGTAGGCGTCGGAAGTATGCGAATCACAATGAACCGAGACGAACAAATCTGCATTGGCCTCGTTCGCAATTTTGCCCCTAACGTATAAATCCACAAAAGTATCGTCCTTACGGGTGTAGATTACCTGAATATCCGGATTCTTTTCAAGTTCCTTGCCCGCTTCCAAAACAATGCGCAACGCGATGTTTTTCTCCAAATACCCATTTCCCAGATTACCGGGGTCATGTCCTCCATGGCCGGCATCCAGAACAACGATAAATTTATCGTTGGGAGGGAATTCGGTATTATTTTTGGGGAATGAGTTAACGGGAGTTAAAAAAAGTAGTACAACTGGAAAAAATAACCGGTATATGACCATAAGAACCCTTGAATTTTAGCTTTCCGTTAAGGTTAAAAATATTGTAATCCCCAAGTAACGGAAGAAAAAATATATGTAAGTTTGGGCCCAAAAACTAGGCCAAACTAGCACAAAAATAGGATTTATCACGTTGCAATCAAACAAACATCTTTTAATATTCCTATTTGTTCTTGTAGGCTTTTCGATACAAGTTTTCGCCCAGGAGGACCCCATTGTACCGCTGCCCATCAAAGCCTTGCAAGACAGTATAACCGCACCTTTGATGCCCGCAAATATCCTAAACGATTCCATTCCCTTGGATTCCACCGAAACAGATTCCGTACCCAAAAAACAATCGGCGATCTTAGATATTATTAAGTACAAGGCCAAGGATTATGTACGATTAAGTCAATCTGAGAACAAAATCTATCTCTACGATGAAGCGGAAATCTATTATCAAGATACTGAACTGAAAGCAGGGATAATCGTATTGGATTATATTAAAAACGAAGTGTATGCCGGCCGCATCAAAGATTCAACCGGAACCTACAGTCAGCTTCCCTATTTTAAACAAGGCACCAACGAGGTGAGACCCGATTCCATACGATTCAACTTTGATACGCAAAAAGCACTTATCTGGAATTCCAGGACGGAACAGCAGGCAGGTTTAGGTCAGTTGGGAAGTGACGCCATGAAGGTATATGCTGAAATAACTAAAAAGGAAAACGACTCAGTCTATTTTTTGAGTGAAGGTAAATTGACCACCTCCAAAGATACGGTCAATCCGGACTACTACATCCGGATACGAAAGGCCAAATTTGTCCCGAAGAAGAAGATTATTGCGGGTTTTAGTAATATGTACATTGCCGATGTACCTACCCCTATTGCGTTGCCTTTTGCTTATTTTCCGTTGACAACAGGACGGACGGCCGGTCTTATTTTCCCTACCTTCGGAAACGATCCACAACGGGGATATTTCATACAAAATGGTGGGTATTATTTTCCTTTTAGCGATTATGTCGATTTGAGTGTGACCGGGGATTACTATACCAATGGTAGTTTTGGTTTTAGAGGACAATCCATCTACACAAAGCGTTATAAATTCCGGGGAAACATCAATTTCAGTTTTGAAAACTTGATACAGAGCCAAAGAGGTTTCAGTGATTTCAGTAGACAAAGTAATTACAACATCCGTATTCAGCATACCCAGGATGCCAAAGCAAGTCCTAATTCCCGGTTTTCAGCTTCGGTGAATTTGGGAAGCAGCCAGTTCTTTTCCAACTCACTGAACCAAGACAACCGTTCGCAGGTTCAGACCAATACGTTTGCGTCCTCCATAAGTTATTCCAAAACCTTCCCTGCGTATCCTTCCGTCAATACCAGCATGACGTTGAGCCATACCCAAAACTCACGAACGGAACAGATTACCATGTCATTGCCCACATTCCAAGCTAGTATGGAGCGTATTTTTCCGTTTGCTAAGCGCGACGGTATCAAAAAGGGGCTGATTCAAAACGTTAATTTCCAATATGATGTAAATGCGCAAAACACCATCACTACGGATGAGACCAATTTTTCTTTCGACGATGCCAGAATTGGGGCGCGGCACAGGATTCCTCTGGCCACTAATTTCAAAGTGGCCAAATACCTGAGTGTCACTTTAAACGGTAGTTATGAGGATGTCTGGGCCTTTGAAACGATAAACCGGAGGTTTGATGACGACTTGCAGGAAACGGTTACGGATACTATATCCGGGTTCGACCGTTTTAATCGGTATAACGTTGGAGCCACTATCGGTACCACCATTTACGGAACCTTTAACCGTGGGGAAGATAAAAAGATACAGGCCATACGCCATGTCATACGCCCATCTTTATCCTATGGTTATGCTCCTTCATTTGAACAGTTCTATGAAACTTTTACAGATGGCGATGGGAATGAGGTGCAGTTCACCCCGTTTGAAACAAGTCTTTACGGTAGGCCCTCTTTGAATAGGACGAGCGCGTTGACTTTTTCCCTCCAGAACACGCTGGAAGCGAAGGTCCGGGATAAAGATTCTACAGCAACCGAACCCAAAAAAGTGAGTATCCTCAGTAACTTGAATCTTTCTACAAGTTATAATTTTGAGGCGGATTCCTTAAAGCTCAGCCCTATAAATCTCACAGGCGCCACGGAGATTATTCCCAAGGTTCCCATAAATTTTGCGGCTACCTTAGACCCGTTTGCCATTGATAATAATGGAAGAAGGATAAATACACTCAATGTAAACAATGGGGGCGGACTGGTACGGCTTACCTCCGCAAGGATAAATACCGGTTTTACGCTGAACAGTGATATGTTCAAAAAAGGAGGACAAAAAGAGGAAGAATCTGAAGAGCAACCGGATCCCAATTATGGCAGCAACCCTTTTGACCTAGGCGGGACACAACCCGGTCGTAACTCCTTTGGCCCTGGAGAAGGTGAAGAAGAAGATGTAGATAGTACTCCATATTCCAACTCCTTGCCCTGGGATGTGCGGTTTACGTACGTTGCCACCTACAACAATTCCAATCGACAACGTGAAATCACCAACCACTCCCTCATGTTTTCAGGTAATATTAAACTCACTCCTAAATGGGAAGTGGGCTTTAATTCCGGGTATGACATCAGAAACAAAGGCTTTACCGATACGCGATTTAATTTTAACCGGGACCTGGACAGCTTTCGGATTAGTTTTGATTGGACACCTTTTGGTAGATTTGAGCGATGGTACTTTTTTATTGGAATAAAGAGTTCCATTCTCAGCGACCTTAAATGGGAAAATAGGAGCCAACCTTTTAATCGCTAGAATTATTTTATAGACATATCTAATTTTACAACAGAACGGCATGAAAACCATTATCAAAACTTCAAAAGCACCTGCGCCCATTGGGCCTTACAACCAGGCGGTTCTTATCAAAGATACGCTGTACATTTCCGGGCAGATTCCCATCATTCCCGAAACTGGGGATTTAGTCAAGGATGACATCAAAGCGGAAACGCGACAGTCCATGGAAAACCTCAAGGTCATTTTGGAAGAAGCCGGTATGACCTTTGAGCACGTGGTAAAAACTTCGATTTTTATCAAGGACATGCACCTATTTGCAGAGATAAATGAAGTCTATGGTTCCTATTTCGATGCGAATACGGCTCCAGCAAGGGAAACCGTTGAAGTTGCAAACCTTCCCGCCTTTGTGAATGTGGAAATCTCAATGATCGCGGTCAAATAGTTTTTTTGTGAAACTCAACTAAGCCGTCAATGGGCCTTCGGCGAATTACGCCTGGAATCAAATCATTGCGTTCTAGAACGGTAATAAGCTCTTCTTGTAAAAAATGCGCAATACTGCCTACAAAGTGAATAGGCACTTTGGTCGCCAGTTCAAATTGCATAATGTAGTTGTTGACAAATTGCTGTAGCCCTTTATCGATTACACCTCGACAATACGGATGGTCTTTATTTTCTATGATGAACCGGGCAAATGTGGCCAAATAGGTATTTGGATTTGGCTGTTTGTACAGGTGCTCTTTAATGACGTCGGCATCCAAGTCATATTCTTTGGCAAAACGAATGCCCAAATCTTGTGGCATTTTATGAAAGTAATAATCCCTCAGTAGTTTTCGGCCAAAAAAATTACCGCTTCCGTCATCCATCAGGATGTAACCGAGCGAAGTTACTTTTTGAAAGAGCTGATGGCCATCATAATAACTGCAATTGGAACCTGTGCCTAAAATGCAGACAATTCCCTGGTGTCCTATTGTTGTGGTTGAGTATATCGCTGCATAGGTATCTTCCCTTACCTCGGTTTTTGCATGGGGAAAGAAGTCCTTAAAAATCTCCTTTAAGAATTTTTTCATTCTATCCGTACCACATCCCGCCCCATAAAAATAAAGTTGGTCAACTTCATTACGGTTTTGTGATAAATCGAAGTTATTCGCCAAGCGGTCCTCTATTACTTCTCTGGAAAGTACCTCGGGACTCAGCCCTAAAGTCTGGGTCAGAAACAGTTGTTTTCCAGTATTGTCAAGGGAAATCCAATCGGACTTGGTAGCTCCGCTATCAACAATAAGAATCATAGGTCGATATTTAGGAAGCCTTAGCAGGTACAAATCTGCTAAGTAATTTCATGTAAGATACTAAATTAAAGCTGCGCTACATGCTCGGCCAAATCGACCAATTTATGGGAATATCCCGCTTCATTGTCATACCAAGAAATTACCTTAAAAAACTTTGGATTAAGCTCTATGCCAGCTCCTGCATCAAAAATACTGGTCCTCGCGTCACCAACAAAGTCTTGTGAAACCACTGCTTCCTCCGTATATCCTAAAATACCGGAAAGTTCACCTTCAGCAGCCTTTTTGAATACACTTTTTATTTCGTCGTAAGAGGTTTCCTTTTCCAACCGTACCGTTAAATCCACTACGGAAACATCGGAGGTTGGTACTCTGAACGCCATACCTGTCAGTTTACCCTGCAATTCCGGGATTACTTTTGTCACCGCTTTAGCCGCACCTGTCGAAGCAGGAATAATATTCAAAAGAGCACCTCGTCCACCACGGAAATCTTTTTTGGAAGGACCATCCACTGTCATTTGGGTAGCTGTTGTCGCATGCACCGTGGTCATTAAACCTTCTTCAATACCAAAAGTGTCGTTCAAAACCTTGGCCAAGGGTGCCAAACAATTCGTTGTACAAGAAGCATTAGAAACGATGGTATCCGATGCCTTCACCTCATGATGATTGACCCCCATCACGAACATGGGTGCATCTTTGGAGGGAGCGGAGATTACTACTTTTTTTGCACCGCCGTCAATATGGTACTGTGCCGTTTCCAGCGTGGTAAAAATTCCTGTACACTCAGCTACAATATCTGCACCTACTTCATCCCATTTTAGATTTTTAGGATCTCTTTCCGCAGTTACACGAACCGTTTTTCCGTTTACCACCAGGTGCCCGCCTTCCACTTCTACCGTA
Source organism: uncultured Allomuricauda sp. (assembly GCF_937884665.1). GTDB lineage: Bacteria > Bacteroidota > Bacteroidia > Flavobacteriales > Flavobacteriaceae > Flagellimonas. The sequence goes on along the minus strand of NZ_CAKZYF010000129.1, from coordinate 2,035 downwards.
CCATCGAACCGACCATGTACCGAGTCGTATTTCAATAAATACGCCAGATGTTCAACGTCCAATAAATCGTTGATCGCAACAACATCCACATTGTCTCTTTTGACCGTAGCCCTAAATACCAATCGGCCGATTCGACCAAATCCGTTGATTCCTATTTTTAAATCTGCCATTTCTTTTTGTTTAGTTTTTATTTATGTTGTCATAATATCTGAAACTCGAATGAGTTCTTCATCTATATCTGTGTGGGCCTTGATGGCCTCACTTATCGGGGTGAGGATAAGCTGTGTATCCCGTATGCCCACCATGTAATTGGATTTACCCTCTAAGAGACTTTCTACGGCTTTTACCCCCATTCTACTGGCCAACACCCTATCAAAACAGGTGGGGTTGCCTCCACGTTGCATGTGTCCTAATACAGATACGCGAACATCGTAAATTGGAAGATGTTCCTCAACGTATTCCTTAAGTTCAAATACATTTTTTCCGGTCCGGTCTCCTTCCGCAACAATAACAATACTTGAAGATTTTCCGGATTTTTTGCTTCGCTTCAAAGAGTCCAACAAGCGTTCCAGTCCTAGATTTTGTTCTGGAATCAATATTTCCTCAGCTCCGGCCCCTACTCCTGCATTTAAAGCGATGTGTCCCACATCCCTTCCCATTACCTCGATAAAAAAAAGCCGGTTATGCGAACTGGCGGTATCCCGAATTTTATCTATGGCACCCACAACAGTGTTAATGGCGGTATCAAAACCAATGGTAAAACTCGACCCAAGAATGTCGTTATCTATGGTACCTGGAATACCCATTACGGGAAAATCAAATTCTTCATTGAACAGTAAAGCGCCGGCAAAACTGCCGTTGCCCCCAATGACCACAAGCGCATGTATACCTTCTGAAACCAGTTGGTCATGGGCCTTTTTACGACCTTCGGGAGTTCTGAACTCATCACAACGAGCTGATTTTAAAATGGTACCTCCTTTATTGATGATATTGTTCACGCTACGCGCATCCATGGGCTTAAAATCCCCTTCAATCATTCCCTGATATCCCCTGTAAATACCAACACAATCCAAATTTAGGTAAGCACACGTTCGGACGACCGATCGGATGGCGGCATTCATACCAGGAGAATCCCCACCCGAAGTGAACACACCTATCTTTTTAATCTCTTTGGCCATTGAACCCTTTAAGTTGCCAAAACTAGGAAACTTTATTTAATTAAAGAATGAGATAATACCGAATTTATTACCTGGGATTTTCGCAAACGTTTTCGTATGGTTCTCTATAAAATATTGTAAAAAATCACATCAGTTTGTAAGTCTTTTTACGGTGCTGTTCTTCGCCTTAAATCGAATCAGACTGTCCTGTCCCATGACCTCTGTCGCTTGTATTGGTGCCTCTTTTTTTTCTTCAGTTTCCTTCTTTTGAAAAATCTTGCGCATCAAATCTTTAAAGCTGTTGAAATCCACCTGATAGGAAAGACCCAGACCTTGGGTATACCCTTGCCTTTCCGCCAAAAACTGTTGGATTTGGTTTTCCCTATTGAAAATCTTGGCACTTAGCGTCCCTTCATCGTTCAGTAACACCTGTACCTCAACATCTCCCGCCACCACCGTTTCTGATACGCCCCCCACTGGCACCCCAACCCTTCCGTTGACCAAAACCCTATCTGAAATTTTGGTAGAGACAGTGACACCGATTCGGTTTTCAGTTTGGATGTCCGCATTGGGATTCAATAATCCTTGTTCATAAGAAACCCCAAAATTGAGTTTATCATTGTCACCGGCCAAAATTTGGTTCAAAAGACCTGAAGCTGTTTGTATCAGGTTTCCAGTGACCAGCTGTTGGTTTACGCCAGAATCATCACCAACAAAAGTTCCCAGTGCCATTAGGAAAAATGCATTACGTTCTATTACTGTGGGGTCCTGCAGTCGGTACTCTATCTCAGATTGTACAACAGAATTGGTTCCCGGAAAGTCAATGTCGAAGCTGATGTTAGGATTTTCCAACTCGCAATCCAATCGACCGACCACCT